>NZ_LGEK01000026.1 GCF_001636615.1 Mucilaginibacter sp. L294 | reverse complement strand
AGATGTTTATAAGAGACAGTATCTGCACATTTTAAATCTGCACATCAGTTAGTAGGCCCATTTCAAATAAATAGAGCCCCAGGTAAACCCACCGCCAAAGGCAGCTAAAATCAGGTTGTCACCCTTTTTAAATTTGTCTTCCCACTCCCATAAGCATAATGGAATGGTGCCGTTTGTGGTATTGCCGTAACGCTCAATGTTTACAATAACCTTATCAGCACTTATGCCGGTACGGTTAGCGGTAGCATCAATAATACGTTTATTTGCCTGGTGCGGTACCAGCCATGCAATATCATCGGCAACCAAGTTGTTGCGATCCATTACTTCGGCGGCAACCTCGGCCATGTTGGTTACGGCAAATTTAAATACTGCCTGGCCTTCCTGGTATGCGTAGTGTTCTTTATTGGCAACGGTTTCGTGCGTGGCCGGACTAACCGAACCGCCCGATTTTTGGAATAAAAGCTGTGAACCCGCGCCATCGCTTTTCAGCACCGAATCTATAATACCATAACCTTCGGTATTAGGCTCAAGCAGGGCGCAGCCGCAGCCATCGCCAAATATGATACAGGTAGCGCGGTCTTCGTAGTTGATGATCGACGACATCTTATCGCCCCCTACTACTAATACTTTGGTGTGTTTGCCACTCTCAATAAACTGCGCGCCGGTGGCCAGGCCGAAGATGAAGCCGGAGCAAGCGGCCTGCAGATCATACCCCCAGGCATTTTTAGCGCCAATTTTATGTGCAAGTACGTTTGCCGTAGCCGGGAAAGGCATATCGGGCGTGGTGGTGCAAAATATGATCAGGTCTATCTCTTCGGCACTAATGCCGCGCTTTTTTAGCAGGCCTTCAACAGCCGGTACGGCCATATCTGATGTGCCAAGCCCTTCGCCTTTTAATATCCTCCGCTCTTTAATGCCGGTACGACTCATGATCCACTCGTCGTTGGTTTCCACCATTGTTTCCAGCTCCTGGTTGGTTAACACGTACTCGGGTACGTAACCATTTACAGCGGTAATAGCAGCAGTAATTTTGCTCATTCTATATTTTTTTACTGAAAAGCCAGTTTAATTTTGTCTATAAGGTTGGTCTCGATCATGTTTCTTGACAGCAGCACCATGTTCTTGATCGCCTCGGGGCTTGAAATGCCGTGGCCAACAACAACAGGCGCGTTAACCCCAAGTATAGGGCTTCCGCCGTATTGCTCGTAGTTAAAGCGGTCAAAAAATTCGTCTTTTAATCTTTTCTTCTGGGTAATAACGTAAAAAGATTCGGCAAGCTTAAGGATAACGTTCCCTGTAAAACCATCGCAAACAACAACATCATTGTTGTCGGCAAAAAGGTCGCGCCCTTCAACGTTACCTACAAAGTTAAACAGTTTGGTTTCTTTCATTAAAGGGTAGGTGGCCTGTAAAAGCAGGTTGCCTTTTTCCTCTTCTTCGCCAATATTCATCAGCGCAATACGCGGGTTGGGTATCCCGTATATAGATTCGGCAAGCAGGCTGCCTAAAATACCAAATTGCAAAAGCACATCGGGCTTGCAATCGGCGTTGGCGCCTACATCCAAAATAATACCCAAACCGCCTTTAAGTTTGGGTACAATGGTTGTCATGGCCGGGCGTATTACACCTGGTATGGTTTTTACGCTGAACATGCTGCCCACCAGCATAGCACCGGTATTCCCTGCCGATGAAAATGCCTGTAAGGCACCTTCTTTCAATAGCTGGAAACCAACGCTTATACTTGAGTTGGGTTTCTGAACAATAGCCTTGGTGGGGTGTTCGCCCATGCCAATAACTTCGGTTGTGTGTACAAACTCAAAGTTATCGGGGCTAAAATTATTTTCCTGAAGTAGGCTTAGAGCAATATCCTTGTCGCCAATAAGCACAAGTTTTTGCCCGGCAGATAAAACTTTACAAGCTTCAATTGCCCCTAAAACTGCTGCCTTGGGGGCGAAATCACCGCCCATAATATCTAAGCCAATCTTCATTTTCAGAAAATTAAGCTTAAACTGCTACTGCTTTCTCAATAAGGATTTTTCCGTTGAAGTAAACGTTACCATCAACAGTGTATGCCCTGTGTGGCAAGTGTACTGCACCAGTAGTTTGGCAAGTAGTTAAAGTAGGCGCTTCTGCTTTGTAGTGCGTTCTGCGTTTATCTCTTCTTGATTTTGAAATTTTCCGTTTTGGGTGTGCCATAACTTTTAGTTATTATATTATTTTAATTTTTTAAGAGCTTCCCATCTCGGGTCAGTGCTCTTGGTTTGTTCATCATTTGCCGCAAGCTTATTTAAGTTTGCCAGCATTTCCTCGTCACATTGTTTGGTGTCGCTTTCGTTACTGCAAGCAGAAACAAATGGTAAAGCAACATTAACATATTCATATATCAACCCGGCCAGCGCAATCTCGTGATCGTTCTTGCCAAGGGTAATTATCTCGTCATCTTCGCTCATTTCCTCTTCCGTAAAGCGTGCTATCTGCTGCTCATGAATATCTATCGGTTGCAGATAATCAGATAAGCATCTATCACAGGTGGCGTTTACGGTGCCGGTAATGTCAAAGTTCAGGATCAGCATTGTTTCCTGCTTGTCCAGTTCAACCTTACAAATAAGGTTAGCCTTTTTAACTAATGAGTATTCAAACTCGGCAAAAAAAGCATCGTTTATTTCGTATTCAAAATAATGCTTGCCCAGCTTAAGGCCGGTAAAAGGTATTGAATATGTTTTTAGCGATTTCAATGAGCAACAATTAGCCCGCAAATGTAGGTAAATTTCCGAAAACTGGAAAGTGTTTTTTTTAATTGGATTTTGGGTTGTTAACAATGGCTGTTGAATGGCGGAATTGAGCGGGGATTTTGGTGCGGGGCGGCAGAGATTACATGCCCGCAGTATCTTTTAAAAAAAACCTGCACCGTATGCCAGGCATCGCAGGGCCCACGATGGGTGAGCCGGCGGCAACTAAAGTTTAATACGTCCTTTCATAAAAAATGCGTTCCGTATCTCACCCCGGAACGCACCACATAAATGTGTCAACTAAACCTCAGATCTCATGTTATTGATCCAAGTTCTTTACCCTGAAAGCGGGTTTTATATCATTCACTTCTCAGGCTTTTCACCGGGTTTGCTCTTGCCGACCGTATTGCCTGGAAGCTTATGGTTGCAAGTGCAATAATGATGGCCACAAGCCCGCCTGCTGCAAATAGCCACCAACTGATGCTGATGCGATAAACATAAGCTTGCAGCCATTGGTGCATGTAATACCAGGCAATAGGTGTAGCAATGGCAAAGGCAATGGCTATAAGTATGATAAATTCTTTTGAAAACAAGTAAACGATATTGCCTGCGGTAGCACCAAGCACTTTACGAATACCCACTTCTTTTATCCTTTGCACAGCCATAAACGAGGCCAAGCCATACAGCCCCAAACAGCTCAGGAATATGGCGATGGCTGCAAAAATTTTATACAATGCGGCTAACTGGGTTTCCTGTTTGTAAAAACTTTCAATTTTATCATCCAAAAACTTGTACTCATAAACAAAATCGGGGAAGGTTTGCTCAAATATTTTTTTAACAGCTTGCATGGTAGCTGGAATATTTGTAGTTGTAATTTTTATCCCTGCCTGGTTGTACATGGTTGTGTTTGTGGTAATAAGCAATGGTGCCAGATCATGCCGAAAAGACCTGTCATTAAAATCTTTCAGTACACCAACAACCGGGCATTTTATCTTGTCGCCCCAGATGCTTATTTCTTTATTCAATATGTCATTGGGGTTCTTTATTCCCAAACTTTTCATCAGCGACTCATTTATTAAAATTTCTCTGGTGTAAGTAGATGGTTGCAAATTTCTTCCGGCTATCAATGGTAATTTATAAGCCGGTACATAACCGTCGTCGGCAAATTTGGTAATAGCTTTAAAATCGGTTTCTTTTACGGCATGGTTAAACCTGAAGGTGCTCCATATATCATTCCCATTTTCGACAGGGGTGTTAGAATTGAAGCTTACCGCCTGCACGCCGTTTACTGACAGTAGCTGCTGCTTTAAATAATCCAGCCTGCTGATGCGAAGGCTATCTACCCGGAAAGGAACATTTACAATGGCATCTTTATCAAAGCCTAATGGCTGATCCATAAAATAATTCATCTGCTTTACAATAATGAGCGTGCCGATGATGAGCGCCTGTGCAATGATGAATTGAAACACCACCAACCCTCTTCTTAAGGAGACTCCCTTTGCCGTATTTGCCGTTATTTTGCTCTTTAAAGCATTTACAGGATTGAAGCGCGATAAAACAATAGCAGGGTAAAAACCGGCGAGTGCGGTTACAATAATGGTTACCGCTAAAAGGAATAAAATAATTGCGGGGTTGTTGAATAGGTTGAATGAAAGCGAAAGGTCTAAAAGCCGGCTTACAGAACGTAATGCAAGAATGGTAATAACAGCTGCAAGCATTACAGCGCCGGTAACTATCAAAAAAGTTTCAATGATAAATTGAATCTGTAATTGAGATTTACTACTCCCCAAAACTTTTCTTACCCCAACCTCCTTTGCACGGTTAACAGCCTGCGCGGTAGAAAGGTTGATAAAGTTTACACAGGCAATTAACAGGATGAACGCCGCAATTAGCCACAATACATTGAGTAGCTGATGGCTGATTGTTTTGTTGCTGTAGTTACCCGTTTGGGTATCATAATGCACCGCGCTTAATGGCTGTATGATATGGCTATCCTTATTGGCGGCCGACTGCATTTTTTGCGAGTATGCCCTTAATTGCTGATTAAAATTATCCGCCGAAGTATTGGGCGGCAACAAAATATAGCAACCAAAATCCGATGTGGTCCTATCCTCCCAATCGGTAGATTTTGCTATAATACTGCCGGTAAAACCGGTTCCGTAAGCCACCACAAGTTTTAGCTGAAAGTCGGTATTTGCCGGTATAGTGGCAAGGATGCCCGAAACTTTTAGTACTTCGGTGCCGTGTTCAAATATATAACCGCCTGCCTGCAGTTTAATGGTTTTGCCCATGGCTGTTTTCCAGTCGCCGAAATACTTTTCAGCGATCTCTTTTGTAAGCAATACATTGTTCGGATCATTTAATGAGGCGTACGAACCTGCCAGCAGGGGGAAATTAAATATTTTGAAAAATGAAGGCGCTGTAAAAAACACGCCCCTCTGCTCTTTAAATATTTTTTCAGGGGTGCCGTTATGCTCAGCTATCTGCAACTGATCGTCCTGACTTGCAAAAATTGGTGCCACCTGTTCTATTTGAGGGAAAGACGTTTTCAACCCTATAGGCATCGGCAGGGGGACCTCTTTCCCGTAAGAAGTATTTGCTGATGCCGCCTGGTGGTATTCGGTTAACACACGATAGATGCGTTCTTTCTTTGCATGAAAATTATCAAAGCTTGTTTGATATTGTATAATGATAAATATTACCATACAAACGGCAATACCCACCGCCAGGCCGGTAACATTAATAGCGGCGTAGCTTTTATTGCGTGTTAAGCTGCGCCATGCTATTTTCAAATAGTTTTTAAACATATCACTGCGGTTTAATTTGTGATGAGACCACTTAAAGGAGGTTTCATGGTTCGAAATTAGCGTCGCAAACCGGGGATGGCGCCCCAAGTTATAAGATGGGCTTTCTTTTTTGAGTTCAGTTTTATATTCCGCCGGGCTTTTTCCGGTTATTTGTTTGAAAGTACGGTTAAAGGTGGTTTTAGAATTAAACCCCGATTCAAATGCAATACCCAGCAGGGTGATGTGGTTATAAGCCGGGTCCTGCATTTTCCGGGCTACGTCAGTAACACGATATTCATTGATGAAATCATTAAAGCTTTTTTTGAGCGCGGTATTGATGATCCGGGATAATTCATGGGTAGTTAGCTCAAGCTTTTCTGCCAGCGAGCCTAAGCTTAGTTCCGGGTCCTGGTAAAACAGGCCGGTTTGCACGGCTTTCTTTAACCAAATACTACTTAGCTTCATTTCTGCCGGAAGTGGTGGCTTTAAAAACGAAAGAGGGGCTGCCGGCACACCGGCCTCCTGTTTTAAAAAAGCTATGGCGGCCATCCAGATGACCATTGCTGCTAAAAAAAGATACAAAGGATAATAAGCGCCTGTACTTAATTGGTAATGGTAATAAAAAAAATCTGCGGCTGTAAGCGGGATCCATAATAGCCATAGCAGCCCAAAGCCCTTTAGTAAGCGATGCAGCCACCGCAATTCGTACCGGTACCGGTCGCCTCCATTAAATTTTACCCGCTGGTAAAAGTGTTCTATGAGCCGGTGGGCCAGGTAAAGGTAAATGATAACCGAAACAAACGCCAGCAGTTGCAATGCCGGGTTCAGTTGCTGAAAGGCCGGCGTTTTATAAGTAGCTGCACCGGTTTTTATACTTTGCCTAACCGCCAATACGTGAACGCCCAATTCCAGCAACAAAGGACTAAAATGCAACAGGTCCGTACGCCGAAATTTATATTCAGGCCGGGTTATTTTAAGCACGTAAAAATAGATGAGTGGGCCAAATGCAAGCGAAAATTGTAGCGGTAGCCAGCTCCAGTGAGAAAAATAAGCGTCAAGGCCGATGTCCCGGCCCAGTACCCCAAGCAGCCATAGTATCATCGTAGCCAGGGCCAAACTCAAAAAGTGGTTTGCAGCCCGGTTGGCCCTTTTAACAAACCCCAGCTGCAACGCAAAAGAAAACCCGATAAATATCGCTCCCAGGAAGCCCAGGTCATAGAGGGTGATATGGAAGATATATGTATTCAAGTTTTCTTTACATCAATCCTTGTTCCAAACAGGTAACATGCTAATATAAAGCAAATTGCAGTTTGTTTATGCTAATTAATGTAACAATAGCGGACATGGCGGTGTGCGGTTTTGAATTGCGCACCCGGGTTTAGGGACTGCAGGCGTATAAGCGAAAAACGGGACTGCCGGAACCGAAAGCTCACAGCAGCACCTTTTCCTCATAAAATATTTATCGCCAACCCAGCGCAGGCGCAACATGCTCCAATATTGCCGATAGCACATGAACATTATAGTCGACCCCTAAAGTGTTGGGGATGGTGAGCAGCAGCGTGTCGGCTTCCTGTATAGCTTCGTCATGCGCCAGTTGCTTGATGAGCTGATCGGGTTCGGCAGCGTAACTTTTTCCGAATACCGCGCGCTGATCAGCTTCAATATAACCAAAACTATCGGCTGCTTTAGCTTGCTGCCCAAAATACTGCCTGTCCTGGTCGGTTATCAGTGCAAAAATAGACCGGCTTACCGAAACCCTGGGTTCGCGCTGGTGCCCTGCTTTTTTCCAGGCTTCTTTATATAACCTGATCTGCTCGGCCTGCTGGATATGAAAAGGTTTTCCGCTTTCGTCAAACTTTAGGGTTGAGCTTTGCAGGTGCATACCGTTTTCGGCCGCCCAAATGGCAGTCGCGTTAGAGGCGGCTCCCCACCAGATGCGTTCACGCAGGCCGTCGGAATGTGGCTCCAGGCGTAACAGGCCCGGCGGGTTCGGGAACATAGGGTATGGGTTTGGCTGCGCAAAACCAATGCCTTTTAGTTTGTCCAGAAAATCTAAAGCCTTTTGTCTTCCCATATCTGCGTCGGTTTCTCCCTCTTTTGGTTCATAACCAAAATAGCGCCAACCTTCTATCACCTGCTCCGGCGAACCCCGGCTGATACCTAATTGTAAACGCCCGCCCGAGATCAGATCTGCGGCGCCGGCATCCTCTACCATATACATCGGGTTTTCATACCGCATGTCGATAACACCGGTGCCGATCTCTATTTTACTGGTTTTAGCACCTATGGCAGACAGCAATGGAAATGGCGAGGCCAGCTGGCGCGCAAAGTGATGAACGCGAAAGTAAGCGCCATCCACACCTAATTCCTCGGCAGCTACAGCCAGGTCAATGGATTGAAGCAGGGTATCGCCCGCGGTACGGGTTGCATAAGATGGATGGTTGGACCAATGCCCAAATGATAGAAATCCTATTTTCTTCATACCTCAAAGTTAAGCATCCTCTGATGTTGTATGATCACGGTTTTGTCGAAATCTTGCTAATCAGTGCCTTACTAAAATTGATTTTATAATATTATCTTGGCCGTTTATCACAATCATATTTTTAAAAATGAAAAAAGCCTACACCCTCTTATTATTCGTACTGATGTTATCGGCGGCTGCTAATGCCCAAACCACGTGGGTAACCAAAAACCTGGACGAGAAAATATCGGTAAAATTCCCTGCCGAACCACTAAAGGAAACCAGGAATGGTATTGATGTTTATACCCTTAGGCAGGCGGACAGTATGGCCTACAGCTCAAATGTGATAGACTACAAAGTAGCAGTTCATTTAGATTCGGCCGCGTTAGCACCGATGAAGGACGATCAGCGATTTGCCGATCAGATGCGCGCAGGGGTAGCTTCGAAAAAAAACAACTATACCTTTGGCGATATAGTAATTGGCAAATGGAAAACCTATACTTCCTACAGCTTCTCCGGGGTTGAAAACGCAACCAAAGCTACGCTGTATATGCAAATGATATTAATTGGCAGCAAAATGTATTCACTATCGTGCAGGGTACCCGCTAACCTGGTCGCTCCAAATAAAGAATTGTTTTTGGGTTCGGCGGAGTTAATAAAGAAATAAAGGTTGCGAAACCCAATATGCAAGGCATCCAGGGCCCACGATGTGAGACCCAGTGGCGACAAAAAGCGCACCGTTATGCCGAATTTATTTCGGCATCTCTCATGCTAAGCGCACTGTTATAATCATTCGCCGCTCATTGCCGCGGAGGCTACTTGTTTTTCGCTTTCGCTTGTTTTTTAAGATGCTCAAGAGGGCTTCGCCGTTTTGTCTTGATACAAAAGGAAGCAAAAACCGAACGCAGTGAGCTCATGAACACCTTAAAAGAATAAAATAGGTGAATAAATCAAGACAAAAAAATCATTCCGCCCACATGCCTTTACCCCGGTTTCTTGTCGGCCCTACGCTCTTTATTAAAGTATGCGGTTGCAGCATTTTCTGTTACTCCCTGCAAAGCCTATCCAACAAATCTGCATGCTGTGGGTATTGTGCAAGCAATTCATTCTTCTTCGCCATCTCGAATTCGGCGAAATCAAAACCGGGGGCAACGGCGCAGCTTACCAGGGTAAAGCCCGTGACTGATGATATTTGGGCCGCAAACCAGGTGTTGTGTGCGATAACAGCCTGCAGGCTGCCGGTTTGGGTGTCGCTTAGTTCGATGATGGTGTGGTTGCCCTCATGGTCGATAACATGGATATGCAACGGTGCGCCTTTATGGAAGTACCACAGCTCGTCTGACGCCAGGCGGTGGAAACCCGAAAAGTCGCGGCCCTCCAGCAAATAGTAAATGGATGTGACGGCCTGTTTTAATGCCGTGGCCCCGGCACGCGTAACCTCATTTTGCGAGCGGAAAACTTCTTTGTAATATCCACCTTCGGGGTGCGGTTGCAGGTTTAAATGATCTATCCAGTACTGGGCGGTTGCGGGCATGGCAGGAATTTCGATGGTACAATTGCAAGGTATAAAATATTTCGCTCGACAGTAAAAACAGAAGCGTTTGAGGGCGTTTAAAGTCGTTTGAGGGTGTTTGAGGGCGCTTTAAACTTTAATTTTATCTTTTGCCTGATAATCAATGCGTTAGCGGTGTTCGCAAGTGTTCACGGCAGTGAACGTGAACGCTTTATATTTTTAGCCTTACGTTTATCTTTTGCAGCAGGCCGGTTAGCCATACCATCACAAATGAGAATATGATACACTTGATGAGCCCGCCGGTGCCCTGGTTAAAATATTCGGGGTAGCCCAGGTTGGTCATCTGGTAAAGTGGATAAAACAAAAAGGGTACCAGGTAACAGGTAAAAGTACTGGTACCCGCGGGCTCTATCACCTTAAACCAATGAAATTTGTGCTTAACATCAACCAGGAAAACAAAAAATGCGTACACCACCAAACTAATGCCGGTACATATAAGCACCCATGAAGGAGTATCGCGCGCTTTACTTATCCCACCACTAAAATAACGGACGATGAAGCCCAGGTTAAACAGTATCACAGCCATTAGCAGCATAGCTACCCATAGCATCTTAATTTCTTTATTTGCGGCAAGGCGCATGTATAGCACCGATACAAAAACGCCTGCCATGGTAAATGCCTGCATAGCGCCGTTACCGGCTATCCACATATATTTTTGGATGCCGCTTAAAAAGTTAAGCATCCCGAAATGGAAATCGATATTGAAGAACATGAAGAAGATCCAGGCGGCGGCCTGCACCCAAAGCACCCCATTGCTATAGTAGTAGATAAAGGCGCACACCAGGTATGACCACCCGATAAGCCCCAGGATGCCCCACCATGTTAAATGCAGCCATGGGTGGTTAGGGTCGGTACTTTTATACAATAAGCACATGGCGGCCAGTAGCGCAATACCAAAGCCCTGGAACAGGTAACGCTTGGTTTTTGATTCGACTTTGCTATAATCTAAAAAGATAAAGAAGAAACTGAAAGTAGCGAGGCTTTCCCAAACGGGTTGCGGTAAAAGGGTGGCCGGGTCGTTATAGGTTTCCATGTTGGCGTGGAAGAAACCGATAAATATAAGTGCGAACGACCGCGTGATGATGCGCATTGGGATATGCGCGTTCTCGTTATGCAGGCGCTTTTTAAAGGCATACGGTATGGATAAGCCTACTATGAACAAGAAGGCTGGGAATATGGTATCGGCAAGTCCTAAAGCATCGGCATTAATTCCTGCATGTTTGAGCCATTGAGGGGTATTGGGCACACCATCCAGATCATTCACAAAGATCATCAGGAACATGGTAACTGCACGAAACGCATCAATTGACCTGATGCGGTTAATTAAATTACTCATTAAACAGGAAAATGATTTTTATAGATAAATGTTTTAATCTAACGGTAATAAATTTAAAACAGTATCTCGGCGACGGCTTTATTAGTCCCTATCGCGACTTAATTTGGCAAACACCAAAGGGTTTTCGTTTAGCTCGGCGGTTTCTCTCCGGTGTTTGATGATGTGTAATGCGGTGAACAATGCCTCGCGGAAGGATACTTCCGAAGCCATGTTTTTACCTGCTATGTCATAAGCGGTACCATGATCTGGCGAGGTGCGCACAAAGCTCAGCCCTGCGGTATAGTTTACACCCGACTCGAACGCTATTTGTTTAAAAGGGATCAATCCCTGGTCGTGATACATGGCCAGTACGGCATCAAATTGCAGGTATGTTCCGTTGGCGAAAAAGCCATCGGCAGCGTATGGGCCAAAAGCAAGTACATCGTTGTTACGGGCTTCTTCAATAGCCGGTATGATGGTATCTTTCTCCTCGTTGCCTATCAGGCCGTTATCGCTGGCATGGGGGTTTAAGCCCAATACAGCAATTTTTGGTTTGCGAATCCAGAAATCATCCTGCAAGCTGGCGTTCATCAGCTTTAATTTGTGTATAATTTTATCAGTAGTGATGCTTTCCGAGATCTTCGATACCGGGATATGGCCGGTTACCACACCAACCCGCAGGGTTTCGCTCACCAAAAACATCAGCGATTCATCTTTGCTATCGCGATGCTGTAAATACTCAGTATGGCCGGGGAAGTTAAACTCCTCGCTCTGGATGTTATCTTTATTGATAGGGGCGGTTACCAGTCCGTCTATATTACCGGCAAGCAGGTCGTCTGTAGCGCGCTGCAGGGAAATGTAAGCGTACTTGCCACCTTCGGCAGTAACCTGCCCGGTTTCAATTTTTACATCTTCTTCCCAGCAGTTTATCATGTTGGCTTTACGGTGCTGCGCATCGGCTGCGTTATCTATCACATTAAAGTTAAACTCGTTGATGTGGGTATTGCGGCGGTGAAATGAGGCCACTTTGGTATGCCCGTAAACAATGGGGGTGCAATAATCGTATATTTTTGCATCGGCCAGGGTTTTGATGATTATCTCTAACCCTATCCCGTTAACATCGCCAATACTTATTCCTATTTTAGGTTTGTCGCTCATGATTATATGATGATTTCACCGATTGCAGCTTGATTCCACCGATTATGATGTAGTACAGATGGATATTGCGACCGGTTTTTTTATATTTTGCTTTGTGCTTTAGGGCTTTAGCCCGTCGCCCAACATGCAAATAAAAAGATTTTAAGTTTATAAATTCTGATTAAAGCACAAATATGCCTTAATTTGCTCAAATAAAAACGGATAATGACATTAGTAAGAGCAAAAAAACATTTAGGGCAGCACTTTCTTACTGATAAAAATATCGCCTCGAAAATTGTGGACAGCCTGCGCCCCGAGGGCAGGTACAAACAAGTACTTGAGGTTGGCCCGGGTATGGGCATCTTATCTGATTTTTTGCTGCAAAAGCCCGACTACGAAACTTTTTTGATAGATATCGATACGGAATCGTATACGTTCCTGAAAAAAAAGTATCCAGCCCTTGGCGAACGACTTATCAACGCCGATTTTTTGGAGCTGGATTTTAAAGCCAAGTTTGAGCGCCAAATGGCTGTGATAGGCAACTTCCCTTATAACATATCCTCACAAATACTTTTTAAGATCCTGGAGCACCGAGATCAGGTACACGAGGTTGTGGGGATGTTCCAAAAAGAAGTTGCCGAACGCTGCGCATCCAAACCGGGCAGTAAGGAATACGGCATACTGAGTGTGTTTTTGCAGGCCTATTATAAGGTAGAATACTTGTTTACCGTAAAGGCCGGGGTGTTTAACCCGCCGCCAAAGGTACTCTCGGCGGTTATTCGCCTAACCCGTAACGAAACCGCCGACCTGGGCTGCGACGAAAAACTTTTTTGGCAGGTGGTAAAAGCCGGATTTAATCAGCGCCGCAAAACCCTGCGTAATGCCGTGTCATCATTAATAAACAAAGAGAAGATGGTGGACAACAATACCCTCGACCTGCGTGCCGAACGCCTGAGCGTGGCCGATTTTGTAAAGCTAACCAACGAGATTGCAGAGAACAGGTAATGAAACGGTTGTTTTTAATAATTGGATTTTGTGTGCTTGGCATTTTTTGTTGCAAAGCGCAGAATGAACCAGCCCAGCACCACGCTATCACAACAAAAACAGTCCTCTTAAAATATAAAGACCAGGTTGATACGTTATCCCTTCCGGTAGTATCGAATATATTTCCGCAGTTACAAAAAGCGCTTTCCGAAAAAGAGATTCTTAACGGCGAAACATCGAACGAAGTAATTGCCGAATATGCCGAATGTGGATGTGGTATCACCTCATTAAATTATGAGGTTACCTATTTTAACAGGGATATTATATCCATCAGTTTAAGGTATGAAACTATGGGTGCATATCCCAGTTCAGGCCAGCGGTGGCTTACTTTAGATGCAAAAACCGGCAAACCGGTTCTGTTATCAAAAATTTTCACCGCAAAGGGGCTAAGCATAATAAAAACCCGTTACAAGCGCATTTTAAACGAACGTATACAGGATGATAAAAATGCTCTTAAAGATGATCCCGATTACCCATCTGTATATGATAGGTTATTAGCATCTGTAAACTCGTTTAGTATAAACAGCCCCGAAACAAAATATTTGATTACAGAAAAAGGGGTTCTCCTATCATCAGATGATGTTTTACCGCATGTTGTACAAGCTTTTGAACCGCAGCGCGACGTGCTATTTAGTTACAAACAGCTTATGAAATTGAAATACCTTGACCCGAAAGGTTTGTTAGGTAAAAATAATTCGCGTTAATCTATCGGTATCACAACAACTTTATCTGCACCTTTCATTTCTTTTACTTTCAGGGCCATGCGTTTTACAAACAGGTAATTTGCCGTGCCGCCAATTACAGCGCCTACAACCGGCACTAATCTTTCTGCAGCGCGTACGCCAAATGCCAGTAATAGTTTTTCGGCAATGCCTTCCATCATGGTTTTGGTAACAGCTACGCCGGCTTCTACTTTAAACGAGGTGGCCACCAGTTGCATAAACTCGTCAAAACCTATTCTGTAGTTGCCTTTGGTATAATACATAACGGCCATGGTAACCCTAAACTGCTGGGTTATCAGGTTCACAAAATCTACCGGCATACCTACCAGCATGGTCATGATGCCGCCGCTGCCGGCTATAGCGCCCGATCCTGCCGCCATGTACGCGCATTGGTTTATAAATTTATCTAAGCCATTCTTGTCAACACCCCTTTTGATGCTGAGCTGATCTATATGGTCAAATATATGCCTGAAGCCATCGTGCGATAGCGTATCTACGTATTGTTTTATATCGGTACGGGCTTTTTTAAATGGAATTTTCATGGATGTTATATTATAATTGATAGTATGCTATTTGCGTGCCAGTTTTGATGCATGTAAATTCCGTCATGCTTAAACCACATAATTCCTCTCTCGCTCCCTTATCCTTTCTAAATTTGTAATTTTGCCCAATCAAACATTTACTCCATTGAAAAACAACATCCTGATAGTCGACGATCTGCACCCCGCTTTTATAGAACAATCCGAAAGTTTTGGCTACACCATCAATTACCAGCCGGATATGAAGCTTAATGAGGCTTACGCTATCATTAACAATTATGATGGATTGGTTATTCGTTCCAAATTCCAGGTGGACAAGGCCTTTATTGACCAGGCGACCCATCTGCGCTTTATTTGCCGCGCCGGTGCGGGTATGGATAATATTGATGAAGATTATGCCCTGGAAAAAGGCATCAAGCTGATAAACGCGCCCGAAGGTAATATGGACGCCGTTGGTGAGCATGCCATTGGCCTGCTGCTATCACTAATGAATAATATGAATACCGCCGATGCAGAGATTCGTGCGGGGAGCTGGCGCCGCGAAGAAAACCGCGGGTATGAGCTGAAGGGACGCACCGTTGGTATTATTGGTTACGGGCATATGGGCAGCAGCTTTGCCAAAAAGCTATCGGGCTTTGGGGTAAACATTATTGCTTACGATAAATACAAAACAGGCTTTAGCGACGGGTACGCCCGCGAGGTAAGCATGGAAGAGATAGTTAAACACAGCGATGTGTTGAGCCTCCACATCCCGCTGACGAAAGAAACCGACGGCATGGTGAACGACGAATACTTTTATCATTTTAAAAAACCTATATTTTTTATCAATACAGCACGCGGCAAGGTGGTTAAAACAAGCGCGGTGCTGAATGCCATTAAACAGGGTAAAATAATTGCTGCCGGCCTGGATGTGCTGGAGGTAGAGAAATTCCCGGCATTGGCAGAACAGGCCTGGTTTGATGAACTGCGCCAAAACGGCAGGGTAATTTTAAGCCCCCATGTTGGCGGGTGGACGTTTGAAAGTTACCGCAAAATAAGCGAGGTAATGGCCCGGAAACTAGGTGAACTGGGGTTGGCGTAAATCAATGAAATTCCATTCAATAAGGGTATTATTCAATTAAAAAATTTGGATATTAAAATTTAATTATACTATCTTCGTTTTACACTAAACAAGACTATGCAGGCCCGGCCCACGTAGTCTTGTTTGTTTTTAAGGCCATCACGCTCTTCTATCGAAAAAGTAGGGGGGCGGTTTTTTTTGGCGCAAACTGATAATAAACTACTAATTATATTGTGTTATGGCAGAGGTATCATACTATACCAAAGAAGGTTTAGAAAAATTAAAAGAAGAATTACAATACTTAAAAACTACAGGTCGTGCTAATATTAGCGCGGCTATAGCAGAAGCGCGTGACAAGGGCGACCTTTCGGAAAACGCCGAGTACGATGCTGCAAAAGAAGCTCAGGGCTTACACGAGGGCAAAATATCGCAGATGCAGGAAACGCTGGCAAACGCCCGTTTGTTAGATGAATCAAAACTGGATGTATCTAAAGTGCTGGCCTTATCTATTGTAAAAATAAAGAATGTAAAAAGCGGCGCTACCATGAGCTACCAGCTGGTATCAGAAAGCGAAGCGGATATGAAAGCCGGTAAAATATCGGTAACATCACCTATTGCTAAAGGCTTGTTAGGTAAATCGGTTGGTGAAATAACCGAGATAACCGTACCTGCCGGTAAAATTGAATTTGAGGTATTAGAAATCAGTAGATAATAAATGGTTGATTGGGTGAGTGGTTGCATTACTGCTCATCCAAACCATTTTATAAAACTCACCACTCACATAATCAACCACTCACCATGTCTATCTTTTCAAAGATCATATCAGGCGAAATCCCGGCTCATAAAGTGGCGGAAACAAACGAATTTTTGGCTTTTCTGGATATCAGCCCATTGGTCGAGGGGCACGTATTGGTTATCCCAAAGGTAGAAGTTGATTATATTTTTGACCTGGAGGATGAAACCTACATGGGTTTGCAAATGTTCGCCAAAATTGTAGCTACGGGTATAAAAAAAGCCATTCCCTGCAAAAAGGTAGGTGTTGCTGTTATAGGCTTGGAAGTGCCGCATGCACACATTCACTTAATACCCATGAACCGTGTTGATGATATGAATTTTGCAAGGCCGAAACTTACGCCTACGCAAGATGAATTGGCCGATACCGCTAAAAAAATTGTGGAAGCCTTAAGAACTGTTACTCACCAATAAATATTAGCGCAAAGTTCAACAAGCATCCTTAGACAGGCCCGGAATCGCCGCGCGTTTACTTACCCTTCCACTTAAACGTTTTAATCATCACATCCACATCCTTCTTAATAAAATTAAGAACAGGCTGTATGGAATCCAAACGAGGTTCGGAGTTAAAATAGAGTGCGCCACGCAGGTAGTGTTTGGTGCTATCAGTTAAAAAAAATTGTGCCGATGATGCCGCGTTACCATCAATGGTATAGTAAATGCCGTAAACTTTACGGTCGGGATAAGCAATTATCCCTTCATCAATAGAGGTTGCTTTTACGGTATGCTTAAAGCTTAGTTTGTGCGCATCCTCAACCAATTCATTAAATTCTTTTTTTGATTGTATGTCTTCGTAGCTTAAATGCAGCGTGGCATTAAACTGCGGGAACTGTATGTTTTGCCAGCAGGGTTTTGCGTTGGCAGATCTATCGGGTTCTACTTTGCTGTACTTTGGGTAGTCAAAAGTAAAAGGGCAGCCCTCGTTATAGGCTTGATAATCCTTTTTGGGGAAATCAATACGATAGTACCCCCTGGGTTTGGGCGAAAAATCGGCACTGCCGCCGCAAGCAGCTAATAATAAAACAAATATGATGAGGGTGAAATATCTCACGGGTGCTTTTCTTTTGAGTTCCATATCTCCCAGGCCTTTTCGGCTTGCAATACTAACATTTCATATCCGTTTTTTGTAGCAGCACCTTGGTCAGCCCCCTTTTTCAGGAACAGGGTTTCTTCGGGGTTGTAGATCAGGTCGAACAGCAGGTGATGCTCCGTTATGGCTTCGTACGGTATTGGCGGACATTCATCCACGTTAGGATAAGTACCCAGAGGTGTGGTATTGATGATGAGTTTATTTTCCCTGATATGTTTTGGCTTAAGGTCGCTGAACAGGATATTCCCTTCGGCCGGTTTACGGGTTACGCATTTGTAGGTGATGCCTTTATTATCGAGCACACATTTAACGGCCCTTGCCGCACCGCCATCGCCTAATATCAGGGCTGTATCATGGTGGTCTGTTAACAGCGGGGTTAACGACATGTCAAACCCATAAATATCGGTATTATAGCCTTCCAGCCTAAAATCGTGCCCTTTTATGCCCAGCTCGCCCGAGAATGCGGCCTGCACCGGGCTCTCAGAGGTGATGCGGATACAGTTAACAGCGCCTGCACCTTTTGCGTCTTGCTCAATCCAGTCAAGCTGTTTTAAAACATTCACCTTATGCGGAATGGTAACATTAAGTCCGCACAGATCGGGCACCTCGTGCAGTAGTTTTGACAGGTCTTTAATATTTTCTAACGGGTATAGTTCGTATGTACAATCCGTTATGTTTTCTTTTTCAAACTTTTCGGTAAAGTATTTTTTTGAGAATGAGTGCGAAAGCGGGAACCCTATCAGGCCATAATGTTTCATTGCCGGCAATTTTAAGACGGATGCGGTTTTTATAACCGCTATCCGCCGTAATATTAGCAACAAACTACCATGTTTTATAATTTAATTGCAGATGTAGGGTAAGGGTATTTCAGCTACTAATTTTTTAACCTATAAAAATAACGCAGGCAGCCATGGCATTGGTAGCGTTTTAGCTTTAGCCAGGGCAAAAATGCTCTTACGATAGATCCGCGCCTTACACGCTCGCAACCACCCCTGCCACACCGCGGGCACGATACCAATTGTTTAACTTTCGTGTTAATTTGAGGGGTTGCCTTTTGCTCGTTAAATATAAGTTCCATTTCATTAAGGGTTTCCCCAAAATTGAGGTGTTTGCATTAAATAAAACTGCCACTCATATTAACAAAACCGCCATTTAACTAAATAAAGCCGCCATTTTTGAGCAAATGTTAAATATTGTTTGCTTTATACTATAAAAGGCCGTTTACATCGCGACCGTAGTATTCTTTAAAAAGCTTGCTGAAATAGGCAGGTGTTTCAAACCCTGCCATGTATGAAATTTCGGCTATGGTACGATATTTACCGCTTTCAATTGCTTCGCGGGATACCTGCAGGCGTATAGCACGGATGTACTTGTTGGGTGTTAGCCCCGTAATGCTTTTTATACGGCGAAACAATTGCCGCTCGCTGATGGCCATTTCGTCGCTCACCATTAGCAGGTTAATATTGGTTTTGCCTATATATGTCCTTACCGTTTTTTCCAGATCGTTTAGCCAGGCCAGGTCAGCCGGCGATGGTTGTGTGGTTTTTTGTTTTACGGCCTGCTCAATAGTTATTTGCTCCTGGTCTTTTTCCTCATCAGCATCGTTGTTGTCATCTTCATAAGCCCTGCCGCCTGCATTGTTTAATAGGTTGTGGGCGCGGGCTAACAGCTCATCACTTATAAAAGGTTTGGTAAGGTAATCGTCAACCCCAATGTTTAGCGCATGCAGCTTGTTACGGCTATCGGCAAGGGCGGTTAGCATAATAACGGGGATATGGCAGTAAGTGGGATGTTCTTTTAATTTGCCAAGCAGGGCAAACCCATCCATCTCGGGCATCATCACATCTGATATGATCAGGTCGGGCAACACCTCTGCCGATTGTAAAACCTCCAACGCTTTTATACCGTTATTGGCGGTTTGTATCCTGTAATAAGGCGAAAGTATCGAAGCAATATACTTCACCATTTCATCGTGGTCTTCAACCAGTAAAATATACTTGCTGCCGGTTATTACATCAGTGGGAGGTATTTGCACCACATCATCCTGTAAAATAACCTGGCTGTTTTGTACAGTAACCGGTACCAGCGGGATGTAAGCCTTAAATGTAACCCCTTCGCCATAACTGTTTTCAACCTCAACACGGCCGCCCATCAATTCGGTAAATTCTTTGGCGATGGATAGACCGATACCGGTACCGCCTTCGGCATTCATGCGATTTTGATTGCCCTGATAGTAGCGGTCAAATATTTGCGAAAGATCCTGCGGATGGATGCCGGGGCCGTTATCCTGCACACTGAAACAGATCATATCGCCCTCTACCCCCGCCACAATATTTACAGAACGCGTTGCCGGGGTAAATTTAATAGCGTTGCTGATAAAGTTATTGACCACACGTTCAAACTTATCGCGGTCTAATGATACGTACAGGTTTTCATCAACCCTGCAAATGAGCGTGTAAGTGATATCCTTATACTCAGCAGCCGAGGCAAAGCCCTGGTAAATAAGTTTGATGAACGATGCTAGCTGTACAGGCTGTGCTTTTACTGCCAACGTGCCCGATTCTATCTTCCCCAGATCAAGCAGCTCGTTAACCATATTGAGCAGTTTTTTGCTGTTACGGGCTATCGTTTGCAGGTTATTCTTCTCGGGGCCGGTTGCCTCGGCATTATTAAGCAACTGTTGCGCGGGCCCTATTATCAGGGTTAATGGTGTTTTTAATTCGTGGCTAATGTTAGCGAAGAACTTTGATTTCATCGCATCCATTTTGGCAAGCTGCTTATGCTCAAGCGCCAGGGCGGCAGCTTCTTTTTTCTTTTTGTAAACAAACCAGCGGTAAATCGCAATTATGGCAAAAAGTATAAATATGGCTATGATGATGGTAAAGTTACGTTGTTGCTGCAATAAGCTATTGCGGCTTGATGCTTGTAATAACCGTTTATCATTTTGGTATTTTTTATCGAGTTCGGCGGCGGCGCGGGTTTGTTCGGCAGTGAGGATGGTATCGTTGAGCTGATTCTCCCTTACAGCAAAATTAAAGGCCTGTTTATAATCCTTCAAACCCTCATACGCGGTGCTTAATTTATTATAGATATTGCGTTGCAGTGTGGTATTGCCGTTAGCGCCTGCTTGTATGGTTAGCGCCCTTTGCCCGTATGCTACAGCCTTGCTGTAATTTTTATGACCTATGCTCAGGGTCATCAACTCGTTAAGGTTGTGTTTGGCAAGCGATGGGTAGTTGTTTTTAAGGGCAACCTCCAACGAACTGTTTAAAACATCATCGGCTTTATCATAACGGCCCTGCATTTCATATAAGCGGCCCAGGTTGCCCATGTAATTAACCTTTTTAAAGGCCGATAGCTGTTGCAGGTAAGGGTTACTTAGTACCTGCTCCAGGTAAAAAACAGCCTTTGTAATATCCGAGGGCGATACATTTCCGTGCTTTATTGCATTTGAGTATACGTTTGACAGCATGCTTGCCGCCGCAATGTATAACGAAGTATCTTTAATGGCCCGGGCCTCGTTCACAGCCTGCAATGCAATGGGTAAAGCGCTATTACGATCGCGCAGGGGGCGGTACAAGTCGGCTATGCAAATGCGGCACTCAATACGTAATTTTCGCCATCCATATTTGTCGGTTAGCTTTAAAACATCAAAAGCCTCTTTAAGTGCCGCCTCGTTTTTACCGCTACGGCTTAACATGTAGGCTATCATAATGCGCGATTTCGCATAGGTAGAAGAATCGCTTTCGGGGCTACTGTTAGCAACTGCACGGCGGGCGTATTCAAGTGCTTTTACCTCTTCGCCTGCCTGGTAATATTTAAACGAGGTAAGATAAAGTACCTGCCCTTCAAAAACCTTGTTGTTTTGTTGGCGCGCTACGTTCAAAAGCGAATCGCTGTATCGCCTGGCCGAGTCAATATTATTAAATTGGGTTATTTTTTTGAGCGTTGGCTTGTCGTACTGCTTTTGGGCGCAGGCAATACCAAAGATCAGCGTACTTAAACTAAAACTTAAAACCGATCTTTTAAAAAGGCGATAGTATTTAACCAGGGGCATAATACCCGCTAAATTAGTTAATTACCGATTATTTATGCTAATCACGGTGGTTAAAAATTTACTTATTAAAACAAAAAGGCTGTATTTACCCGGGTAAATACAGCCTTTTTGTTTTACGTATAGGTATTGTTATTTAATACATTCAAACTTTACAACCAATTCCCAACGTTTTGGGTTTTCAACCAGTTTAAACAATGGGTCGGTCGAGTCGTTATATTCGCAGCGGCGGATGTTTGTAAACCCGGCATCGCGCAATTCTTTCTCTGTCGATTCCCAGTCCCAAAGCCAAAGGTGTTCCAGGTAGCCAAACAAATGTTTAGTTACGGCTTTAAAGCTGCGCGGCCTTACCTCTACACCCATCATCATCCTTTTTATTAAGGTGACAGATGCTTCCGGGTCGTGCTTTACATCTTTATCGGTAATATAATCGCGTACCAGTACTTCAAGATCAGGCATTATCATCCTGAATATACCACCGGGTTTTAACATTTTATAGGAATTGCGTAAAGCTATCCTGAAATGCTCAAGCGACATATGCTCCAGCACGTGCGAGCAGTAAACCCCATCGGCAGTGTTGTCTTTTATACCGGGCAGCCCCTTGGTAATATCGCCATACTGTACATTCTTATCAAATACCTGCCCAAGGCTTTTCTTCAGTAAAAACCCAACAACCGGTGTTTTTTGAATAACAAGCGTTGGCGATACATCAAAGTTTTTCCACTCGGCAGGGGCTGTTTGGCCGCAACCATAATGAACGTACAGTTTATTGTCAGACATTTTTATAAGGGGTTTTTAATAAAACGGTAGTTTTACTTACCGTTTTAAAGGTAATTTATTTTGATGAATATTTAAACGCGTTAAAACATATAATTCAGCACAAATAGCTCTTTTAGCCATACAAATGTTTAGTATAAATGTGTTTTATTATTAGTTTAGCAATAAATAACACCCTGCATGTTAAACAACCGTAATATTTTATGCATTAGCGGAACCGAGTGGAACGGTAATTATATTAAAGCGGTGGTTGAGCTGATGAAAGTGCTATCAGCTAAAAATAATATCCTTTTTGTTGAGAATGCCTATACCTATAAAGATGCTATTGCCGGTGTACGCGATAAGGATAAAATAGATTTTGCCAAAGCCATTGGCCTTAAAAACCGTATCCGCACCATCAGTACCGATAACGGTGGTACGGTAAATATCCTTTTCCCTCCGTTGGTGTTCCCGGTTAATTTTTTGCCTAATGGCGCGCTGTATAAAAGCCTTCTTAGCTTTAATGCATGGTTATTACGCCGCACCGTAAAAAAGGCCGTGAAAAAATTGAACATGCAAAACGAGCTGATCAATTTTACATCATTTAACCCCGGAATGGGTTTAATGACCGGCCATACCTTTAACGAGAAAACCCTGATATACCATTGTTATGACGAGATAAAGGGCGCCCCCCTTTGGTTAAGCAAACACGGCCTGCGCCTTGAGGCGGGCTTTATGAAAATGGTTGATGCGGTTATTGTTACCTCGCAAGGGTTGTACGAGAGTAAAAAATATCTTTGCAAGCAGTGTTTTATTGTGAAAAACGCGGTAAAGGTCGATCTGTTTAAAAAAGGGTTTAATCATAACCCTAACCCCGGCAAAAAGGTGATTGGTTATGTGGGCACTGTTGACGACCGCAGCGATTACGACCTGTTGCATCACTTGTTTACCAATATGCCCGATGCCGAATTTGTATTTGTAGGCCGCATACTAAGCGAACGCGGGTATAGCATATTAAGTAAATATCCTAATGTGAAAATAGAGGGGGCAAAAATGCCCGAGCAGTTGCCGCCTTATCTGCAAACTTTTTCGGTAGGGATAATACCATTTGTTAAGGATGATTTTACGAAGGGTATTTACCCTATGAAGATAAACGAGTACCTGGCTGCCGGCCTGCCGGTGGTAAGCACCGCGTTTGGTGATATTGCAGATTTTGCCGGCCTCATTAAAATTACCGATGATAAAGATGCGTTTTTGCAGTACGTATTATCTGAAATTGCCGGCGATACGCCCGAAAAACGCGCCGCACGTTTAAAAACTGCCGAAAACAACACCTGGGATAAACGCGCCGAAGAACTATCAAACGTGATAGAACAGGTAGAAAAAAGCCTTAAATGATCTGCATTGCCAGGCACGGTTTCTAAAAAAAATCCCGTTATTTGATGTATCTGTTATGAACCCGTACCAACAAAAACGCCGCTGGAAATATTTTTTGCTTGCCTTTGCCGTGGTTATTGCCAGCGGATCGTTGTTTTACACCAGCTACCTGGTGAAAAATATAGCCCGGTCTGAGCGTACGCGTGCGCAGGTATGGGCATTAAGTATGAAACAATTGGGCGATACTTATGATAACGATTTCCTGTCATACGTTCTTGCGGTGCGTGATAGCCTTGTTGTGCCAGCCATTGTTACCGATGCCAAAGGCGACTTTAAGTTTACCCGGGGATTGGATTCTACCAAAACATTCATCAACCTTGATAAGGAAGACTTAAAGCAGCGTAAACAAAAATACGACCTTGCTTATTTTAAGGATGAGCTGGCTTACATGAAAAAGCAGCACGCGCCCATTAGGCTTACGGTGATAAATGAACCCTGGCTGGTTTACTATAAGGATTCGCCCCTGCTTACGCAATTAAAGATGTTCCCATACATCCAGCTCTCGGTTATCGCTATATTTTTAATGATGGCGTATACGGCTTTCAGTTCATCCCGAAAATCTGAACAGAACCAGGTTTGGGTGGGTTTAGCCAAAGAGACCGCCCACCAGTTGGGTACGCCAATATCATCATTAATGGCCTGGATAGAACTGATAAAAGATAAGTTTAATGCCGAGGACGACCCGCTAATGGCCGAGATGGAGAATGATGTGAAGCGACTGGAAATAGTGGCCGATCGTTTCTCAAAAATAGGCTCGAAACCAAAGCTGGAAGAGCATATGGTTTATGACGAGGTAAAAGCGTTTGTAGATTACTTTAAAGTACGTGTAAGTAATAAAATAACCTTCGAGATGACGGGTAACCGCCGCTTAACGGCCGGTTTAAACATCCCGCTGTTTGATTGGGTGCTTGAAAACCTCTTAAAAAATGCTGTTAACGCTATTGCCGAGACCGGCAGTATTAAAGTGCAGATACACGGCAGTAAACAAAAAAAACAAATATTTATTGATATTACCGATACCGGTAAAGGCATCCCCCGGTCAAAATTCGATACCGTTTTTCAGCCCGGGTACACCACCAGGCAGCGCGGTTGGGGCTTGGGCCTGTCATTAACCAAACGTATTGTAGAGAACTACCATAACGGGCAGGTTTTTGTGAAAGACAGTGAAGTGGGCAAAGGGACAACCTTTAGGATAGTACTAAAAACCATTAGATATGATAAGCAAGCCAAAATCTGACGATTACGCCCCTTACGCCGCCGGCTATGTAAACCTGGTGCCCGATGATGCGGACATATTGCAGGTATTAGCCGATAACCAGGCATCAACGTATAAATTGTTCCATAACCTGACCGAAGAACAGGCGATGCATGCCTACGCCGAAGGTAAATGGACGCTAAAAGAAGTGCTTGGGCATATGATAGATACTGAGCGCGTATTTTCTTTCCGCGCGTTCGTATTCTCTCGCGAGGATATCTCGTTACCGGGTTTCGACCAGGAAACCTACGTGCTTAGCACCGATTTTAACAGCCGTACCATACAGGGCCTCGCTGATGAATTTAAGGCAGTACGCGAGGCCACCCTGTTTTTGTACCGTTCATTCAGCGAAGAACAATTAGGCCGGAGCGGAGTTGCCAGCGGGGCATTAGTGAAAGTAGCAGCCCTGCTATTTCTTACCGCCGGGCACGAGCTTTATCACCTGGATATAATAAAAGAACGCTATTTATAAAATCAAAAAGGCCTGTCAGGATATCCTGTCAGGCCTTTTTGATTTGACATTAAAACTGGTTATTTTTTCTTTTCCAAATATTTCATATCAACCCAATAAGAAAGAAATAAACCCAATCCGCCAAATATTGCAATTAAAGAAAAGTATATAGCGGGATTGTCTTCACCTTCACGATGCATCAAAGTTACGTCTGTTATATAAGCGAGTAATAAACCTAATCCACAGCCTATCAATAATAGGCCCCATCGTAAATTGGTGTGGGGTTGAGGTAGGTTAAGGCGTGGGTCCATGCCACGTTCTATCATTGCCATACGTTCGCGGTTCCTGATATAAAAGATCCCGAAGATCATTGCGAAAAGCCCAAGTGAAATAGAGATTGGGATTAAAAATTCTGCGTCCATGATAATATAAGTTTAAATAATTAATAATTTTTGTTTTGTAAACCACCACAACGGTGTATTTGTAAGCTATGACCACAGCTTTTTTAATGAGGTTACACCCTGCACAAAATATTTTAGATTTATGAATTACGATTTTAGATATGCTATAAGTATGTATATATCCGGACGTTAATATGTAAATTTACTCTGGTTAGGCAAAATCGTAAATAAGCTGTAACCTAACCTCAGGGCGTGTAGTCAGAGTGGTTGTATAATATGCAAAGCAAGCTTTCAGATATTGAGTTGATAGAACAAACCCTCGGGGGCAACCAATCGGCCTATGCCGACCTGGTAAAACGCCACCAGCGTTTTGTATTTACTTTGGCGTTACGGTTTGCAAAAAGCCGCGAAGATGCCGAAGAGATTGCTCAGGACTGCTTTATAAAAGCATACCGCTCATTAAGCTCTTTTCAGCAGCAATCAAAATTCAGTACCTGGCTGTACAGTATTGTTTATACTACCGCCATGACGTTTTTGCGTAAGAGAAGGCTGGACACCTCATCTATTGATGATGATGAAAGCTACATCCAGATAGAGAACAAACCCAGCGGTTATGATGAATATAACGTGGAGAACAAATCGCGATCATATTATATAAACCAGGCCATAGAACAACTATTACCTGATGATGCTACTATTATAACCATGTTTTATAAAGGCGAACAATCCCTTGAAGAAATTGCACAGGCAATGGGGATAGAAGCCAATACCGTTAAGGTAAAACTATTTAGGGCGCGCCAGCGTTTAAAAGAACGGCTGGAGCGTAATTTAAAACACGAAGTTAACGAACTGATATGAACAGTATAGAAGAAAAACTTTGGAACTACATTGATGGTAACTGCACAGCCGATGAGCAGAATACCATTGCCATGCTCATTGAACAGGACGAGGTATATCGTAAAAAGTACAGTGAGTTACTACAGCTTAACAGCGAGTTTGCCGCTATGGAACTTGATGAGCCATCTATGGCTTTTAGCTACAATGTAATGGAAACCATACGCACCGAACACGCCAAACAGCCCCTGAAGGCCGCTGTTGATAAACGCATTATAATGGGTATAGCAGCATTTTTTGTGCTTACACTTTCGGCGCTTGTTATTTATATGTTCAGTTCAGTGAACTGGTCGGCGGGCAGTGGTGTTCAAATTCCTGAACAGTTAAACATACAGGTGCCGCATGTAAATACATTTTTTACAGGCCCGGTGGTAAAAGCATTCCTGTTTTTTGATCTGGTAATGGGGCTATTCCTGCTTGATCATTATTTACGACGCAAAACGACTGCAAAAGAGCAATAGTACGTCCGTTTTGTGTATAAAAACAGCACATACCGACAGCTTGTCGCATATTAATGACAGGTTAATTTAATATAAAATCTGCACTCATTGCGTTATAACGACACATTTAAGATAAGCTTAAACATTTAGTAATATTTGGTACAGTATTTGTATTAACCTATGCATACCGGCAATCTTGCCGGTTAATTGTGATAAGGTTTAGGTTGAAAGTCTCCCGACGCAAGGTTGGGAGGCTTTTATTTTTTTATAACAATTGTACATCCCGTACATAAACCTTTTCACCAAAAATTCATCTTACATTTACTACCTTAGTGCTAAATTATACTAATGAAAAAAGCAATTATATATGCATTTAGCATGCTGCTGGCATGCGCAACCTTAAATACTTACGCGCAAGAACAGCCACGCATACCTGAGGCAAGCTCTACACAAACCATTATACAAGATTTTGGCCTGGGCAAAATAACGGTCACCTATTCGCGCCCAAATGTTAAGGGCCGTAAAATATTTGGTGGTATAAACCCATACGGCGAGGTTTGGCGTACAGGGGCAAATGCTGCTACCACCATCACTTTCAGCGAAAACGTATTGCTTGAGGGGAATAAAGTACCGGCGGGCACTTATTCATTATTCAGCATACCTGAGCAAAACAGCTGGACCATCATCCTGAACAAAACCGTTAAACAGTGGGGTGCTTACAGCTATAAAAAAGAAGATGATTTATTACGCTTCGCCGTAAAGCCTATAACCGTTAAGGAGAAACGCGAAACCTTTACTATGGCGTTTGCCAACTCAACCACAAAAACTACCGATCTGTACATTATTTGGGACCACACAGCGGTGCCTATCCACCTGCAAACAGATGATGACGCGCAAATAACCGCTAATATTGAAAAGCTAATGCAAGGCGATGTAAAGAAACGCCCTTATTTTAACGCTATCCAGTATTACTACGAGAACGATAAAGACCTTAAAAAAGCCATGCAATGGGCATTAGAGGCCGAAAAACTTGAGCCAAACGGCCCCTGGTACAAATTATGGAAAGCGCGTATCCAGCTAAAAATGGGTAACAAAGCTGCTGCCATTGCTACCGCCCAGCAGGGTGTAAAACTGGCTAAAGAAAGCAACGACGATGAGTATGTGCGCCTGAACGAGGCTGTTATTTCGCAAGCTAAAGACTAACCAAACCAACTATAAACCAAATTCTGCAAGCCTTGAACATAACCGTTCAGGGCTTTTTTACGTCGAATAAATTATTGGGAATGCGGGTATAGGTTTGGGGCTGTACAAAAACAAGCTTAATGAGCGGGAACTCCGTTTTAATGGCCAATCGTACCCTTTCTATGGATGCGGTGATATCCTCGGTATCAATATCAGGTTCAAATTCTACTATCAGCATTAATACCACATCATCGGGCGCCTGGTAGGTAGATAATACATTTACTACGCGTATCACCGCCTTATCCTTTTCGGCAAGCAGCCTTATTTTATGCTGGGTTATGGGGGCTATCCCTTCGCCCATCAGTAAGCTACGGCTTTCCCTTGCCAGAATGGCAGATACCCCAACAAGCAGTAAGCCTACCAATACCGATGCCACCCCATCCATGTAATGCATATCGTAATTATGGCCTATGTACATAAACACAAATACGATGAACAGGCCAAGCACTGCCGCGCCATCTTCAAAAAGCACCAAAAAGCTGGATGGGTCTTTACTTTTTACAATAGCTGCCCACCAGCTTTGCCCGTTACGCAGCTTATCAAATTCTTTGATGGCGATAACCAGTGATGTGCCCTCAAATAATGCTGACGAAGCCAGTACAATATAATTCCACAGCGGCTTGGTAACCGGCTCGGGTTTTATAATATGCTGAATACCCTGGTAAATGGATATACCACCCCCAAGGCCAAATATTAATATAGATACGATGAACGACCAAAAATAAAGCTCCTTGCCATACCCAAAAGGCCTTGAGCTATCCGGCGCCTTGTGGCTGCGTTTTAAGCCGTATAACAGCAGCACCTGGTTTATGGTATCAACCATGGAGTGGATGCCTTCGGATATCATAGACGAGCTGTTGGTAAAGCCCCCTGCAATAAATTTGGTTACGGCAATAAGCAGGTTGGCCGCAAGCGCGCTGTAAATTGAGGCATTGTTTTTAGCTTTCATACTTATAATAGTACAAATGCTAAAAACGCTGTTGTGTTTGTGCTGATGTGTTTTTATTAAAGCCGCCTTGTTTAAGAATGTAATTCCGTAATTTCAAAAAAGGCTTTTCTATTGTGTATTGCAGTAATAAAGCCCCCAGCAAAACAAATAGCAGGCATAGCAAAAGCATCTGGTTACTATTGGCAGGTACACCCACACCCCCGGCATACTTTTGTACTAAATGAATAATGCCTTTATGGGTAAGATAGATGCCGTAGGATAACCCAGCGAGCTTCGCGGTAATTAGCGAGGAGTAACGATGCATTACACTGCCCGGGCAAATAGCACAAGTAACTACTAACCCATAACCCAAAGCAATTAGCGGGAAGCCGAAGATGGTGGCATAAAAGCTGTGCGTATCCATACATAAAATATAGGCGGAGGCAAGTATCAGCAGGCCCGCAGGCAAAAGTAAGTTACCATATTTAGCTATCCGGGCTGCCAATAAAGGCTTAAAATGGAACAAGGCTGCTATAGCTATGCCGGTAAGCAGGCCATCCAGCCGGTTATAAATAGGGTAATAGATGTGTTTGTACCAGTGTATCACAAAATCGTCGCTATCGGCATATGGCGACACCAGCCTTTGCCAGATCAGTAAACGGATAATAAACCCTAACACCACCAATCCACCTAAAATATAAATGCCATTTTTTGAGATCCGCGTGCGAAAAATAACCAGCAGGGCGAGCGGAAGCAACAGGTAAAATTGTTCTTCTACGCAAAGCGACCAGGCATGCGAAAAAGTGCCGGTTTTACCCAGGTCGAGTCCGAAATTTTGTGTGAAAGTAAGAAAGCGCCAAAGCGGCGGCAGCGCCTCACGTTCATGATACGCCGGAATAAGGAAATAGATCCCAACCACCAGCAGATAGGCCGGCAGGATGCGAAAGCTGCGTTTGATAAAGAAGTTTTTTAACGCGATGGTTCGTGTTTTTGATAGTTCTTTAAAAAGTTCTGTCGAGATCAGGAAACCGCTCAATACAAAAAACAGGTCGACACCCGTCCAGCCGAATTTACCCACGGCTTCTATCCATTGCGGGTGGCCAAACATCCGATAGTGAAAAAGCAGCACAAAGGTAATGGCAAAAGCGCGCAGGTGGTCTAACCCATAAAATTTGGCGGGATGAAAAGGATCGGTAGGTTGGCTCACGTAAAATTTATTGTCACTAAATATCGGATTTGATATTAATAAGCAGAAATAAAAAAGCCCGGTTAGTTATAACCGGGCTTTAGAATAATACTTACTGTTTTAATTATTGAACCGCAAAAACGTTGCTGAAGCTGCCACCATCAGGGTAATAACCTGTAATGATCAGTCGGCCGTTCCGTAGGTTTGTGATCACCTTATCCATATCAGCAACGCTGCCAATAGGCTGCTTGTTGATAGAAGTAATTACAGAACCAACCGGGATCTCGGTATCATCAAATATACCACCCGGGCGAACTTGCGTTACCACAATACCAGCGTTGATATGGAACTTAGATTTTTGAGCGGCATTTAACGGCTGGAAGCTTGCGCCCAATTTGTTAAACAACTCTGTAGCCGATTTTGAAACCGCGGCTGTGCTTGGCGCAGGTGCATCGGCTTTAAGTGTTACTGCAAAATTCTTTTCGCTGCCGCTACGTAAAACGGTCAGGTTAATTTTATCGCCGGGTTGTAAACGGGCAACGCGCTCCTGCAAGTCAGACGATTCATAAACCGGGTTACCTTCAACTTTTACAATAATATCGCCTGTTTTTATACCTGCCTGCTCGGCACCACCACCTGTTACCAGGCTGTTTACATATAAACCATTTGTTTTATCTGTTTTTATGCCTTGTGCCATTTCAGGAATGCTAAGGTCAGCAAAAGCAATACCTACATACCCGCGTTTAACAATGCCATATTTTTTGATGTCATTTAATACTTTTTTAGCCAGGTTGATCGGTATAGCAAAGCCGTAACCCTCGTATGAGCCGGTGTGCGAAGCAATAGCCGCGTTAATACCTATCAGCTCGCCGGCTGTATTCACCAATGCGCCCCCACTGTTACCGGGGTTAATAGCAGCATCAGTTTGGATGAACGACTCAATGCCCTTTTTTAGCGTAGGGTTATCCTGCTGCCTAACCGGGAAAGGATTATCATCGTTATCATCGTCATGGCCTATAATATTTATCTGGCGACCTTTGGCGCTAACTATACCCGCAGTTACGGTTGAGTTAAGTTTAAAGGGGTTACCAACAGCCAATACCCACTCGCCAACGCGTACCGCGTCAGAGTTACCCAATTTTACAATAGGCAGGCCGTTCCCCTCAATTTTTATCAGGGCAAGGTCGGTGTTAGGGTCGGTACCTATAACTTTAGCCTCAAACTGGCGGTGGTCGTTAGTAACAACCTGTATTTTCTCTGCTTTGGCAACCACGTGGTTGTTGGTTACAATGTAACCATCGGGAGAGATAATTACACCCGAACCCGATGCCATTTGCGGGCCTTGCGGGCGCATACGCTGACCAAACATTTGGCCAAACATCTGCTCAAGCTGGTCTTGCTGCCCATTGCTTTTATCGGCATAAGTAGTACGGATATAAACTACCGCCGGGGTAACATCGGCAGCTGCCTGTGTGAAATCAACAGCGCCTGCCGATGATACAACAGGTGCGGTAGAAGGGTTATTCGCAAAATAAACTTTTTGCTTATCCTCAATACTCATACTATCGGCGTATTTATTTTCGGCAAGTTTATATATGCCTAACGCCATGGCGCCGCCAACAAAGGCGGTTAATAATGTTAAACCAATTTTTTTCATGTTATTATTTTCTTTTACTTTTTGGTACGGGATTCAAATTTAATACCATATAGACGATATTATCAATAATAAGGTATATGTAATATTGTTAAAAAATGTTAAATTAAGGGTAACGGCAAGCTATATTTGTTATGTATTACTATAGCAAATTATTTAACGACTAAGATAGGAAACCATTGTGCAGATAAGCTTTTATAAATACCAGGGAGCGGGGAACGATTTTATACTGATTGATAATCGCAATTCAGTTGTAAAAGACCTTGATAAAGAAGTTGTTGCAAAAATTTGCGACAGGCGCTTTGGCATTGGCGGCGATGGGTTGATGCTTTTGGAGAACGAGCCCGGGTTCGATTTTAAAATGGTTTACTACAATGCCGATGGTAATGAGGGTAGTATGTGCGGAAACGGCGGCCGCTGCATAGTGGCTTTTGCCAAGCATCTGGGCGTTATAACCGATACGACAAAATTTCTGGCTACGGATGGCGTACACCATGCCAAAATTTCAGCAGCGGGCAACTGGGTTAGCCTGCAAATGATAGATGTAGCCGATATTAATAAAGATGGCGAAGCTTACGTGCTTAACACCGGCTCACCACATTACGTGGCTTTGGCTACCGGTCTGGAGGCTAAAGATGTTTATAACGAGGGTTACGCCATCCGCAATAACGCTACTTACAAACAGGATGGCATCAACGTAAACTTTGTTGAAAAAACCGGCGACGGCTATTTTGTGCGCACTTTTGAGCGCGGTGTAGAGAACGAAACCTACGCCTGCGGTACAGGCGTTACAGCTGTTGCGCTGGCCATGGCCAAACATAACCACCAAACCGGCACGGTAACCACCCCCATAAAAGTTTTAGGCGGCGATCTGAATATCCGCTTTGACTATGATGGCTCAACCTTCAGGAATATATTTTTAGAAGGCCCTGCTGAGTTGGTTTTTGATGGAGAGATAGCGCTTTAAGCAAGGTGTATAAGTAGTCCGTCATTGCGAGGTACGAAGCAATCTCCAGACTTTGCATCGCCGCTTAGCATGTGAAGAGATTGCTTCGTACCTCGCAATGATGCGTGGCTGCATTTTATTTAAAATGTTTTTACGCTTCATTCGTCTGCAACTATATACAACAGCTAATGAAACTAAAAATAATACTTACAGGCGCAACCGGCATGGTAGGCGAAGGTGTATTGATGGAATGCCTTAACCACCCCGAAGTTGAACACGTGCTGATGGTTAACCGCAAGCATTTCGATATCAGCCACCCCAAATTAAAGGAACTGTTACTGCCCGATTTTATGAACCTGGAAAGTGTTAAAGAGGAGCTAAAAGGCTATAACGCCTGCTTTTTTTGCGCGGGCATCAGTTCAAACGGCTTAAACGAACAGGAGTACAGCCACATTACCTATGATATTACCATGCATTTTGCCGAAACCCTGGTAAAACTCAACCCCGGTATGGTGTTTAATTTTATATCCGGCTCGCATACCGATAGCACCGAAAATGGCCGCTTTATGTGGGCACGGGTAAAAGGCAAAACCGAAAACGCTTTGTTAAAACTTCCGTTTAAAGCTGTTTATACCTTTCGCCCCGGTTTTATGAAACCAACGGATGGGCAGCGCAACGTTAAATCGCTCTTCAAAGTGATGGTGTTCCTTTACCCGGTGCTTAAGTTTGTATTCCCGAGCTTAACAATGAAGCAGGTTGGTATTTCGATGATAAATGCCGTAATAAATGGGTATTCTAAACCCATCCTCGAGATAAAAGATATAAAAGAACTCGCGGCGGGATAAACGATAACGAACGTGTGCCGTTGTCGTTTATAGTAATTATCCATATAAATGGACAATGTTTTGCCAGTAGCCTTATTTTTAAATCATTGATAATCAAATATTTAAAAGTGTTCACATGTGTTCACGGCAGTGAACGTGAACACTTCTTACCGATATTTTCTTAAGAATTGCAGGGGATAGCCCCTTTGTCAGTCTGAGCCTGTCGCCCTGTTAACAAATATTTATAGCCAAACATTTTTAGTTGATGTAAATTCTGTTTACGTTTGAATTTTTTCTCGATGTAGCTTTCTTTAATTTTTTTACCTAAAGAAAGTTCATGTTACGTGTAGACAGCAGTAAACCTTGCCAAATTATTTATGCCATTGCCCGGCACGATTACCTGTCGTACGTGATAGAACCGCATGTTGTTCAGCTAAACCCCAACGGCGAATTTTCTTTTACCCACCAGCGCTTATTCTCAAACACAGCCGAAGAGTTTGCCCCATTTATTGATGATACGGACCGCAAGCTCATCAAAATACTGGAGGATATTGAGCAGGGTAACATCATCAAAAAATTCTACAAAAAGCCTATCCGCCCGTTCGAGTTTTTTGCCAAGATCTTTAACGATCAGCTGTTTGATACCATCCGCCCAAAAATTGAAAAAAAGCTGGTGGAGGCCCTGGGCCTGCTTGGCAACAAGCAAATTTACCTGATGAGCAAAGAAGGCTATCCTGCGGGCCGTAAACTACACATCGCGGACGAACCAGGGTCGGTTTTATTCCATTTTAGGCGAACTGAGGACGAAATTCGGTACTTCCCAACCATCAAATACCAGGGCATGCGTATCGAGTTTATGTTTAAGGACGCCGAGATCATTTGCAACCACCCCGCCTGGATGTTGCTTGACGATACCCTGTATTATTTTGATAAGGAGATAGAAGGGAAAAAATTGCAACCGTTTTTAAATAAGCGGTTTATATCCATCCCCAAGTCGTCAGAGCAATCATACTTCGAAAAATTTGTTGCCCCGCTCATAGAAAAGCATAACGTTTACGCCGAAGGCTTTACCATCAATACCGAAAAGTATGATGCTACAGCCTTCCTGAAACCCATATACGTAGAGGGCGGTACATCGCAGTTACAGTTGTATTTTAAATATGCCGGCTATATTTTCCCTTACGGGGATGGCAGGCATGTATCCGTACGCATGGAGAAAACCGGCGACGATTACCTGTTCCATCGCATTAAGCGCTCGGTTACCTGGGAGAAGGGTAAGCTGCAGCAATTAGAGGCCATGGGGCTAAAAACGGTTTCGTCATTATTCCAAAACCTGGAGGTTGCCGCGCACGATGAAGAAAGCGACCGCTCTTTCCCGGTTTTTGAATGGCTAAACCAACATCATGACGAATTATTGGAAAAAGGGTTTGAACTGGAACAACCCGACGGGCAAAAGCGCTACGTTTTTGGCAACACCAAAATAGACCTGGAGATAAGCGAGAATAACGACTGGTTTGATATTAACGCCGTGGTTTATTTCGGGCCGTACCGTATCCCGTTCATCCAGTTAAAAAACCATATCCTTAACCATAAAAAGGAATTTTTGCTGCCATCGGGCGAGATAGCCATCATCCCCGAGAGTTGGTTCTCGCAGTACGGCAACCTGCTGCATTTTAGTGAAGGTGGCGACGAACTAAAACTACGCAGGCATCACCTGGGTTTAGTGAACGACCTGAGCGACGGCGAAATGGCAGAGGTATCTATGAACCGCAAGCTGCAAAAGCTTACCGATTTTGAAGAAACCGAAGATATCCCCATGCCGTTAAATTTTGCCGGCAGCCTGCGCCCATACCAAAAGGCGGGTTATAACTGGTTCCACTTTTTAAAGGAATACCACTTTGGCGGTTGCCTGGCCGATGATATGGGCCTTGGTAAAACCATACAAACCCTTGCGCTGCTACAAAAACATAAAGAAGATACCGAAGCAGCAAATAGTAAAGCTACCTCGCTGGTGATCATGCCTACCTCGCTTATCTATAACTGGCTTAATGAGGCTAAAAAATTCGCACCGCAATTAAGGCTGATGGTTCATACCGGCGCATTTCGCTATAAATCGGCAGAGGTATTTGCCAATTATGATGTGGTGATAACTACCTATGGCATCAGCCGGATAGATATTGAGATGTTTAAGGCCTACTTTTTCGACTATGTAATATTGGACGAAAGCCAGAATATCAAAAACCCGTCGTCAAAATCGTTCCAGTCGGTAAGGCAATTAAAATCAAGGTTTAAGCTGATACTAAGCGGTACGCCTGTAGAAAACTCGGTGAACGACTTGTGGACACAAATGTCGTTCATAAACCCCGGCTTGTTAGGCGCCCAGCAGTTCTTCCAAAATGAGTTTGTAACACCCATAGAAAAGAAAAAGGACGAGGACAAAGCACGTAAGCTGCAGGCCATCATCAAACCTTTTGTATTGCGCCGCACCAAAGAGCAGGTAGCAACCGAGCTGCCGCCAAAAACCGAAAACCTTTTCTATTGCAAAATGAGCGAGGAGCAGGCCGAGGTGTACGACAAGGTAAAATCAGAATACCGCAACGAATTGCTGCGCAGTATTGAGGATGGCACCTACGCCAAAACGCAGATACAGGTGCTACAGGGCTTAATTAAACTGCGCCAGATAGCCAATCACCCATCTATGATAGATGCGGAATACGAGGGCGATAGCGGCAAATTCGAGAACGTGGTGCATACCCTTGCCAACGTGCTGGATGGCGGGCATAAGGTGCTTATCTTTTCGCAATTTGTAAAACAGCTTACCATTTACCGTAACCATTTTGATAAAGAGGGTATACCTTATGTTTACCTGGATGGCAGCACCCAAAACCGCGGTGATGTAGTAAAACAATTCCAGGAAGATACAAAGACAAGGGTATTCCTGATATCGATAAAAGCAGGCGGCGTGGGCCTTAACCTCACCGAAGCCGATTACGTTTTTATACTTGACCCGTGGTGGAACCCGGCGGTTGAGCAGCAGGCTATTGACCGTACGCACCGCATTGGCCAAACCAAAAATGTGTTCATCTATAAATTCATCACTAAAGATACGGTTGAGGAAAAAATCCTGGCGTTACAGCAACGTAAGCTAAGCGTAGCCCGCGCGCTGATCACTACCGAAGATAGTTTTATCAAGTCGCTTACTGCTGATGATATTAAGGAGATACTGGGATAAATACTAAGGGTTGGTGAAGACACCAGCCCTTAGTAAATACTCTTTTGTTTCGGTGTTCTCACCCAAACAACTATTTCTTAGCTATCCTGTATAATTTACCGCTATCGGTTAAGCCATAAAGGGCGCCGTCCTTACCGGTTACAACGGCACGCCAGCGTTCGTTTTTATCGCGTAGCAAACGCTCTTCTCCAACAACTTTATTGTTCCTGATAACCAGCCTTGCAATGTGCGAGCCGCTTAAGCCGCCTACAAACAGGTTGTTTTTCCATTCGGCAATGTTGCCGGTGTAGAAAGTGATGCCGCCCGGTGATATGGTTGGGTCCCAATAGTAAATAGGCTGGGTTATACCTTCTTTTTGCTGGATGCCATCGCCTACTTTTTCGCCGCTGTATTCTATACCATAAGTAACAACCGGCCAGCCAAAATTACGCCCCGGTTTTATTATATTGATCTCGTCACCACCGCGCGGGCCAAACTCGGCTTCCCATAGCTCTCCTGTTGCAGGGTTCCAGGCCAAGCCGTCAGGGTTGCGTACGCCATAAGCATATATTTCGGGCAAGGCGTTGGCCTTGCCTGAAAAAGGGCCGCCAGCCACGGCTTTGCCGGCCCTGGTGATATGGAGGATCTTGCCTATGCCGGCGCTCAGGTCCTGCGCCTTCATGCGGATATCGCTGCCGCTTCTTTCGCCTGTACTTACAAACAGGTTGCCTTGTTTATCAAACACCATACGCGCACCATATTGCAGGTTGCCTTTATAAGCAGGTGTGGCCCTGTATATTACCTCTACGTTTTCCAGTTTGGTTTCATCTGCCGATAATTTCCCTTTGGCTATGGCTAACAGTGAGCCGCCATCTGTTTGCTCGGCATAGCCCCAATAGATCATACGGTTTGTGGCGTAATTCGGGTCGATGGTAACATCAAGCAAACCGCCCTGTGCCCGGTATAACACCGCTGGGAAACCTGTTATTTGTTTATCAAACTCGCCGCTGGCTTTTAATATGCGCATGCTGCCGGCCTTTTCGGTTACCAGGAAACGTCCGTCAGGCAATACATGGATGCCCCATGGGTTCTTCAGGTTACTATTGATAACGGTTACTACAACAGGTGTTTTTGTTTTAACACCACCTATACGGGTTTGACCCCTAAAGGCCGGCTTGTATGTGCTGTTGGGGCTTTGGGTTTCTACAGGCGCCAGCGTAGTATCGCGCTGCAATGGTGTAATGGCATAAGCGGCTGTTGCCGCAACATAAAAACTTATCCCCAGCAAAAGGGCTTTTTTGTGTTTGATCATAGTAGTAGCGTTTTAGTTTAGAAATATCGTTATTCAATCCCGAAAGGGCTTCAATTATTGAATATTGTAACAGATAAAATACCTTTTAGGCTTAAAGTACGCGCAATATATAAATCTTGCTCCTGTCTAAAAATTTCGGCCTCAAACAAAACTAATATTTATGTTGTATTTAGCTTAACTTAACATCACGGCTATCACATTTTTTTAAGTATGAATAAAATTTATACCGTATACGGCTTTATTGCCCCGGCTTGTAACTTGGTTTTTGTAACATTGCACAAATTTTTAGATTGACAGCCGCCGCCAAAAAAATATTCTCGTACCTGTTAAAAGCAAGCATTGTTGTTTTAGCTTTTCTGTTTATATACAACAAGTTTTTAGGGAAAAACGATAGCCTTAAACAATTCGAAGCCTTAATATCTGTTATCAGCCGCACGCAGGTTGTTTATACCTTAATAGCAGTAGTATTGCTAATGGTAGCCAACTGGTTTTTAGAAAGCCTTAAATGGCAGTATCTGGCAAAAAAGTTAACCAAAATATCGGTATGGGTAGCCGTCGAAGCTGTTTTTTGCGGACTAACCTGGGCTATATTTACCCCCAACCGCATAGGCGAATATGGCGGCCGCGTAATGTTTTTGCCAAACCGTAAACGTATCCATGGGGTGTTTGCTATGGCGGTGGGTGCCTTTGCCCAAAACGTAATAACTAACCTGGTAGGTATACTGGCTTCGTTATGGTTTATCTATTATTTTCTTAACATCAACATTTGGCTGTATTTAGGTATAGCCGTATTGTCGTTGACTTTTTTGGCCCTTTTCCTGTTATTTTATTTCAATATCAGCTGGCTGGTTATCTGGCTTAACCGTATCAAATTCCTCAGAAAGTATAACCGTTTTTTCGAGATCATGGGCCGTTATAATAAGGATGAACTTTGGGTGGTATTTGGTTATAGCCTGGCCCGCTTTTTTGTCTTCTCGTTGCAGTATTACCTGGTGATAAACCTGCTGCTGCCCAACATCACGTTTTTTAATATGATGATGACGGTATTCGTATTCCTTTTTATCCAATCGGCTATGCCATCGTTAGATCTGCTGGATATTGGTGTACGCAGTTTTACCGCCATGCATTTATTTTTATATGTAACCAACCAGCAAATAGCTATAATTGCAGCGGTTTCATCCATCTGGCTGATCAACCTTATTATCCCTGCCATCATAGGTTCGGTATTTGTTTTTAAACTCAGATTCTTTGATCGTACTGCATAGCACCATTTCGTTATTGCTAACAGGTTTATACCTGCTGGTAGTTGCCTATTTAATAAAAGGCTGGGCGGCGTTAAAACGCCCAAACATTAGCACCAGTGGTTTCACCACAAAAGTTACCATACTGATAGCTGCCCGTAATGAATTTGCCCGGATCCGCTATACTATTGATGATATTATAGCGCAGGATTATCCAAAGGATCTTACCGAAATTATTATTGTAGACGACCACTCTACCGACGATACTGCTGCCATCATCAGCAGCTATGCCTACATGGGCGTTAAGCTTTTGCAATTAAACGAGGACAAACCTTTAAACTCCTATAAAAAGAAAGCCATTGCCGAAGCCATCGCCCTATCAACCGGCGAACTGATGGTTTGCACCGATGCCGATTGCCGTATGGGTAAAAACTGGCTATCATCTATTGTGGGGTACTATGAAACCCATCAGCCGGTTATGATCTCATCGCCGGTTACCTATTTTGAGGAAACCACCTTGTTTGAACGCCTGCAAACGCTTGAGTTTTCATATCTGATAGGTATTGGCGCAGCGTTTATAGGTAATGGGCGCGCATCAACATGTAACGGGGCCAACTTTGCGTATAAAAAAGATATTTTTTACGAGGTTGGCGGCTTTAAAGGGATAGATGACCTGGCATCGGGCGATGATGAGTTGCTGCTGCAAAAGGTGGCCGAAATATACCCCGATAAAATAGGGTTCTTTAAAAACCGCGATGCGGTTGTATTTACCCACGCCAAGCATACCCTGCAAGAGTTTTTGCAGCAACGCAGGCGCTGGGCATCAAAATCAACCCGGTATAAAGATAAAAAGGTGGTAGCGCTGGCTGTTTGTATCTGGCTGTTTAACCTTTCGCTGCTAGTTAATGCAGGGCTGGGCTTTTACAACATCTTTTATTTAAAACTTTTCCTGGTGCAGTTCCTGCTAAAATATCTGATAGAGGTAGCCTTTTTATTACCAATAGCCTCATTCTTTAAACGCGTAAACCTGGTAGGCCTGCTTATTATACTTATCCCAATCCATATTATTTATTTTGTGTATGTTGGCCTTATTGGCAACACAAAAAAATATGTGTGGAAGGGCCGCACAGTACGTTAAGCCTGTTCATTTTGTGCACGGTTGTAAAAAAGGCTTGAACGTATCCGTTTAAAAAAGAATATTTAGCTATTTTAGGCTGCCTAAAACAATAATGCAAAACAACAACGATAGTTCTGGCGAGGACGAACTGATTCGCCTGCTGCTTAAACGGCAGTCGGAGCTGAACTCCCTTTTGGAGGTCACCCGGGCTATTAATAAAAACACCGCAACGCCGATTTTGGTGCAGATGCTGGAGGTGATCCTTAAAAACTACCTGCAGATAGGGAAATTCCGTTTCCTGATAGAAAAAGATAACACGTTTACCTGTATCTCTAAATATGGTGGTGTAATTGAGCCGCCCCTTGCGCTTAATCAAAGTTGGGCACATCTGCATAAAATAAAATCACCCGCGCCTTTAACCGGGCATGCCGACTCATTATTAAGCAAATACAATTACTTCATTCCCATCTACCATAAAAATAAAGCGCTTGCCTTTGCCCTCATTGGCGATTTTAACACCTCGGGCGATATGCTGAACAATGATCTGAATTTTATACAGACCCTGATCAATGTGATAGTAGTAGCTTTGGAGAATAAGAAGCTTTTTCGCGAGCGCCTGCAAGCAGAACGTTTTAAACGCGAAATGGAGCTCGCGGTTGAGGTGCAGAATATGCTGATCCCGCTGCGAGAACATAAAGATGACGGCGTTGAGGTAGGTGCTAAATACTTGCCCCACCAGGATATTGGCGGCGATTATTTTGATTTCTTTCGCCTTAACGAGAACGAATTTTTATGGTGCGTGGCCGATGTATCAGGCAAGGGTATTTCGGCAGCTTTGCTGATGGCCAATTTCCAGGCAAGCCTGCATGGGTTGGCAGCCATTGAGGATGAGTTGACCACCGTGGTTGAACGCCTGAACAAAATTGTGATAAGAAACACCAAAGGCGAACGTTTTATAACCCTCTTTTTGGCTAAGTATAACGAGAAAACACGTAAGCTAAACTACATTAACGCGGGGCATAACCCAACTATATTATACTCTGAAGGCGAGGCTATCCCCCTGAAGTTGGGTACTACCATGATAGGCGCTTTTGACGAGCTCCCTTTTTTGAATGAGGGGGAGGTAGATCTTGAACCCGGCAGCCTGCTATTTAACTATACCGACGGGTTGATGGATTACGAGCTGCAAAACAAAAACTGGAGCGAAGAGAAGCTGCTTGAATTTGTAATAGCCAACGGTGAGTTATCCCCGGATGAGTTTAACGAGGCCCTGATGAACCACATTAATTCGGTAGTGAAGGGTAAACCTATTGACGATGTTACGCTGCTGACGCTGCGGATATCATAGTGCCAGTTTGAAAAGTTGTCATGCTGAACATCGTGAAGTACCTAATCACCGCCAGGCATTTAGGCGATTGCACTGTTCGCTAATAGATCCTTCGCTGTCGCTCAGGATGACAAGGCGGAGAAATCCTTACCCAAACAACAACCCAAATACCTCTTCAATTCTTCCTACCACTTTTACATCAATAGTATAGCGCGATAGATCAAGCCGGTTTTTATCTTTCGCGGCGGTTGGCATGTTGTATTTGGAAATAAAGATCTGCTCAAAGCCCAGCTTCTGCGCTTCGGCAATACGTTGCTCTATACGGTTAACCGCGCGGATCTCTCCAGATAAGCCTATCTCGCCCGCGAAACAGGTTTTAAAAGGGATGGGAATATCCTCGTGCGAGGATATTATAGCTGCTGCCAAACCCAGGTCGATAGCGGGATCTTCCACCCGGATACCGCCGGTAATATTCAGGAACACATCCTTGGCGCCAAGGCGGAAACCGCAACGTTTCTCCAATACGGCCAGTAGCATGCTCATTCGTTTGGTATCAAAGCCCGTTGCGGTGCGCTGTGGCGTGCCATAAGCCGATGTGCTCACCAGCGCCTGGGTTTCGATCAGCATAGGCCTCATGCCCTCTAATGTGGCCGATATGGTGATGCCGCTCAAAGGTTCGTCGCGTTGGGATAGCAGGATCTCAGATGGGTTTGATACCTCGCGCAACCCCTCGCCCAGCATTTCATAAATGCCCAGCTCTGACGATGAGCCAAACCTGTTTTTTATAGTACGTAATATGCGGTACACATGGTGGCGGTCGCCTTCAAATTGCAGCACGGTATCAACCATGTGCTCCAGTATTTTCGGCCCGGCAATCATGCCATCTTTGGTAATATGGCCTATCAAAAATACCGGGGTAGAGGTTTCCTTGGCAAAGCGTAATAATTCGGCAGTACACTCCCGCACCTGCGATACACTGCCCGGTGTTGATTCTACATGTGAAGAATGCAGCGTTTGGATAGAATCGATCACCAGGATATCCGGTTGCAACTCTTCTATCTGCTTAAATATATTTTGGGTGGATGTTTCGGTAAGGATAAAACAGCCTTTACCAAATTCATCTTTCAATTCTTTGTTTTTTGCCCTTGTTTGCTGTGTATCTAATGATACCAACCGCTCGGCGCGCATTTTTATCTGGTGGTCGCTTTCCTCGCCCGATACATACAGCACTTTTACGTTGGGCATGTTCAGCGCCAGTTGCAGCATCAGGGTTGATTTACCAATGCCGGGTTCGCCGCCTATCAATACCAGTGACCCAGCCACAATACCGCCGCCTAAAACGCGGTTAAACTCTTTATCGGGGGTAAGCAGGCGATGCTCTTCCTTAAAGGTGATATCGGCTACCTCAACCGGCTTATTTGCCCGCTGCGATGAAGCTGGACTGCTCTTCCAGTTGGGTACTGACGCATTCGACTTCTCTAAAATTTCTTCAACAAAAGTATTCCACTGCTGGCAGCTTGGGCATTTACCCAGCCATTTAGGCGATTCGTAGCCGCAGCTTTGACAGAAATAAGCGATTTTAGTTTTAGCCATTATGTTGATGTGCCGATTTTAGATGTGCAAATATGCAGATTATTATCCATTTACTAATATACTTAGTATTGTATTCGAAGAAAACTATTATCAACTACGCAATGTTACATAATAGCGTAAACTGCGCAATTTTAAATTTAGCATGTAATTGTTAATTATTAACAACTATGAAAAACATTCTACAATACGCCTTTGGCCTTGTTGCAATAGTAGCCATTATTATGTGGCAAACGGGATATAACCCTTTTGCCGGTTCTGGTAAAAGGGGTGAAATAATAACGGTTACTGAATTCAAAAAATTGAAAAAGGATCTTGCATCGGCTGGTAAGAGGGTTGCCCTTGTTGCTCGCGGCGACATAGCCAACTCAAATGTTACAATTGTATTGGGGCGGCCAATGTCTTTAAGTTTTATGACGCCACAGGCCGAGTATATAGATCATTTTGATCTTTACCGCGGGGATAGTAAAAATGAATTTTTCATCCCTGAAAAATTCACCAACAAAGACTTGGTTTTATATGATAATGATGGTAAAAAGCATAATTACGATGAGAATGTGGTTATTTCTTTCACCATGGAAAAGCTAAACGGAAATCCCCAGATAAACCCCCGTACTGGAGGGTACGACTGGGCGTATAAACAAATAAGAATTGACCCTGCCCCGGCGCAATAAAATTTCAATTAACTGTAATTTTAAGATTAGGGTTAATTTTCAAAAAGGAGCGGGCTTTTTATTGGGCGGTATAAAATCATGAATTAATAACGCTTATAATAGCGGTAATTACATCGTCATACAGCGTTTGCGATATCTCACCATACTCTGGCTGGGTTTCTTTATCCGGGAATCCGAGGTCATTCCATGACCCCATCCCGCCAAATACCCAGGAAGAAGCCGCTGCGCACAATAATTGCTGCTGACTGAGGGAAAGTCCGGTTGAAGGAACCAGATCCTTATAGTAATCAACCCTGGGGTTGGGGTCGTCTATATTCTTTATAGCATTTTCAAAGCTTTCGGAAAAGCCTGTATCGTTTTTGAGCGAAAAATCCAAAGTTCTTTTAAGCGTATTTAAGAGGGTTTCTTTAGCTGTGTTTAATGGAATAAATTGTTTTATCCGGCTTTCTTTTGCTACAAGTACCGCATAATAAATTATCGCCCATATACTTTTATCCGGCGCTATTGTTATAACCTCCCATTTACCAAACCAATATTTAAAGCCGCCATCCTCATGTGCCGATTCAATTAGCCAAACACCACCGCCGCCAACCAAACCCGATGTTTTGTGGTCTTTAAACATAGATTGATCTGCGGAGTGTTCATAATATAATTTTAGCGATGTACACCTTTGTGCTTTTAGATACTTAAACCAATCCAGGGGGGTAACGCCTGTACTAATTTCCTGGGTTTGTATACCTAAAAAGCCTTCTTTATAATCTATAAATTCAACCTTGCCGCTATTTATAAAGGTTGAGCAATACAGATTTAATTCTTCAGGGGATATTTCCTGCTTTAAATAAGCATTGCCGTAGGTTACTAATGATACAAGTTGTGCGATTGTTCCATTCATCACAATAAAAATACAACTTATCAATTACTTTAAAAGGCAACAGTATAAGTGTAATGCCATTCTAAAACAAAAAGAGCAGATGCTATTAACATCTGCTCTTTCTAATATACGCCGTATCGGCTAATTACAACTTTATTTCTTCGTCTTTACTTGAGAAGAACTTAAACTCCGTGATCTGGTAAGCAGGGTTGCTTTTAATCTTTATCCACTGGTTGTATTTAAAGTACCATTTCATCTGCCGGGTAAATAACCCCTTTTTGATGTATGCCTCGATGTACGGGTGTACACAAAGCGTAATATTTTTCTCATTTTGCTCTTCCAGGATGTAGTTGAAATTGTTTTCAATATCATCAAGCAGCAAAATGGTTGGCCTTATAGTGCCGGTGCCACCACACGTAGGGCAAACCTCGCTGGTAACAATGTTCATTTCGGGCCTTACCCTTTGGCGGGTAATTTGTATCAATCCAAATTTACTTGGCGGCAATATGGTATGCTTCGCCCTGTCATCAGCCATTTGGGCTTTCAGATAGTCAAACAACTCCTTACGGTTGGTTGGCTTGTGCATGTCAATAAAATCAACAACCACTATACCACCCATATCACGCAGGCGCAGCTGGCGGGCAATCTCCTTGGCGGCTTCCTTGTTTACCTGGTATGCGTTCTCTTCCTGGTTCTCTTTATTAGCTGTACGGTTACCGCTGTTTACGTCAATAACGTGCAGGGCTTCTGTATGCTCAATAACCAGGTAGGCGCCACCGGCAAGGTTTACCGTTTTACCGAAGGTTGATTTGATCTGCTTATCAACACCATGATGCTCAAAAATAGGCTCCTTGTGTTTATGCAAACGAACAATGCCCTCCAGATCGGGTGAAATTTCATGGATGTACGACCTTACCTCTTCATACATACTCTGCTCGTTCACATAAATATGCTGAAAATCGGGATTCAAGATATCCCTTAATATGGTTGATGTACGGCCAATTTCACCCAATACCTTTTTAGAAGGTTCGGTGCCATGCAACTTGGTAACAAAGGTTTCCCATTTTGATATCAGGTCAAGCAAGTCTTTCTGCAACTCGGGCACACCTTTACCTTCAGATACGGTACGTATAATTACGCCGAAATGCTTTGGTTTAATGCTTTCAACCACCTTACGCAGGCGGTTGCGTTCCGTATTGCTTTTGATCTTTTTTGAGATAGATATCACCTCAGAAAAAGGTACCAATACCACGTAACGGCCTGCTATTGACAGGTCAGAACTTAAGCGGGGGCCTTTTGTAGAAATTGGCTCCTTTGCTATTTGTACAGGTACAAGCAGGCTTTTTGATAATACATCAGAGATTTTGCCCCCTTTGTTAATATCAGCTTCCGGCTTAAAATTATCTAAAAGCTTCGATTGGTACCCACCGCTACGTACTTGTTTGGTTAGCTTAAGCAGGCTTTGTACCTGCGGCCCCAAATCAAGATAATGCAAAAAGGCATCCTTCTCATAACCAACATCCACAAAGGCAGCATTCAGGCTCGGCATAATTTTTTTAATGCGTCCTAAATAAATATCGCCAACAGTATAATTGTTAGTGATTTGCTCTTTATGGAGTTCTACAAGTTGTTTGTCCTGTAATAATGCAATGGTAGCCCCGTTGGGGGATGAATCGATAATTAATTCTTTTATCAACTGCTACTCCATTTCTTAAAACGGCGCACAATTGCGCCGCAAGTTAATAAGTGGGTAAAATACACACATAAAAACCCCGCAAAGCGAGGTGTAAGCTAATTACTTAGCTTATTTTTTCTTATGTCTGTTTTTTCTTAAACGCTTTTTGCGTTTGTGAGTAGCCATTTTATGTCTTTTACGTTTTTTACCGCTTGGCATAGTAATAATTTTTAAATGTGATTAATTTATTTCTTTAATTCCTTTATATACTCATCTATGCGCTGGCCCGCTACCGGGTCGCCCATTAAATCTTTGCATTTTTCATAAGCTGCAATCGCTTCCTGTTTCTTACCCAGCTGTTTATAGCTTTCTGCTAAATAAAAGTAAGGCTCAATTTCTTCCTTTTGCGCAATAAGGGTTTTAAACCTGTCAACCGCTTTTTCGTACTGACCGCTCTTCATGGCAAACATGCCTAGGTTTAGCAGTGCATCGTGATTTTTAGGATCCTGTTTTACTACATCAAGCAAAAGTGTAATACCTTGCATTGGCATAGCGCCGCCGTTTACATAAGCCACACCTAAACCCGTTTTAGCCTCAAGGCTGGCGGGTTGTAGTTTGGTAGCATGGTCAAACGCCTCAACAGCGTTTGCAACAAACGTACCTTGTGCCGATGTGTCGCTTGATAATTTATAGGCGGTGTTAAAACGGTTACCTGCGTTTACCCAATCTGCCATTTCATTGCTTTTGTGGGCAATATCCAGGTAGTAAAAGGCAGCAGGGGCTGGCTGTGTAACACTATCCCACGCTTTGGCAATTTGCCTTTGCAGGGTAATTTTATCAGCTTCGCCGGCTGTTTTAAGTTTAGCCTCAAGCGCGGTTATTTCTTGTGCAATAGTAGCATCAATATTGGGTTTAGCCAATGCTGATACCGAAGCCTCATTTATGTTAGCATTTGGCTTTAATGCCGAAGCTGTTGCAGCCTTGGCATTTCCGCGCGTTGCTTCGGGTTTTATTAAACCCTTAACCGGTAATGAATACAAATAGCCCATTATAGCAACTACTGCTACGGCAACGACTATCTGTTTCTTCTTCATAACGATTATTTAGCTGCTTTTGTAGTGTTATTACCGCTGCGTACTTTCTCAACAAAAGTTTTAGCCGGTTTAAAGCTTGGTACAAAATGCTCAGGGATAATGATAGCAGTGTTTTTTGAGATGTTACGGGCTGTTTTTTTAGCTCTTTTTTTAACTACAAAACTACCGAAACCTCTAACGTATACGTTTTCGCCGCCAACCATTGAGGTTTTAACAACTTTGAAAAACGCCTCAACAGTTTCCTGCACGTCCACTTTTTCTATTCCTGTTTTAGATGAGATTTCAGCTATAATTTCTGCCTTGGTCATATCCTGTTTTCTTTTATTTAAATGTATAAATACTTAACTGTTTTGGGGTTGCAAAAGTATCGCTTTAAAATTAAAGATTAAAATAAATAGCAGATTTTTTTTCGGACAGCCTTTTTTGCCTCAAATTATGATACAGCGATGATAAGATGTTACTTTGCACAGAATGGATTTTTCTGCCGAACTGATAGCCTGGTACACCCATAATAAACGCGATTTGCCATGGCGCAATACAACCGATGCTTATATAATATGGTTGTCTGAAATTATACTTCAGCAAACACGCGTGGAGCAGGGCATGCCTTATTTTTATCGCTTTGCAGAAAAATATCCAACCGTAACTGCCTTTGCAGCAGCACATGAAGATGAGATATTACGCCTATGGCAGGGGCTGGGCTACTATTCGCGCGGGCGCAACATGCTCAAAACCGCCCAGTTGGTGCAAGAACAATATAAGGGTATATTCCCGGTTAGTTATAATGAGCTGATTAAATTAAAAGGGATAGGCGAATATACCGCTGCAGCCATATCTTCCTTCTCATCAAACGAGGCGAAGGCTGTTGTTGATGGTAATGTTTACCGGGTATTGGCCCGGTATTTTGGTATTGATGAGGCTATAAATTCGCCCAAAGGCAAAAAAATGTTTCAAAAAATTGCCGATGATGTGCTGGATAATGCCCGCCCCGCCTTGCATAACCAGGCCATAATGGAGTTTGGCGCAATGCTTTGTAAGCCTAAAAACCCTGCCTGTGGTATTTGCCCGGTGCATATAAACTGTGTTGCTTTTAAAACAAATGCAACAAGCTATTTGCCTGTAAAACTAAAAACCATTAAGATACGAAAAAGGCATTTTAACTATATGTTAATATCTGATGGTAAAAAGATCTTGATGAACAAGCGCAACGAGGGTGATATCTGGGCAAATATGTACGATTTACCGTTAATTGAAACACCAGAATTAACAGATCCGATTGAATTATTGCAACTCCCTCAGATGAAAGTTTTTGGGAATGATGTTGCTTTAAAGGATAATTCGGCTGTAATTAAGCATGTGTTAACCCATCAGCATTTATACGTGAGGTTTTTGATGCTAAAAGATTTTCCTGAAAAATTGCAAGGAAACTGGTTTTATACCGATGTTGAAAATCTGAAAGATTTAGCGCTTCCGAAACCCATTTTTATATTTATAAAATATTTTTTTAATTTCTAAATAATTCTCCGTTAATTTATGGCATGTCTGGAATTAATAAAGTAATACTGGTTGGGCATTTAGGTAAGGACCCCGAAGTACGGCATTTAGAGGGTGGTGTAGCCGTTGCAAGCTTCCCTTTAGCAACATCTGAAACGTTTAACAAAGATGGCCGTAAGGTTGAGCAAACAGAGTGGCATAATATAGTTATGTGGCGCGGACTTGCTGATGTTGCCGCTAAATTTTTACAAAAAGGCAAGCTGGTTTATATAGAAGGTAAACTACGCACACGCTCATTTGAAGATAAAGAAGGCATCAAAAAGTATACTACCGAAGTAGTTGCCGAAAACTTTACCATGCTTGGCCGCAAAACAGATTTTGAGAACGAAAGCGCCCCGCGCCAGGCCCTGAAAACATCCGATACCGATGGTTACCGTAACAACGATGCGGATGACCTCCCATTTTAGCCTAATTGTAAATATATTTATATAAAAGCCCCGCCGGTATAACCGCGGGGCTTTGTTATTGAGGGAAATATCGAATTATGAATTTTGAACACCCAATGATGAAGTGTAATTACTGCAGTGTTCGGTATTAAGCTTTCTATCTCGCTCCCGGTGCACAGTGCTCCCTTAAATAATTGGTGTACAGCGTGCGTAAATGCATAACCGTACCCGGTCCCTCAGATATACTGTGGGTACGGTTAGGGTACAGCATCAGTTGGAACTGCTTGTTATATTTCACCAACTCGTTTATCAATAATTCTGCATTTTGGTAATGCACGTTATCATCGCCGGTACCGTGTATGTATAATAAGTTACCCTTTAGGTTTTTGGCGTAAGTAATTGGCGATCCTTTTAAAAAAGCTGCTCTTCCTGCCTCATCAACAGGTACACCTGTGTAACGTTCCTGGTAAATGTTATCATAAGTTAACTGGTTACCAACCGCTGCAATGGCAATCCCTGTTTTAAAGATTTCGGGGTATTGGAACATCAGGTTTAAGGTTGATGAACCGCCGCCGCTCCAGCCCCAAACGGCCACGCGCGAGGTATCAAGGTAAGCACGTTCTTTTAACAGCTGTTTGGTGCCCATGGCCAGATCACGGATGTTTACAGTGCCTATGCCCTTATAGATAGATTTACGCCATTCGCGGCCTTTGGGTACAGGAGTACCCCTATTATCAATGGACATGTAGATGTACCCATCAGCAGCCATATCGCCGGTGTACATAAAGTTAAAGCTACTGCCATTCTCATCCTTAACATTCTGGCCCCATGGTTCGCCATAAACATATAATACAACCGGGTATTTTTTGGTCGCATCAAAATTGTTGGGCTTTACCATCCAGCCGTCCATTTCAACGCCATCTTCGGTCTTTACCTTAAAAAACTCCACGTTCGATTTTGATTTATCTGCCGAGGCAATAGCTTTAGCCGCTTTCTCAGACCCATCAAAGGTTTTATGCGCCGGTAACGAAACCACTTCGTTTACCGCTCCGGTATAATAATTTGAAAAAGCATGTGTTGCTGCTTTACCATTTGGCGATACATCATACTCATGCGTACCCGGTTCGTTTAGCGGGGTAAGGCGCTCGGCCTTGCCGCTGCCATCAAGCTTGGTGCGGTACAGGTACTTTTGGGTAGCATTATCCGGCGAAGCCGAAAAATAAACATAACCCGATGCCTCATCAATGGCATTTATCTGCATTACATCGTAGTTACCTTTGGTTATCAATTTTTCTTTCTTACCATCGCGGCTTATGCGGTATAGGTGGCGCCAGCCGTCTTTTTCACTGGCCCATAAAAAGTCGGCCCCTTTCTTAAACCAGTCCCATCCGCCATAGTAGTAATGCTCTTCCCATTCAGGTAATATATCAATCCAGGCGGCATCTGTTTCCTGGTAAATGGTGTTTGATTTGCCGGTAGATACATTACATAACATTACCTCGGTTTTGTTTTGTGCCCTGTTCATGTGCTGAATAATAAGCTCAGAATTGTTAGCAGCCCACTCCATACGCGGCACATACGATTGCAGCACCGGGTCGGTAGGGATCTCCATCCACTTAGTAGCGCCGTTGGTAATACCAACCACGCCAATTTTAAATGGGGATGGTGCTTCGCCTGCTACAGGGTACTCTACCGGTTTTACATAAGGGTAGATAGAATCGGTAGTGTTGAGCATCAAATAGTTTTTTGTTTTGCTGGCATCAATTTGCCAGTAAGCTATCTGCTTGCTATCCGGGCTCCAGCGGAAACCGTCGCGGCAGAAAAACTCCTCCTCATACACCCAGTCGAAAGTGCCGTTGATCAGTTTATCCGTTCCATCGCTGGTTAGCTGTTTAATACTGTTATCGGCAAGGGTTTCTACATAAATATTATGCCCGCTTACATAACCAACCTTGCTGCCATCCGGCGAAAATTTGGCAAACATTAATGAGGATGCTGGTTTGTCTGCACCCAGTTTGGTTAGTTTTTTGGCTGTAAGGTCATAAACCCAATAATCGCCACGGGTATTATAGCGCCATACCTTTTTTGAATTGGTATAAAGCAATACCTTTTGCCCGTCATCGCTCAAATAAAAATTGCGTACGGCAATTGGTTTTTGCCCTTGCGGGGTAAGGGCTTCTTTGCTTAACAGGATGGTTTTTTTGGCGTCATCGCGTGCGTCAAGCACTACAATTTCACCGCCTTGAGCTTTGTAATACTGGTACCCATCTTTTGCCCAATGGGTAGATGGGATCTGTGCTATGGCCTTATTTTGCAAAAGCAATAACATTAAAAACGCAAAGGATAATATCCCTGTGCGGTAAACTTTAATATTCATATTGGTTAAAATTGATGATGAGTATTTTTTAATAAAATAATGCTGCTGTAAATTTTGCGTTAAATTAGCATTTTAAAGCCTTTGATATTTATCCCTCATGAAAAAATTACACTTGCTGTTTTTGTGCCTTTTGGCCTTTGGAACTGTTAACGCCCAAAATGTTGACAGGAGTAAATTTATTGCGGATAGCCTTGATATTTACATTAACAAAGCGCTTACCAACTGGCGTATACCGGGCGCTGCTGTTTGTATTGTAAAGGATGGCAAGATTATACTGATGAAGGGATATGGTGTTAAAGAGCTTGGCCTGCCGGGCAAAGTTGACCAAAATACCCTGTTTATGATAGGCAGCAATACCAAAGCATTTACTGCAACTGCATTAGCTATGCTACAGGCCGAAAAAAAATTATCGCTTGATGAAAAGGTAACCAAATACATCCCCGAATTTAAACTGGAGAACAAAGCCGCGGGCGATATGGCCATTGTGAAAGACCTGCTGAGCCACCGTTTAGGTTTCCGCACTTTTCAGGGCGATTTTTCTTTTTACAACAGTAACCTAAGCCGCCACGAAGTAATAGAAAAACTGGGTAAAATGAAGGCAACTTACCCGTTCCGTACTACATGGGGTTATACAAATGCGGCATATTTAACCGCCGGCGAGATCATTCCTCGGGTTACCGGCAAGCAATGGGAAACATATTTAAAGGAGAGTATTTTTGCCCCGCTGGGAATGAACAGTACCCTGGCCTTAACGGTTGAGATGCCAAAAGCGCTTAACCGAACCGTACCGCATACTTTGGTTGATGGCCGCCTTACCGCCATACCGTATTGCAATATCGACGGGTTGGCACCTGCGGGCAGCATCAGCTCGTCTGTTAATGATATGAGTAAATGGGTAATGGCTTTACTTGATAATGGCAAGATAGGCGGTAAACAGGTGATACCGGCAGCGGCAATTGCAGCTACCCGCCAACCGCAGGATATTGTTGAGAGTGTAACCCATTTAAACGGCGACAGCGATTTCCAGCTTTACGGGCTTGGCTGGTTTATAGAGGATTACTGCGGCCGGCGCCTGGTAATGCACGAGGGCGGAATTAGCGGCTATGTATCGTCGGTAACGCTGGTGCCAAAAGAAAAACTGGGCATTGTAATATTAACCAATACCGACCAAAACGCGCTTTATGAAACCCTGCGCTGGGATATTATAGACGCCTATTTTAAAAACAAGGACTATCATTATAACGATACCTACCTGGCTTACAATAAAAGAAACACGACAGAAGAGTTGGCCGCCGACAAAAAACTACGCGACAGCACTTTGCTTAACCTTAAGCCTGAACTATCTGCCAATAAATACACCGGAAAATACGTAAACGACCTTTACGGAAGCCTGGAAATAACCCGTGGCGAAACCGGTAACGACCTGGAGATCCGCTTTGAGCACCACCCAAAAATGTATGCAAAACTACAGCCATTGGGCGGCAATCGCTTTTATGTAACCTTCTCCGACCCGGTTTTTGGCAAGGCTATTTTTCCATTTACAGTGAAAGATGGTAAGGTAACCAACCTGCGTGTTAAGGTAGCCGATTTTGTGGAGCAAGACCCTTACGATTTTAGGAAGGTGGAGCGATAGAATGGCTTAGCTTGTTCCACTGCAAAATGGAACAAGTGGAACAAATGGAACATATTGATAGTGAGTATGTTGTTGTTTTGATTTTGTCCTTCTATCTAAAGTTTTACTTCATTGTTTGGAAGTAATTGTCTATATGTCAAATCGTTATCGAAATCGCATTTTTGTTCCACTTTTTGAAAAATGGAACAAAAACGGCACCGATCTAACACGATATAAAACGACTTTTTTTGCCTTTTTTCGACTTCTGTTCACCCTTTTTGTGCCGTGAAAATCACATAAAAGCCAAAATGGTATTTTGTATTAAATTGTTGATTTATAGGTGTTTATTGATTTTAGACGTGTTCCATTTTGTTCCGTTTTTTTATCAAATGGAACAAGTGTTTGTAAATAAATAAC
>NZ_LGEK01000258.1 GCF_001636615.1 Mucilaginibacter sp. L294 | reverse complement strand
CACGTCCGCTGCAGCGGAGACGATATCGCAGGAGCAACTGGTGTCCTACTGCGCAGCATCGGCGTCGATGTCCGCCAAAGCGCATGCCGCGCGGGAGCAGGGCGTTCCGCTGGAAACCGCCCTCAAGGAGATCGACGTGAACGTGCGGCGCGGTCCGTTAGCCGATGAAGACAAACGCCTGACCGAGGCGGCTTACGCCGAACCAGAGCACGCGATGTACATCGACTTCTACGCCGTTGCGATGAAAGAGTGTGTCGCTAGCCGCAAGGTCCTGCTCCCCATGACCGATTCGCCGGCCGTCCTTCTGTGGAAGGCGCCCTTGAAATTCCCGTACGTGGCGGTGAGAGAACGGCATGAAGGTGCCGTTATGCTCCTCGTGAAGGTCAACGCGGACTCGTCGAT
>NZ_LGEK01000260.1 GCF_001636615.1 Mucilaginibacter sp. L294 | reverse complement strand
CGCTCGCGGTGGACGGGGGCTGCTTTCATCCGAAGGTGACGCTCATTGTTTGGCAGCATGCTGTCCGAGTCGTCATCGCGTCCGCGAACCTGACCGAAGCTGGATACCGCAAAAACATCGAAATTGGGCTGACGGTCGAGATCACTCAGCACGGTACGAATGCATCACGCTCAACGTTGATTCAGATCGCCGACGAACTCGATTTCTACGTCAGCCTGGTCCCTGATGGACTTCGTGAGCCAAAAGACCGCGCGACCTCCACTCTGAGAATATTTCGCGAACGAATCGAACAATTCGCAACAGAGACGTCAAACAGCAGCTCCAGACTCGCGGCCGCACCTGCACGACCAGGAGGCCCTCGCCCGCTCGACGCCCTAAGCAGAGTCTGGGGCGGCACTAAACC
>NZ_LGEK01000257.1 GCF_001636615.1 Mucilaginibacter sp. L294 | reverse complement strand
TGAGCAGCCGCTAGCCGACGGCGGTCGCGTAACGGTCGCCGACGTTCTCGGTGTTGCGGATCACCGTCGCGAGTTGATCGGCGATGCCCGGCGCGCTGATGACCGTCGACGCGGAATTGTGGGTGTGGGGATTGCCCTGGGCGTCGGTGAGCTGCGCCCCCGCTTCCCGGGCGATCAGGGTCCCCGCGGCGGGGTGCCAGGGCTTGTTGGCCATCATCACGCACTCGTCCAGGGCGCCCTCAGCGACGAACGCGAGGTCCAGGGTCGCCGCCCCGATCATGCGGATGCGCTCGACCCGCGGCACCATCTCGGCGGTGAGCGCCAGCCGGTGCTCGTTCAGCCTGCCGGCGTCGTGGCCGACGGCGTAGTCGCCGAGCGACACGATGGCCCCGCTGAGGCTGTCGG
>NZ_LGEK01000256.1 GCF_001636615.1 Mucilaginibacter sp. L294 | reverse complement strand
TCCCGTGCTACTTGCGAGACTACGCCGATGACCGACGTATCGACTCACCTCATGTTTCAGGACGGCTCCGCCCGCGAGGCCGTCGAGCGGTACGTCGAGCTGATTCCCAACTCGACGATCACCGAGGTGACCGGTCCGGATGGCCCCGGTCAAACACTCAGGTTCACGCTGGCGAGCCGGCCGTTCATCGCCTTCAACAGTCCGATAGCCCATGAATTCGGCTTCACGCCCTCGATGTCAATCTTCGTGACGTGTGACACGCCGGACGAAGTCGACGAACTCTTCGGCAAGCTGAGCACCGACGGAGCGGTGCTGATGCCACTCGACGACTACGGCTTCAGCCCACGCTTCGGCTGGTGCACGGACCGTCACGGCGTCTCGTGGCAGGTTGGATGCACCTGAGAC
>NZ_LGEK01000255.1 GCF_001636615.1 Mucilaginibacter sp. L294 | reverse complement strand
ATCCGACGGTCGCGGCGCTGCGCAGAGCGGCGGCGCTGCGGGCGGAGGCGCTGGCGTTCGCGGGGCGGTCCGCGGGGAATTCGGCGGGGCGGTCCGCAGAGAGTTCCGCAGGGAGGTCAGCAGAGAATTCCGCGGGGAACTTCGCGGGGAGTTCCGTCGGGAGGGACGACTGATGTCGCTGATCAGTCCGCTCGCGCGGCTGGAAGCCGTGCAGAGCGGGCAGGCCCAGCCGCTGGCCACCGTCCCGCACCGCCGGATCTCCGACCGGCCGCTCGTGCTCGTGCCGCTCACCACCTCGGGCGAGGCCGGTGCCCCGCTCGGGGCGCTCGTCGGCACGGACCGGGACTCGCCCCGGCTGCTGACGGTCGCGCAGCCGCGCGACCGCGATCTGCGGTTCGCGTTCCTC
>NZ_LGEK01000254.1 GCF_001636615.1 Mucilaginibacter sp. L294 | reverse complement strand
TGTCGATACATCGCCGGACCACTGACCCCGACCGCGGCCCCGATGTCTTCCAGTCGCACACCGGCGAAACCCCGTTCGGCCATCAGCCGAGCCGCGGCGGCCAGCAGTTCACGCCGGCGCGCGGCCTTCGCGAGACCACGACGGGTCACCGGTGCCGGCGACGGGGAGCCCTCAGTTGCAGATGTCATCGTTTGTCGAGAATACCGAGGTCCACCCGAACCACTGCACCCTCACCAGGCGTAAATGACCCGGGTGCGCAGCACCAAGTCCTGGACCGACCGACGACGTCTGTCGACGGCCACCCAGGCCAGCCCGATCGCGAAGAAGGTGTAAAACAGCGCCCGCAACAGCGAACGCGAGGGACCGAGCCGACGTCCGTCGCGGCTGACCACCTCCAGCCCCATCGCCA
>NZ_LGEK01000253.1 GCF_001636615.1 Mucilaginibacter sp. L294 | reverse complement strand
GAGTCTCCCGTTAGCTGATCCGCCGTGGCTTGTTCTGGTTGCGCAGGTAGTCGCCCAAATACGGCTGCGCGAATATCACCTCGCCCCACCCCGCGGGCAGAATCAGGTCTCGCTCGATGAGCTTCCCGCGAGTATCGGACAAGCTTGTCGACGGCTTGTCCAACGCCACCGCCAAATCCTTCGCAGAAATCTCCGACCGGCCTGGCTGGTCTTCAATGTGCGCCAGGGCGTCGAGGTACTCACGCTGCCGCGGGGGGACGTCGCGAAGCGACGGCTGGTGCACCGGCGTGCCAGGCCGGCCGATGGCCTCCTCGCGCACCGCCTCGACGGCGTCCAGGCTGATCGGCCCGGTCGGTTGTGCCTCCCACGCGAGGTAGCCGACGAGCTGAACGAGGTAGGGGTAGCCCTGCG
>NZ_LGEK01000252.1 GCF_001636615.1 Mucilaginibacter sp. L294 | reverse complement strand
GTTTCATGTCAACCGCTTCCACTGAATCAAAAATCACCTTCATTGACGGTGATAAAGGTATCTTATTACACCGTGGTTACCCAATTGACCAATTAGCTGATAAAGCCGAATACTTAGAAGTTGCCTATGCACTCATTCATGGTGAATTACCCAATGCTGAGCAAAAAGCTGACTTCTACGAAAAAGTTCGTAAGCATTCAATGGTGAATGACCAATTACGTCGCTTCTTTGAAGGTTTCCGCCGTGACGCTCATCCGATGGCGATTATGGTTGGTGTGATGGGTGCATTATCTGCGTTCTACCACAACAATCTTGATGTGAGCAAACAAGACCATCGTGAAATCACGGCGATTCGCTTGATTGCTAAAGTGCCTACCATCGCCGCCATGTGCTACAAATATAGCAATGGTC
>NZ_LGEK01000251.1 GCF_001636615.1 Mucilaginibacter sp. L294 | reverse complement strand
GTTATGAGCTGTGCTGCTTTATCTTGCCGGGAGGTTTTTTGGGTAATGATATCCAATATACCGTTCTTATCTACCAGGTCGGTTAAGCCATCGCTGCAAATTAGAAGCAGGTCGCCTGGTAAAAAAGGCGAATGCCCTGATTCGCTAAAACTCTCGTCGGTATCTATCTGGCTGGTAACGCCCCGGGATTTGGTTATCTCGTTACGTTTGGGGTGGTTCATGGCCGCATCCTCGGTGAGCATGCCGCTGTCTTCTAAAAAGCCTACAAAGGAGTGGACTTTAGAGATCTTTATCAATGAAGCATCGCGAAGCAAATAAAAACGCGTATCGCCTACGTTCGAGTAAAAAAACTGGTTGTTCTCAAGGTAGACCAGGGCCATGGTAGCTACGCAGGCCATGCTTTCCAGTTCTTTAT
>NZ_LGEK01000027.1 GCF_001636615.1 Mucilaginibacter sp. L294 | reverse complement strand
GCTCGGAGATGTGTATAAGAGACAGAGCACAGGGAAAAACCACAGCTGATACAAAGATTTATATATTTTATCAATTAAAAATCTCTGTGTACTTTGTGGCTTACCAAATTGCAAATCTTAGTGTCCTCTGTGGTTAAGATTACATTGTTTAAATTAAACGCTTAAATTGCTGCTATTGTTATGAAAATATATACCAAAACAGGCGATAAGGGCTATACATCATTAATTGGCGGTACGCGCGTGCCCAAGCATCACCTGCGTATTGAGAGCTACGGCACTGTTGATGAGCTGAACTCGTACATTGGCCTTATCCGCGACCAACAGATAAGCGACTATGATAAGGATGTACTAAAACAAATACAGGACAGGCTGTTCACCATAGGTTCATCGCTGGCGGCCGACCCGGAGAAAAGCCGCATGGTAATACCCGATCTGCACACCGAAGATGTTGAACTGCTTGAAAAAGAAATGGACAGGATGAACGAAACCCTGCCCGAGTTGCGGCACTTTATTTTGCCGGGTGGCAGCAACGCTATCTCCTATTGCCATATAGCGCGCTGTGTATGCCGCAGGGCCGAAAGGTTGAGCGTACACCTGGCAGAAGAGAGCACGGTTGACGAAAAAGTGAATATTTATCTGAACAGGTTGAGCGATTACCTGTTCACCCTGGCAAGAATGATAGGATATGCCGATAAAATCCCTGAAAACCAGTGGATACCAAGGATATAAAAATTTTACAAAAAAATATTGATAATCAATTTAAAAATATTATACTTTTGCGAAAAAGCAAAATTTACCACTTTAACATAAAAACATGTATTGGACACTTGAATTAGCATCGCACCTTGAAGATGCGCCATGGCCTGCCACAAAAGACGAATTAATTGATTACGCCATACGTTCAGGAGCGCCGGTAGAGGTTATTGAAAACCTGCAGGCACTTGAAGATGATGGTGAACCGTATGAAAACATAGAGGAGATATGGCCGGATTACCCGACCAAAGACGACTTCTTTTTTAACGAAGACGAGTATTAGCACGCCTACATATTAAGAAACCGAGAAGCCCTGCATGCAGGGCTTTTTTTGTTACAACCCCTTTTTGGAATGATTTTGGCATAGGTAGCTGTATATACATTTACTTAAACATAAAACATTACAACATGAGAGGCTTACTGTACATCATTGCTGTTATCCTGGTTATAGGATGGGCATTCGGATTTTTTTACGCGGGTTCTGGTAACATCATCCACATCCTGCTGGTTATAGCTATTATAGCACTGCTTTTAGGCGTGATAAGAAGGGCCTGATGCAAGGCAGATAATATTTAAAACCCTGCTAAGGCGGGGTTTTTTATGCGCAAAACTTTTTGAAGTAATGCGGGTTTAATAGATAACATTAACTAAGAAAAACATTAACTAAACACACTACACTATGAGAAGCTTATTGTACATCATCGCAGTTATTTTGGTGATAGGATGGATCTTCGGGTTCTTCGTAAATCACGCGGGCGGTTTAATTCACATTTTACTGGTAATAGCGATCATCGCTTTATTACTGGGGGTGATCAGACGGGCCTGATAAATAGATCAGATAAAATGCAGCCATCATTCGTTAACTAACGGATGGTGGCTTTTTTGTTTATAAGCGCTTCGGCAATAGCAATATCTTCAGGGAAGGTTATTTTAATATTGCTGTAATCGCCTGCTATCAGCGTAATGGCAACGCCGCTTTGTTCTACAACAGAGGCATCATCAGTAAAAGTATCGGTATAAGGTTGCTGGTAGGCCTTTTTGAGCAAAGCCGATTGAAAGGTTTGTGGGGTTTGTACCAGGTAAATGCTGTCGCGGTTTAAACTTGCAGAGCTATCGCCGTTTATCTGCCTTATCGAATCGCGGCTTTTAACGGCCGTTACAGCCGTTCCGTTCTCCGCGGCGCATCTGTAGGCCTCATTGATGATATCGGCGCTTACAAGCGGGCGCACGGCATCGTGTACGGCAATTAATACATCATCGTCTATAATACTATCAACCGCGTTCTTTATCGAATGGAAACGGGTTTCGCCACCCATGGTTATTTTATGCGGAATATTGAAGCTGTGTTTAGCACAAAGCTGTGCCCATAACCCGTGATAACTGCCATGCAGGGCTAAAATAATTTGCAGTGCCGGCTGGCTGTTATGAAACGCCCTGATGGTGTGCATCAGCACCGGTTCGCCACAAAGCTCAATAAACTGCTTTGGCAATGCCGATTGCATCCGGCTGCCCGAACCGCCCGCAACGATGACCGCATATTTAGATTTGAGATATGAGATTTGAGATGTGAGACCGGGCATGTGTAATTATTGATTAGCCAAAGCTATAAAACAAAAATGAGATATGGACTTCCGTCGCATATCTCAAATCTAATATCTCATATCTAAGCGAAGCTTAGATAATCAGCATCGCGTCGCCGTAGCTATAAAAACGGTATTTTTCTTTTACCGCAACTTCGTAAGCGTTCATGATATGCTCGTAACCGCCAAATGCGCTAACCATCATCAACAGGGTCGATTCTGGTGTGTGGAAGTTGGTGATCATGCTGTTAGCTATGCTAAACTCATACGGCGGGAAGATGAACTTGCTGGTCCAGTCGTTAGCTGCCTTTAAGCTTTTACCTGCTGATACAGCCGATTCAACCGCGCGCATTGATGTAGTACCAACGGCGCAAATGCGGCTTTTTCTTTCGATAGCACGGTTTACGATGTTAGCCTGTTTCTCTTCGATGATAAACTGCTCAGAATCCATTTTGTGCTTGGTAAGGTCCTCCACCTCAACCGGGCGGAAAGTGCCTAAACCAACGTGCAGGGTAACCTCTGCAAATTCAACACCTTTCAGTTCAAGGCGTTTCATTAGTTCGCGGCTAAAGTGCAGGCCTGCAGTAGGGGCGGCAACCGCGCCTTCGTGCTTGGCAAATATGGTTTGGTAACGTTCTTTATCGTCGGCAGTGGCCTTGCGTTTAATGTATTTTGGCAGTGGGGTTTCACCCAATATCTCTACGTTACGGCGAAACTCCTCGTCGGTACCATCAAACAAAAAGCGAATGGTGCGGCCACGTGAAGTGGTGTTATCAACAACCTCGGCAATCAACAAGTCGTCATCACCAAAGTAAAGCTTATTACCTACGCGTATTTTACGGGCCGGGTCAACCAATACGTCCCAAAGCCTAAGTTCTTTATTTAATTCGCGCAGTAAAAATACTTCGATGGTAGCGCCGGTTTTTTCCTTGTTACCATACATACGCGCCGGGAATACTTTTGTATTGTTCAGGATCATTACATCCTGGTCATCAAAGTAATCTAAAACATCCTTGAATATTTTATGCTCAATTTTGCCCGAATCGCGGTGTAAAACCATTAAACGTGATTCGTCACGTATATCTGACGGAGAATGTGCAATTAATGATTCAGGTAAATTGAATTTAAATTGAGATAATTTCATGCTTTATATATGAATTTTCAGGGCGCAAATGTACGGATTTTTTGTTATTTTTCACGCCTTTTTTTGTTGGCGCGCTACAGTTAATATTTAAATAGAAAATTACTGTAACTTAACTGCTTTAACACCGTCTAACAAATAGTGTTTGGGGCCGGGGCAAAAAACAACTATCCGGCAGGCCCGGGGCAATCAAAATAACGATATGATATTACTAAAACTTATCCGCGAAAGCTTCCTGTTTGCATACGATGCGTTAAGGCAAAATAAGCTGCGTACAATGCTTTCGTTATTGGGTGTTACCATTGGTATTTTTACCATCATAGCGGTATCATCGGCAGTTGATACCTTGCGTAACAATCTGCAAAAAAGCGTTGATAAGCTGGGTAGTAATAGCATTTACGTGGAAAAATGGCCGTGGGTGGGTGAGGACAACTTCCCCTGGTGGAAATATATGCAGAGGCCGGTACCCAAACTGCGCGATTTTGAACAGCTAAGCCGCCGCAGCCAAACAGCCAAAGCTCTTTCTTACGAAATTAGAGTTGATAACCGTACCGTAAAATACCAGAGCAACACCGTTGACGGTGCGCAGATAAACGCTGTATCGCAAGATCATGATAAAACATGGAACGTTAATTTCCAGGATGGCCGTTACTTTACAGAGATAGAATCGCGCACGGGCGCACCGGTAACCATTATTGGTGCCGATATTGCCGATGCACTTTTCCCCGGTGGAACTGGTGTTGGCAAGCAAATAAAAATTATGGGCCGTAAGGTTACCATTATTGGCGTATTTGCCAAAGAGGGTAAGGATATGCTGGGTATTACCAGCGATAACGAGATTTTATTGCCGCTTAATTTTGCTAAAAACATTATTGATATTGAGAATGAAAAGTACAGCCCGAATATAGTAGTGCGCGGCCGTGATAACCTGAGCGATGTGGAAGTAGAAAGCGAAGTGCGCGGTTTAATGCGCTCAATTCACAGTATCCGCCCGGGTGCCGAAGATGATTTTTCCCTGAACAAATCAACCATATTAACCAATCAGCTTGACATGGTTTTTAAAGCCATTAATACGGGTGGTTTTATTATCGGCTTGTTCTCGGTACTGGTGGGTGGTTTTGGGATAGCCAACATCATGTTTGTATCGGTAAAAGAGCGTACCAATATCATCGGTATCCAAAAATCATTAGGCGCTAAAAACTACTTTATCATGCTGCAATTTTTAATTGAGGCTATTGCGCTATGCCTTATGGGCGGGCTGATCGGGTTATTTATTGTTTACCTGGGCACATTTGCAGTAAAGGCCTTGGCCGATATACAGGTAATACTTGATAGCGGAAATATCATTTATGGTATCAGTATCTCTGTTATCATAGGGGTATTGTCAGGTATCATCCCCGCATACTTTGCCTCAAAGCTTGATCCGGTAGAGGCGATAAGGACGAACTAATAAACAACTTGTATGCTGAACATAATGAAGCATCTGATCGCCGATATATTTAGGCGATTGCACTGTTCGCTAATAGATCCTTCGCTATCGCTCAGGATGACAAAAGGGTGGGGCTATTACAAATAATAATTCCCGCCGTCTGTTTTGATCTTGCCTGCGTCAAGCAGCAGGCGGATGGTCTGGATCTTTTCTTTTTCGGTGCCGAGCTTTAACGAGGTCATCAGTTCATCTATGGTGCGGGTATCGGTACTGAGCAACTGTACTATCTCGTTGGTAATATCATCAAATATCTCTTCAGCGTTTTTTTGGCGGCGTTCTTCCAGGCAAACATCACACACACCACATTTTGGTGCGTTAAGCTCATCAAAGTATGATAGCAGCATTTGGCTGCGGCAACGTTTATGTTCGGCGTAGGCAAATACGGCCTCCATTTTTTTGCGGTAGGTTTGTTTACGCTGATCAATAAATACCTTATTGATGTACAGGTTGCTGATATGCTGGCGTGGCTTTAGCCAGGTTATCTGCGGTTTATCTGTTTGGGGCAGGTAGCTTAACAGGTTAAAATCCTGCAATTGTTCTAAACCCTGTATTACCTGCTGTGTATTCATGCCGGTGCGGCGGGCAAGGTCAAACTCCTTTAAGCGCACATAATTCTCAAATGAGCCACCGTACGATCGCAGCAGGGTTTTAATGAACGGGTCCCAGCCCGGGTTTTGGATCTGGAAGTTATAAAGCTCCTCATTCAATACCTCAAACCTGAAACGCGAGGGCAGGAAAACACTTTCATTAAAAGCCAGGTATTCGTCTTGCTCCAAAAACTTTAGGGCATTAAGGGTCTTGATAGCATCCAATTGAAAGCGACTGCAAAAATCGCCCAGGTCAAGTTCAAAGCTAACCCCCTCGCCGGCTTCATAGGCCAGCTGGCAGTAATTGCCCAACTGGTGGTAAACCTGCTTTATCTCATCAACCGACGGGAAGTTCTGAATAAATTTCTTTTCCTGTTTTATCCTGTCGGTAGGGTTGTATAATAACACGCCATAGGCCCGTTGTTCATCGCGGCCGCCGCGGCCGGCTTCCTGGTAATAGGCCTCCAGGCTGTCGGGGACATCTTTATGTATTACAAACCTAACGTCGGGCTTATCAATCCCCATCCCGAAGGCATTGGTAGCTACTATGATCTGGGTGCGGTTATTTTTCCAGGCTTCCTGCTTTTCAGAGCGTTCGTCGGTAGGCAGGCCCGCATGGTAATAATCGGCCTTGATGTGGTTCTGCTGGTAAAATTTGGCTATCTCGAAGGTTTCTTTACGGCTACGCACATATACAATGCCGCTGCCGCCAATGCCTTTGGCAACATCAAGCAGCTTGCGTAATTTATCTTCGGTGGTTTGCACCACATACCTTAAATTTTTACGCTCAAAGCTTTGCTGGTAAACTGTTCCGTTCTTAAAGAGTAGCTTTTCCTGAATGTCTTCCCGTACTTCGGCAGTTGCGGTAGCGGTAAGTGCCAGCACAGGCACATTGGGGTGCAGTTCGCGCAGGTCGGCAAGGTGCAGGTATGACGGGCGGAAATCATAACCCCATTGCGAGATACAGTGTGCTTCGTCGACAGCAAACAGGTTTACCTTCATGTATTTGATACGCTCGCGCACCAGCTCGGAGAGTAAACGCTCGGGCGAGAGGTACAGGAATTTCACCGGGCCATACACACAGTTATCCAAAGCGATATCTACCTCGCGCTTACCCATGCCCGATACGATGGCCATGGCCTCAATGCCTTTTGCCTTCAGGTTCTCTACCTGGTCCTTCATCAGCGCGATGAGGGGCGATACCACGATACAGATGCCTTCCTGCGCAAGTGCGGGTATTTGAAAACATACCGATTTACCACCGCCTGTTGGCAGTAAAGCTAAAGTATCCGTACCCTGCAATACCGAATTGATGATCTCTTCCTGCAACGGCCGGAAGTTGTCATGTCCCCAATATTGCTTTAATAGCTCGCGTGGCGTCAATTCTATATCTAATTAATTATCTGTAAACTATTTGATAGACGTTGTCATTTTCTCCTTTAACGGAATAAAAAATTTCTTTTTTACTGCGATCAATAGATTTGATCCGGACTGTTTTATTATTGATTTTTAATCGTGTATAATTAAGTAACGTTGTCTGCATGAATTGCGCTAACCCATTCTCCTCAAAAAAGTTTTTATATTTCAACATCTCCTTTCTCGACCAATCCATGTAATCAATATCTTGATTAATTATAGCTCTTTTTATTTCCCCTTTTTCGTCAAAATATTCTTTAGTCCATATTAAGTAACGATTGCCTTTATAAACCAAGATAGAGTCCTCGGACTTTAAAGTGAATCCTGGGTAAATGCGTCGAGCCATGGTTCTGGTCGCAACATTTAATTGTTTATCGGTTTGTAACAAATAAACAGGTAACAATAAAAGGAAAAATACAATTGCTTTTATCATAAGTGATTTCTACCAAAAAAGCCCGTCGTGCGGCGGGCTTTAATAATTTATTTTAGCAGGTGGTGATGTTACTCACCCGGTCATTGCTTCGCTCGACCACCCTCTCTTCGCTGCGCGGAAAGAGGGTTAAGCTGCATTTATTTTCTATCCTTTATATCAGTATAGTTTTTATCGGTTTCGCCAACGTAGATCTGGCGCGGGCGGCCAATAGGCTCCTTGTTTGCTTTCATTTCTTTCCACTGGGCAATCCATCCCGGCAGGCGGCCTAAAGCAAATAGTACGGTAAACATTTCTGTAGGGAAACCAAGCGCTGTATAGATGATGCCCGAATAGAAATCAACATTAGGGTAAAGCTTGCGCTCAACAAAGTAAGGATCGCTCAGGGCAACTTCTTCCAGTTTCTTGGCAATCTCTAAAGTTTCATCATTGATGCCTAATTTCTCCAGGATATCATCGCATGCTTTTTTAATGATCTTGGCACGCGGGTCGAAGTTTTTGTACACACGGTGGCCAAAACCCATCAGGCGGAACGGATCGTTCTTGTCTTTTGCTTTAGAAACCCATTTATCAACGTCGCCGCCATCTTCTTTTATTTTTTGCAGCATTTCTATCACGGCCTGGTTTGCACCACCATGCAGCGGGCCCCAAAGCGCAGAGATACCTGCAGATATAGACGCATAAAGGTTAGCATCCGATGAGCCTACTATCCGCACGGTTGATGTTGAGCAATTTTGCTCATGGTCTGCATGTAGTATCAGCAGTTTGTTCATGGCGCTAACTACAACCGGGTCAATCTCAATATCTTCGGTACGCTGCCCAAAGGTCATGTGCATAAAGTTGGTTACATAATCAAGCTTGTTGCGTGGGTATATAACCGGGTGCCCTAACGATTTTTTGTAGATCCATGATACGATGGTGCTCATCTTGGCAATAAGCTTAATGATCTCGATATTGATCTCATCGGCAGACAGGCCTTGTTTTAATGATGCCGGGTTAAAAGCAGCCAAAGCGCCAATTAATGACGATAGCTGCCCCATTGGGTGTGAGCCCGAAGGGAAACCGTCAAAAAACTTTTTCATATCCTCGTGTACAAGGGTATGATGGCTTATTTCAAACTCAAACGCCTGTAATTGCTCAGCCGTAGGCAGTTTACCATATATCAGCAGGTAGGCAACCTCAATAAAGGTTGAATTTTCTGCCAGTTGTTCAATAGGGTAGCCGCGATATTTAAGTATACCAACCTCGCCATCTAAAAATGTGATGGCACTTTTTGTGGCGCCGGTATTTTTGTAGCCAATATCTAATGTAACATAACCACTCTGGTCGCGCAGTTTAGAAATATCAATAGCTTTTTCGCCCTCGGTACCTTCTATAACAGGCAGATCATAGGTTTTATCACCAATTTTTAATTGTGCAGTTTCAGACATAGAAAAAATAGTATTTGCAACAAATGTAAATAAATCTGCGTATTAATAGCCTTTAAGATATATTTACTCTTTGTAAAATTCTTATTAAGTAAGTATGGTGTTATCCCCAATATTGTTTGGTATAAATAAAAAACTCCCGCTGGTGTATGTCTTTTAAAAATAGGGCCCTGCTATTAATTGAAAACGACATAACTATTTACAGGCTTATATTATTGGGCTTACTGATAGCCAGCCCCGCATTACACTACCTTTGCTACGATAACTCATACGACCCTATTTGGCTGCGTTTAATAAACTGCGCCTTTTGCCTGGCAACGCTGGCCCTTTCGTACGATAAAAACAGGGTTTTTCTTAAGGCCATGGTATATGTTACCATTACCTCATACCTGTTTGTAAATAACTTTATACTATTAGGGGTTAACGGTTTTGCGCACGTTTATGTTTTTAGTTCCATCACTATATTTATTGCTGTAACCCTTTTTTGCAAGCAACGGCGCGAGTTTGTTGGCGTTACGCTGTTAAACATAGCTGCTGTTGTGGCGGCTTATTATACTGCCCCAAAAGTTAACATTTCTGTAAATGTATTTATTATACTGCTCGGCGTTTTTACGCTGATAGCGTATGTATCCTTTTTGGTGATGCTGGCCTACAAAATGCAGTTTAAAAAAGCGGTTAACAATATCATTCAGCTAAATGAATCGCTGATAACCAATGCCGAAAAACTGAGGAACAGCCAACAGCAAATGCACGCGCTTATCAGTTCTATAAATGATACTATTTTTGAGTTTGATGAAAATGGTATCTGTATAAATGTATGGTTCGGCCCGCAATCGCCGGATTATTTAAAAGCAGAGAATTTTTTGAACAAAACGTTGCATGAAGCTATCGGCCCCGAAAGAGCGAAGCCTTTTTTGGAGGTTTATGATTATGTGTTAAAATATAATAAAACCACCAGTATAGAATTTCCATCAGTATATGGCGAACCGGGCTGGTTTTTAGCAAAGGCATCGCCCGTTGTTGATGTTAACGGTAAATACACCAAACGTATATCGGTAGCTGTTACCGATATTTCTGAGCAAAAGAAGCATGCCGATGCCTTAACAGAGAATAAAAATTTGCTTCTGCAAGCCCAGGATATTGCCAAAACAGGAAATTGGTGGTATGATAGCGATACGCAGGAGAATTATTGGTCGGAAAGCCTGTTTAAAATACTGGAGGTTGCTACCATCCCCGAAGGCAAAGCCCGGTTTGAGTATTACATGAGTATGGTACACCCGGAAGATATTGAAACCACTGCAAAGTACCTTACCAGTATCAATACGGTAATTGAAGGCAGCGTGGAGCATAAGTTTATCACCCCTAAAGGCAATTTGAAATATTTACGTGTGCTGCGCGGCGATCTGTTGTTGAACGAAGATGGTGGCCTGAAAAGGGCGGTAGGCATTATACAGGATATTACCGAAAGTAAACTGGCCGAAAAAGCAGTAAAGGTGAGCCAGGCCGAACTGCTGGAAGCCCAGGTGATTGCTAAAATAGGTAACTGGAAATGGGATAGTACTTTAAAAATACTATCGTGGAGCGATGAGGTTAACTCCATTTATGAAGTGGATGAAAATTCGGCATCGTCATCGCGCTTTGGTAAAATCCTGCTGCAATGCATCCACCCGGATGACAGGTATATTGTAAACCACCTGTTTAAAAGCGGTGATAACAGCGGTACCTCTTATGAATACCGCATTATTACCCCTAAGGGTAATATCAAGCATATAAGTGTAATTACGGGCAAGCTCATGTACCGCGAGGATGGCAGCGTACGTAAAATTATTGGTACCCTGCAAGATATTACCCAACGCAAGCAGGCCGAGATAGACTACCGCCGCACCGAAAACAAATACCGCCTTGTGCTGGAAACGATTAAACTGGCCGCGCTATCATTAGATGCCGAAGGAAAGGTTATTTACTGTAATAAATACCTGGCCAACCTGGTTGGTTACAGCCAGATGGAAATACTGGGCATGAACTGGATGGAACATTTTGTACCCGCCGAACATCGTGGGGTATTAAACACCTGGTTTAAAAATAATACCATTAAGGCGCATTATATAAACCCCATTATATGCCGCAACGGCGAACTCCGTACTATTAGCTGGCAAAATACGGTTAGTTACGACGAGAACGGTTATGTTAAGGAAACCACCAGTATTGGCGAGGATATAACCGTGCAACAAAAAGTAAGGCAGGAACTAATTACGGCGAAAGAACAGGCCGAGCGTTCATCGCATTTTAAATCGGAGTTCCTGTCTATCATGAGCCATGAGATCCGCACGCCGATGAACGCGGTTATTGGTACTACCAACCTGTTACTTGAAGAAAGCCCCAAGCCCGAACAGCTGGAGTACCTGAATACGCTTAAATTTAGCAGCGAGAACCTGCTGGCAATTATTAATGATATTTTAGATTATAATAAAATAGAGGCCGGCAAACTGCAACTGAGCAACGTGCCTTTTAATATCCATCAGCTGGTGCACAATATCAGGCAATCTTTCTACGCAAAGGCGGTTGAGAAAAACCTGGATATTGAACTGGTAACTGATAGCAGCATCCCCGAATACTTGATGGGCGACCAGATACGCCTTGGTCAGATACTGATAAACCTGGTAAGCAATGCGGTTAAGTTTACGCAGGAAGGTAGAGTGACCATCTCGCTTGAACAGGAACAGGAGGTAAGCAATAACGAAGTGCTGATTAAATTTACTGTGGCCGATACCGGCATTGGCATTGCTGCCGAAAATATGGCTATTGTTTTTGACCCATTTATACAGGGCCCGCAAACCATTACACATAACTATGGCGGTACCGGCCTTGGGCTTGCTATTACCAAGCGGCTTATAGAGCTTTATGGAAGCAGCATACAAGTATTTAGTGAATTGGATAAGGGTACCAGGTTTGCTTTTAGCATACATTTTGCAATGGCGAGCCCGATTGCAGACACAGAGCACGCCGAAACTACAGTTAACGACCTGATATTACCACCCAACCTTTACGGTATGAATATTTTAGTGGTTGATGATAATAAGATGAACCTGATGATAGCTTCAAAATTTTTGAAGAAATGGCAGGCAAACGTAGCCGAAGCTATGAACGGGCAAATTGCGGTGGATATGGTGAATGCCGGTAATTACGATATGATCATCATGGACCTGCAGATGCCGGTAATGGATGGATTTAAAGCAACAGCTATTATCAAACAAAGCCACCCGGATATACCCATTATAGCTTTCACAGCCGATGCCATGCCCGAAACCCATAGCAAAGCATACGAGGCCGGCATGTGCGATTACCTGACCAAGCCATTTGTGCCCGATATGCTTTTCGAAAAAGTATCCAGGCACCGCAAGGCCATCATCCCGCAGGATGGCCTGAATAAGTAGCGATTAGCTATACCGTTTCCACAAACCACATTCTTACCAAGTAGTTTTCCTGGTTAAGGAGGGCACCGGCACCCCGGCACAAAGAGGGTTAGACTGCCTGTTTCAAAAAAAATCTGTCTTTTCACCGTCATAAATGGCCCGTTTACCGACATAAACAGGCCGTACATCTAATACAGCCAAAATCGCTGTAACGTTTCATAGATGGGGGCGTCATATTGGTGTATTTAAAAATTAGAAAAAATAATAAAACACTCACAATCAAATATTAATAAAATGAAAACTCAGTTTTTAACCATAGCAACCATCTTCACTTTAGCATTAGGTACAGTAACATCAACCTTTGCAGCCGTTAACAATAATAACAATGGCGAAGTAAGCACCACACTAACAAACGTTAGCAAGATCAACAAAATAGAATTACACGGAAACGTTGAACTGTTCGTATCTGACGGTAGCGCCGACCAGGTAAAAGTTTACAACAAGTATTACTCAGAGAGCGCTTTGGTACAAAGCCAGAACGGTGTGTTACGTATATCATCATACACCGATAAAAAGTTAGTGGTTTGGGTAACTGCTAACGATCTGCAAGCCATTGTAGCTAATGATAACTCAACCGTTAAATCATTCGGTACCCTGGAGAGATTAGATCTTGATGTAACATTGAACAACACAGCATCTGCCGACCTGAACCTGGATGCATACAAAGCAAACATCAACGTAAACGACCGTGCAAAAGCAAACATCAGTGGTAACGTTAACGATTATAACTTAACACAAGACCAATCTGCAACCGTTAACCACAGCAACCTTGCAGCCGTTAACCGCAGCAAAACAGTAACCAATAAATTTGTAAAGGCCGACCAAGCTGAATTAGCTATCCTGTAAGCATTACTTTTGCAAAAGTTCAATATATATTTCTGCGAGCCATCAGTTCAACTGGTGGCTTTTTTGTTTTAGGGGATTTGTAATTTATCTTTTGTCGCTACAGGGGCTCTTTCAGGAGCCCCTGCGAGGACGTAAAGTTGAAAGTGTTCACGTTCACTGCCGTGAACGCTTGTGAACACTTTTAAATAACTGATAGTCAATCAATTTTAAAATTGGCTACTGGCAAAATATCGCCACCATTCCCTATATTATAGCTTACTATACGATTGTCCCCGCAGGGTCTTGCGCCACATGCAAGGCAAGGTCGGGTCCACGATGTGAGAGTCTGCGGCGACAAAATGTAAATCATTGCCGTTGGCTTCAGCCAACGGATTCCAAACAGAAATCTCCGGCTTTAGCCAAATTAAAGGTTTTGGCTAAAGCCATTTATTAGCTTTATTTATCCGCCCCTTAAAAGGGACGGCAATGAGTACTGTCCTCGCAGGGTTTCTTGAAAAGGACCCTGCGTGTTTAGCGAGCATAGGATAAGTTATTCCTCTTTGCGCAGCATAGAGGGGGCAGGGGGTAAGTTGAAGTAAAGGGGGCTTTTTTGTTTGGATATAATTCCTAAGGTTTTTTAGCCTCTTTATTCGCGTAGCTTGTTTCTATATAGAAATTATCTTCGTTTTTTGTAATGGTTACTTCAACTCTAACTATCCCGCTTGGGCTGATCCACATGTTTTCTTTTACCTTTTTATAGGTCTTCATCTTGTCGGTGACCATGCTTAGCAATGATAACGGCATGGTGCTCTTGGAAGTATAACAAGTATCGTTTTGGTAATATATCACTATTCGCAGGCCGCCATCCATTGTTAGAGTGTCGGTATTATTGCCCTTTAATAAATTAATGCCTGTGTTTGGCTTTATGAGGTTTCTGATCTCGTCTCTGGATTTGCCGAGCGTTGGGTCCTGCGCTTTTACAAAATTTGTTGTAGCAATTATCAATATGTATACGAAAAGCAGTTTCATTTGAGCGTTAGATTTTATTCTAAGATAGAATTAATAGTGTTAGAATTTGGTATTACCTATCTGGTTAAAAAAATCCCCCACCGTTCACCGCCGCATTTCATCCATTCACCGACAATAACCCGCACTGCGTCTAATACAGGCTGTTTCACTGTAACGTTTATCTGTGTCAGTCGTCATATCTATGTATTTAATAACACAACTTATAGTACTCACAATCAAAATATTAATAAAATGAAAACAACAATATTCACCATGGTAGCCGTAATGATTATGGCAGTGGTAACCACCAAAAACACTTATGCAAACGTTAACAATAATAACAACGATGCAAGCGTAACTTTAACTAATGTGGGCAAGATCAACAAGATCGAAATTCATGGAAACGTTGAACTTTTTGTATCAGACGGCGCTGCCGACCAGGTGAAAGTTTATAACAAATATTACTCTGAAAACGCTTTGGTACAAAGCCAGAACGGTGTGTTGCGTATATCATCATACAAAAACGAAAAATTAGTGGTTTGGGTAACAGCAGCCGATTTGCAAGCCATTAGCGCTTATGATAATGCCGAAGTAAAATCATTCGGAAAATTAGAAAGACTTGACCTTGAAGTTAACTTGTACAACACCGCATCTGCCGATTTAAACCTTGATGGTTATAAAGCAACTATCAACGTAAATAACCGAGCAAAAGCAAACATTAGCGGTACCGTTAACGATTATAACTTAACACAAGACCAATCTGCAAGCGTTAACAGCAGCAACCTTGTTGCCGTTAACAGCAGCAAAAAAGTAACTAACAAATTTGTAAAGGCCGATCCATCAGAATTAGCTATCCTTTAAATGTTACTGCTACAAAAAAGCTCAAAATATATGCTGTAAGCCATTGCCACATGCGATGGCTTTTTTGTTTAAACACGATGCTGCCCACCGTTTTAAAACGCCGTCAAACGTCCTCAACCGACTGGAGCCGGGTTTTATTCTCCTCTTTACGCAGCAGAAAGGTGCTGGGGGGAGTCAAACAGCAAGGGGACTAATAGCATGATGGCGATTCTGCCTCCGCGGTGCCTTCTGAAAGAGCCGCTGCGCCAAATGTAAGGCAAAGCAGGGGACACGATGTGAAACCCTGCGACGACAGAAAACTCATTGCCGTTGGCTTCAGCCAACGGATAACCAACAGGAACTCCCCGGCTTTAGCCAAACTATCAAACAGGTTTTGGCAAAAGCCATATATCTGCTTCATTATCCGTCCCTTAAAAGGGGACGGCAATGATTTAGCTAAGTCTGGTGAGTATACCCATCCCTGACATCGCTTAACGGCTCTCTCTTCACCGTACGAATGTAGAGGCGGGGGGCGATCCACATCCTGTTCGGTTTTGATACAGTATTAACAGCCTTGTTTATTGCTGTTATTTTGAACCTCAAAAAAAACTTTCACCGTTCACCGCCACATTTCTGCCATTCACCGATAAAAACCCGCACTGTGTCTAATAGGGGCTGTTTTGCTGTAACGTTTCTTCGTGCGGGTCGTCATATCTATGTATTTAATAACACAACTTATAGCATTCATAATCAAAATATTAATAAAATGAAAACAACAATTTTAACCATGGTAGCCGTAATGATTATGGCAGTGGTAACCACAAAAAACACTTATGCAAACGTTAACAATAATAACAACGATGCAAGCGTAACTTTAACCAATGTGAGCAAGATCAACAAGATCGAGATCCACGGAAATGTTGAACTTTTTGTATCAGACGGCGCTGCCGACCAGGTAAAAGTTTATAACAAATATTACTCAGAAAGCGCTTTGGTACAAAGCCAGAACGGTGTGTTGCGTATCTCATCATACAAAAACCAAAAATTAGTGGTTTGGGTAACAGCAGCCGATTTGCAAGCCATCAGCGCTTATGATAATGCCGAAGTAAAATCATTTGGTAAATTAGAAAGACTTGACCTTGAAGTTAACTTATACAACACTGCAACAGCCGACTTAAAAATAGACGCTTACAAAGCAACCGTAAATGTAAACGATAATGCAAAAGCAACCTTAAGCGGTAACGCAAACGATTATAACTTAAACTATGCACAGGCTACCAACGTTAACCATGCAGACTTTGTAGCAGTAAATACTACAAAAAACCAAATGCCTGGCCGTACCGCTAAAGCAAAACAAAATGAATTAGCCGGTTTATAATCAGCACTATCTTGCAAAAGTCTATCATATATCAAAAAGCCATCAGATAAATAGGTGGCTTTTTTTAATTTTACTGTAACTTAAAACCATTAATCATCGTCAAAAGCACTAAACCAAACTATTATGAAAACCATCAATTTTAAAATATTGCTACTGGTAGCAGCCGTATCTATAACCTTATTTTCTTCATGCAGGCGTTTCAGATGTGTAAAAGGTAACGGAAACGTACGTACCGAAACACGTAAAATGAGCAGCTTTAGCAAAATAGATATCTCTGGCGGGTACAAAGTTACCCTAAAGCAGGATAGCACAGAATCTGTCTCCATCACCACCGATGATAACCTGTTCAAATACATACAAACTAATATTGAGGGCGGTACCTTAAAGGTGCATAGCCGCCGTAATGTATGTAGCAGCGGCGAAACTACTATTATTATAGGAGTTAAAAATTTGGACAAGATAGGCGCATCAGGCGCGGTTGAAATAAAGACCGATGGCCGTTTAACCGTGCAGGATTTGGTCTTCGACCTGTCGGGTTCCACAAAAATTGATATGGAGCTTTATGCAGGCAGGGTACGTACCGATGCCAGCGGCTCAACAGAAGTTTACCTGAAAGGCCAGGCGGCATCACATGAGGTTGACCTGAGTGGATCTGGCAAGATCGAAGCGCTTGATTTTGTGGTAGGTAAATACAAGATAGGCACATCAGGCGCCAGCGAGTGCAAAATAAACGTACTGAACGAGTTGGATGTACACACCAGCGGTGCATCAGATATCCGGTATCGTGGTAACCCAACAAAGGTAAATAACGATCAATCAGGCGCTTCGTCAATTAAAAAGATAGATTAAGCGTAATATTTTTTAATAAATAATGTAACAAATGACGGCTTTTGGCCGTCATTTGTTGTTTAAAATAGTATTACCTAACCTTATCCTGATGAAAAAGTTTAAAAAATGGATGGCGTATATCGTTATTTGTATAGCGCTTGTTATTGTGGCGGCTATATCATACGTAACCCTTGCCTTGCCAAACGTAGGTGACCCACCAAACATTAAAGTTGAATTAACCCCGCAGCGCATAGCGCACGGTAAATACCTGGCTAACCATGTTGCAGTATGCGTTGATTGCCACAGCACCCGTAAATGGGATGTTTTTGCTGCGCCGATAGATACTGGCATAATAGGGGCGGGCGGCGAAAAATTTGATGCCCGTGTCAACTTTCCCGGCGAAGTGTATGTACCCAACATTACACCAGCCAATTTAAAGAACTGGACGGACGGCGAGCTGTACCGGGCAATTACTGCAGGGGTTAAAAAGGATGGATCGGCTATATTCCCGATCATGCCATGGCAATCATACTCTAAGATGGATGCGGAGGATGTGTATGACATTATAGCCTATATCCGCACCCTGCAGCCGCATGAAACCAGCTACCCGCAGCGCAAGCTTGATTTCCCGCTGAACCTGATCGTAAACACTATGCCTAAAAAAGCCGAGCCGGGCAAAAAGCCAAATGAGCAGGATACATTAGCATACGGCGCTTACCTGGTACAAAGCGCGGCCTGCCGCGATTGCCATACCAAAGCTGATAAAGGCACCCCAATACCCGGAATGGAATTGGCAGGCGGTAATGAATATGGCCTTGGCGGCGGCGCGGTTGTGCGTGCGTCAAATATAACGCCCGATACAGCAACCGGTATAGGTAGCTGGAGCAAAGAGCAGTTTATAACCCGCTTTACACAATATGCAAATGGTACAGCAAAAGCAACCGCGGTTAAACCGGGCCAGTTTCAAACAATTATGCCCTGGTGGAAATACGGCGGCATGAATGAAAAGGACCTGGGGGCTATATATGCTTACCTTAAAACAGTTAAGCCGGTAAAAAACAGCGTTGTTAAATTTCAAAACAAGCAGGGCAGCTAATTAAATTCAAAAATAAATTCATACTTTTGCGCCTCGAATTTTGTACAGCCATTAGGGTTGTATCTTGGACAAAGAAAAATTAATACCAGGTAAAAAAGATGAATATATCACAGGAAAAAATTGATAACCTGAATACAGTTGTTAAGATCAACATCGCCCCGGAGGATTACCAGCCAAGGGTTGAAAAAGCAATGAAAGACCAAGCTAAGAAAGCAAAAATGCCGGGTTTCCGCCCGGGTATGGTACCTGTTGCGCACATCAAAAAAATGTACGGTAAAAGCATTTTGGTTGACGAGATCAACAACATGCTGTCTGATACATTGAACAAATACCTTGACGAAGAGAAGCTTGAAGTATTAGGCCAGCCTTTACCTAAAGTTGATGACAGGAAAGAATACAACTGGGATTTTGCCGATAACTTTGAGTTTAACTACGAAATTGGTTTGGCGCCTGAGTTTGATATCGATTTTTCATCAAAAGATAAACTGACCCAATATGTGATAAAAGTTGATGATGAAACATTAGCATCACGTATCAAAAATATCCGCCGTAGCTATGGCAAAATGACAAATCCTGACGTATCGGCAGATGACGATGTGCTTTATGCCGAATTAGCACAGCTTTCTGCGGATGGTTCTGTTTTTGAGGATGGAATAAACAACATCGCGTCGGTACGTTTAGATCAGATCCAGGATGCGAAAATCAAAAAATCGCTGATCGGCCTGAAAAAAGGCGACGAACTGGTGTTTGACATCAACAAAGCTTTTGATAACGATGCAGCTAAGGTTGCAGGCTTATTAAAAATTGAAGAAGATGAAGCGGCTGACTTAAAATCTAACTTCAAACTAACTGTTAAAAATGTTAACCGTTTAGAAGAAGGCGATTTAAACCAGGAGTTCTTTGATAAATTATTTGGTGAGGGTGTTGTAACCGACGAAGCCGGTTTCAAAGCTAAAATAACCGAAGAGTTAGAAATGATGATGACCCAGGATGCCGAGCGCAAACTGCAGGACGAAATTTATAACTACAGCATTGGTAAGGTTAAGTTTGAGTTGCCAGACGCGTTTTTAAAACGCTGGTTAAAAGCAACCAACGAAAAACTGACCGACGAAGAGCTGGAAGGCGGTTATGCCGATTTTGCTAAAAACCTGAAATGGACGCTTATTGAAAATAAGCTGATGAAGGATAATAGCATTGATATTAAATACGAGGAAGTATTTGAATTTGCAAAAGGCAGCTTAGACCAACAGTTCCGTATGTACAGCCCACAGGCTTTAACTGATGAGCAACTGGGCCAGTACACCGTACAATACCTGCAAAACAAAGAGAATGCTAACAAGATATTTGAACAGGTAAAAGCGCTTAAGGTGTTTGATTACATTAAGAGTGTTATTACGCTTGATAAAAAGGATATATTATTTACCGATTTTAACAAGCTTGCTGCTGCATAAACAGTAAACGTTTAAAATATATTTCACCAAAAGCATTTGCCCATAAGCAAATGCTTTTGTGTTATAAGGGCAAATAATTTTTACTTTCACCAAACTAATTAGTACAAAATCTATTCAACTAAAAACTATATTTATCGCGGGCAACCGCCCGCACCACAACAAATAAAATACATACACATGAACAGTAATCCAGATAAAAACGAATTCAGAAAATACGCTGTTAAGCACCACCGTATTAGCAGTACTTATGTAGACAGGTTTATTGGCGGTGTAAACCGCAGCAATGCCCCACAGGGTATTGTTACCGGTGCCGGTATTACCGGGATGACGCCGTACATCATCGAAGAACGCCAGATGAACGTAGCCCAGATGGACGTGTTCAGCCGTTTAATGATGGACCGTATCATTTTCCTTGGCGATGCTATTTATGAAAATATCGCAAACATTATTCAGGCTCAATTGCTTTTCCTGCAATCGGCAGATAGTAAGCGCGACATCCAGATCTATATCAACTCTCCGGGTGGCTCGGTTTATGCCGGTTTAGGTATCTATGATACTATGCAGTTCATCTCCAATGATGTAGCCACCATCTGTACAGGTATGGCAGCATCAATGGGTGCAGTACTGTTGGTAGCAGGTACAAAAGGTAAGCGCGCGGCTTTACCACATGCAAGGGTGATGATACACCAGCCATCGGGCGGTGCGCAAGGCCAGCAATCAGATATCGAGATCACCTACCACGAGATCACGAAACTGAAAAAAGAGCTGTACCAGATCATTGCAGACCATAGCGGTACCGATTACCAAACCGTTTGGGATGCATCAGACCGCGACCATTGGATGATTGCTGAAGAAGCAAAAGAATTTGGTATGGTTGATGAAATTTTAAGAGCAAGTACTAATAAATAAGGTATAGCGTAGCTTAACAAAGCCCTCCTTTAACTGTAGAGGGTTTTGTTATAAACCACCAAATACTTATTTTTGATTAAACCATAATTAAAATGAACAAGAACAGCAAGGAGATCAGGTGCTCGTTTTGCGGCGCAGGAAAACAGGATTCCCTGATGCTGATAGCCGGGTTGGATGCACACATTTGTGATAAATGCGTTGACCAGGCAAACGAGATACTGGCAGAAGAGCTTAAGGTACGCAAGGTTAAGGCGTCGCCGGCGGTACCTGCTATGCTGAAACCGGCCGAAATAAAAGCCCACCTGGATCAATACATCATCGGGCAGGACGATGCCAAAAAGGTATTGTCTGTAGCCGTATATAATCACTACAAAAGGTTAAACCAGCGTATTGATAAGGATGAGGTGGAGATAGAAAAATCAAACATCATTATGGTGGGCGAAACAGGTACGGGTAAAACTTTACTGGCAAAAACACTTGCTAAGGTTCTTAACGTTCCGTTTTGTATTTGCGATGCTACTGTATTAACAGAAGCCGGCTATGTAGGCGAGGACGTAGAAAGTATATTGACCCGCCTGCTGCAATCTGCCGATTATGATGTGAACACTGCCGAGCGCGGCATCGTTTATATTGATGAGGTTGATAAAATTGCCCGCAAAAGCGATAACGCATCCATCACCCGTGATGTAAGCGGCGAGGGCGTACAACAGGCATTGTTAAAAATACTGGAAGGCACCATGGTTAACGTACCACCGCAGGGCGGCCGTAAACACCCCGACCAAAAGATGATAACGGTTAACACCAGCAACATCCTGTTTATTTGCGGCGGCGCGTTTGATAGTATAGAGAAAAAGATAGCTAACCGCTTGCGTACGCAAACCGTTGGTTACAAAATGAAACGCGACGACAGCGAGATAGATATGAAGAACCTGTACAAGTATATCACCCCGCAGGATCTGAAATCGTTTGGGTTGATACCCGAACTGATAGGCCGTTTACCGGTATTAACTTACCTGAACCCGCTTGACCGCGAGGCGCTGCACAATATCCTTACCGAGCCCAAAAATTCGTTACTTAAACAATACAAAAAACTTTTTGAGTACGAAGGTGTAAAGCTGGAGTTTGATGCCGAGGTGCTTGATTTTATTGTAGATAAAGCAATGGAGTTTAAACTGGGCGCACGTGGCCTGCGTTCAATATGCGAGGCCATTATGATAGATGCCATGTTCGAGTTTCCGTCTAAAAAAGATGTGAAGCGCCTGAACGTGACATTAGAGTACGCTTTAGACAAATTTGAAAAGAGTGACCTTAAAAAGTTAAAGGTAGCTTAACAGTAATTTGATAATATAAAAGTATTTTCGTATATTACACACTAACCCTGGTGAGCAGCCGGGGTTTGCTGTATAAAAAGGTTTCGAAAAAGCCTTATATACACATACATACACACAAAAAAGAGGAAAAAAAGATGAACGAAGAATTAGATGTAAAGAAAGACGACAACACAACCCCGGCAAAAAAGACGAAAGAAGTACAATCGCCGGTAAAATCAGGGTTAAAAACTAAAGAAGCCATTGTAGCCAACTGGCTGCCGCGTTATACGGGCCGCCCGCTTGATGCCTTTGGCGAATATATTATACTCACCAACTTCTCAAAATACCTGCAGCTGTTTTCGCAATGGCATGATAATGCACCCATCATGGGGCTTGATAAGCCAATGCAAAGCGTTACTGCCGATGGTATCACCATTATTAATTTTGGTATGGGCAGCTCGGTAGCAGCAACTGTAATGGATCTGCTAACCGCGATACACCCGCAAGCTGTGATATTTTTAGGTAAATGCGGTGGCTTGAAAAAGAAGAACAACGTAGGCGACCTTATACTGCCCATAGCGGCCATCAGGGGCGAGGGTACATCAAACGATTACCTGCCTGCCGAAGTGCCTGCATTGCCTTCATTTGCCTTGCAGAAAGCCATATCAACCACCATACGGGATAACGCGCGCGATTACTGGACCGGAACCTGCTACACCACCAACCGCCGTGTTTGGGAGCATGATAAAGAGTTTAAGAAATATTTAAAAGAACTGCGTGCCATGGCCATTGATATGGAAACCGCAACCATATTTACAACCGGCTTTGCCAACAAAATACCAACCGGTGCATTGTTGCTGGTATCTGACCAGCCGATGATACCTGAGGGCGTTAAAACTGCCGAAAGCGACAGTAGTGTTACCGAACAGTTTGTAGAAACACACCTGCGCGTAGGCATCGAATCGTTAAAACAGCTGATAAACGGCGGATTAACGGTGAAACACCTTAAGTTTTAAGGAATGGTTGATTGGTGAGTGGTTATAACCATTCATTAATTATGCTTAAATAAGTCGGCATGACAAATAATAAAAAAAGGCGCCCTGTACAGGGCGCCTTTTTTTATGTGAATGGATCAATCCCCTACAACCACCTTTTTCATCCCCTCACGCCCGTAAAATACCGGGAAGTACATCAGCTCGGCATTTGCGGGATTAAGGGTGTAACTGCCGCTGTAACGCGGCATAAGGCTTACTGTAAAAGTATAGATGCCTTGTTTTAACTTGCTGCAAAATATGCTCACCTTTTCTTTAAAGTGCTCGCGATGCACCTCGTTGTTGGTCCACTGCTGTTCTTTATCCTGATAGGAGCAGCCTGCCGGTATGGGCACTTCTACCATTACATAATCGCCGTCGCCTTTTGCGGTCACCTCAACCTTTAATAGTACGGCTTCGCCGCCTTTAAGTTTATTAAGCTTTTTGGCGTCTTTTTCAAACCAGCTGTTCACAGTAAAATCTTTACTTACTTTTTCGGGTTTGCTGTTCCAAAACTGCTGGTAAGCGGTAATGTATACAGGCAATGTGCCCGTTTTGCTAATACTTACCAGGTTATCCTGTAAGGTATCGGTGTACGGAAATTTGGTGACGGTTTTGGCAGCAGCTCCTTTTATAGTTAAAACCGATGGTTGCACTTTCTCGGCCTGGCCTAATACCTCGGGTAAAATAGTTTCCAGTATCAATGCGGCTTCATAGGTGTTGCGCCATTCGCCCAGGCGGCGTTGCTCTAAAAAGTAACCCCTTATCTTTTCAAGTAATTCCGGGTGTTTACCTTCGTTACGGATGATCTTATAGGCCAATATGGTTTGCTGTATAGCGTTATCAAAAAAGCGGTAATTATTATCGCCCCAGTAAATATTGCCAAAAAGGGTATGCTTAACGGTGCCGGGCAAACTATCGGTTTTAACTGTTGCGCCGGTTTCTTGTTTAAGCAGCAATAGTTTAAGCCGGTCGTAATTTGTAGTTGTTTTTTTACCTGCATATTCCTTTGCTATTATGCCGGTGTATTTTGCATAATCAACCTTTGCCTTTAGCTTATGCAAAATTTGCAGGGAGGTAAGCTTGTCTTGCCCATTATAACTTTCTAACTGGTACACCAGGTAATCAGTTAGTTTTTGGGCGTAAAGCAATACATCATACCCCATGCTTTTTGCATCAACAAGGGCCTCAATCGCATGCAGGCTTATCCATAACTCTTCGTTGCTATCTTTCCACCATCCCCAGGTGCCCGTTGTTTTACGGTTTTCCCGCAGTTTCTTAATAATATCAAGCACGTTTTTTTCGTACTTAAATGGCTCGTTTAAACGGGTTTTAATTCGTTTTTCAACTAATAAGCCTATAAGTTTTGAAGCCAGTTGCTCGTTACACAGGTACTTGTATGCTCTCAGCTTAGCAGCCTCTTCGGCTAATGCAGGTAAAACTGATGCTTCGGCACGGAATGTTACCGGCCCCATTGCCGGGTCAAATCTGAGGGTGATAGTTGTATCATGCTGTAAGGCCTCAAATATGCCTTTGGTTTCTTTTACACCTTGTTTAAAAACAGGCACGGTGCGGCGCTCGCCATCAAAATAACCGTTGTCGCGTTTTATGTTGTATTCAAACGTAAGGCTGTCTGTTGCGCCGGCCGTGATATTCAGCGTATCAATTTTAGCATTGGTAACCTGCAGCACATCTTGCTTAAGTGTTTTGCCATTGTATATAAAGCTACGGTTAACCGTTGCAGTGGTAGCGTTGTAATTCATTACTTTGCCTATCAGGTTCATTTCATCGCCGGCAATAGCAAACTGAGGGGCTATAAAATTTGCACTTAATGGTTTAAATGATTTGATCTGTCTTTCGATATAGCCCGATTGTTTGTTGCCGTTTATACCTACTACAAATGTGCGCCAGTTGGTAATATCATCAGGGAATGTGCTTGTAAAACTTACCTTGCCATTTTCATCGGTAGTTAATTTGGGTTGCCAGTAAGCGTAATCGCTAAAGTTTTTGCGCAGCGTTTGTTCACCTGGTGACGTAGCATTGGCCGCTTGCACGTTGTTTTTCTTTTTTGTGGTGATAACCACCACGCCATTTGCAGCCATTGAACCGTATAAAGCCGTACCGGCAGCATCTTTTAAAACGCTGATCTCGCCTATATCGTCAGGTTTAATATTTTTTAGGTTGGATACAATTTCCCCGTCAACAACGTAAAGCGGTTGTTTATCGGTGTTGTAACCGTTATTTCCCCTTAACATGATCTTCATCCCGGCACCCGGTGCGCCTTCTGTTACAGTTAAACCGGCAACACTACCCATTAGCAGATTCTCTGTAGTTATAGTACTAACAGATCCGGTCATACTCATTTTTCTTTGAGTGCCATATCCAACAACCACAACTTCCTGCAATTGGTTGCTTGAGGAGTTAAGCATCACACTAATTTCTTTACCTGGTTCTATACGCGTCTCTTTATGGTAATACCCTATAAAAGCGAAAGTTAATGTGCCTTTGGCCGGTACATTTAGCTTAAATCTGCCGTTCATATCGGTAGCAGTGCCCTTGGTGGTGCCTTTTATGATTACGGAAACACCAGGCAACGGCAGTTTATCGTCTGCAGATAATACAACGCCCGACATGCTTTCTTTAAAATCAGCAACATTTAAATACTTTTCGTTAAAAGCTTCTTTCAGTTTAAGGGCATCATTGTCAGTCCTGGTATCATTGTTACGGTAAACCTGGTTATTACGGTTATTAATTACGTTGTTTATTTTGATACTTACCGAATCCCTTTTATGGGTAGGCAGTATCTCCAACTGGTAGTGGTTTATACCGTGTGCCTTAACTTCAATATTCTCTTTAATATCATAAGCATCACCTTTTAGGGTGAACAATATGCGGTATCTGCCTGCCGCCAATGTGCCAAAATTAGAAGTGTTGCCCGGGAAGATCTGTATAAAATCGGGCTCGTCATATTTATAGATGATGGCGTTTTTTATCAGCAGGTTAGCGGTGACTTTGCTCCGTTGCCTGTCTATTATTAACTGCCCGGTTGTGCTGCCTGTTACATCTTCGTTGTTAAATAGCCGCGTAGTGTTCGCTCTCTCGTCAAGATAATTTTGCCACAGGCTATCGGCCGCGTTATTGGTGAGTACATATTGAGTATAGTCCGTCCTCACATCTGTTGCTGAAAGCGATTTGTTAAAAGGGTATTTTGTTGGGATGCTTTTTTGCTTTAACAGATCCGTTGTAAATAGGTAGGAGTAACCAGGCTCGGCAGTAAATTGGCGAAGCGTTGAACCCAGGCATTCAAAAAAAGTATAGTTGTTTGTAAGCGGGCCTACTAATATTTGGTTTGGGGCATCCCCCTTTGGGTTTAAAAAGAAAATACGGTCGTTTTGCGCAACTATAGCCCTTCGCTCTTCAAAATTATTTACAATGGTTACCATGTAGTTGTTAAGCAGTTCTGCTTCGTAATACGTTAAAGTATCGGGCATTTTGGTTGCCGGGTAAGCATCCGCGTTTAAGCTTAGTATTAGCTTTTTTGATGGTTCCACAACAACACTGTCCAGCTTTATTATTTCGTGGCCTGTTCTGAAACGAAGGCTGTGCCTGCCCGGAGATACCTTAAAACTATAAGGCTGAAAATGTTTAGTCTGGCTAAAAAATACAGGCCGTTCATCAATATAAAGGATATGTACCGGTAAAATATCGCCATTGCGGGTAACAAAAGGAGCAATTTGGGTGATGGTATCTAAACCGGGTTCTTGTATTTGATAAGTCACCCCGGGATGGGTGAATTTGAAATATTCAATACTATCTAAGCCGATTGATCTGCCCCAGCGGGCCCAATCAAGCTTTATGTCGCCGCTTATGCCATCATCATCTAAACTATAAGGGGTTTTGTGTTTAAATTGCCGGTAATTAGTGCCCAGGTAAGGCACAAATGGCATATTGTAATTTTCAAATTTGCGGGTAACTGCCCAGGTGGTTACATCAGTATTGGATACAGGTTTGCCATTTACATCTGTAACCACTATATCTGTTTGAACTTTTTGGCCGGGGTATATCGATACCGGTTGCTTTACAGCGATGTTTAACTTGTTTTTCCAGTAAACCAGGCTGCTTTGTTGTTTCTTTATTTGGCCCGCCCAGGTGTAGTTTACAACAAATGTTATCAGTTGGCTACCGCGATAGGCCTTGCGGTAAAATAGTTTTTGTGCCTGCCCGGCATCTATCAGTTTAGCACCTGCAAAAACGCTGTAAAAAAACTGAAGGTTACGCGGGTTAGCCACCTGTACAAATACCGAATCGGCACTGCGTTCGCCTGATAGGGCAATATCATCAGGGTAATCCTTTAATTCAATATCCGTATCAACACTATCGGTTTCAATGTTATAGCTAACCGCATTTGGGTTTACTTTAACAAAACCCGGCAGGTTTACTTTTACCTTTGATAAGGTGTCATCCTCGCCATCTAACGCACTTATATAGGCAAATGTGTTTTTAGGTTTGCCTGCTTCCTGGTAAGTTACTTTGAGGCTATCGCTCGCCAGGCTTATATCTGCATGGAACCGCTCATAATTATACATTGCAGATTCTGATGCGAATTGCCGCTCGTTATTGCTGTTTAAAAACTCCGCGCTTATTGTATAATTAATATTAGCCTGCGGGAATACGGAGTCGGGTATGAGCACTTTGGTTTCACCAACAGCATCAAGCGCAAGTTTATGCACCCATAAAGTATCTCGTACAAAAGTATGCGGGTCTTTATAGCTATTTACACCGGTTGTTTCTAAGGTAAGGGTAGCACGGCCATCGGCTACGGGCAGGTTGTTTTCGTCGGTAGCTTTTAAGTAAACCGCTAACGGGTTACCTTGCCAGTGTTCATTTTTATCCGTGCGTACATCAAAATGGATGGCTTTCAGTTCATATTCCTCATACTTGAACCCGCCGGTTATATAGGTGTTTTTTATATTGTCAGTCTGTTCGTCATCATCATCATCTTCTTCTTTTTGTTTCTTCGGTTTTGCACTATCATCAACCAATTTAATGGTGTAAGTGTTGTCGAGCGAGAGGTCAAGGCTATCAACAAGCTTAAAGCTGTATTCAAAACCACCATCGCGATAGCTGCTTACGGTGCCTATGGTTTTATAATCATTATTATACCTGCCAATTTTTACCGACAGCTTTTTAACCACAACCGGTTTGCTTGATTTTGCATTCAGTATAAAAGCTTTGAATTTTACGGTATCGCCCGGTTTATAAATGGGTTTATTAAATGTTATAAAACCGCTATAAAGCGATTTGTAGTTGTATGGATCAGCGCGTTTTTTAAATAGCTGCTTAACAGCAGCCCACAATTTACCAAACCAGTTTTTTTGGTCGGGTTGCTGGTCATCATCAGTTCTTTTTATAATCGAAAAAAAGTTGCTTGTACCGGCATAGTCGGCCTGAATAATGCTGGTGTCTTTAGCTTGTTTAAAGTGCCAGCTATCGCTTCCATTATCACGTTGTAAACTGTGGCCGTTAATTTTTACCGTTGCGTTTTTAAGGTAATTGCCCTGTTTATCGACTAAAATAAAACGTTGTTCTAAATTACCGGTAAACATTTTTAGGAATGCCGAATGGTTTTCTATCAGCGTATATTCAAGCTTGTTGTTTTTGGCGCATACCTTTAAATAATTACCTGCCGGCAGCTTATTTTCCCAGTATTTATCTGTTTTAAATGAATCTACCAGTGTATGGAAGCTTTTTGCATCCGGCTCCTTACCACCCAGTTTGTAAAATTGTAATACATCGGCAGGGGTAAGTTTGTACAAATAGGTATAGTAGCTGCTTTGCCTGCTTTTGGTAAGCGGCCTTTGCGCAAACAGCGTTGTTGTGCAAAAAATTAGCAGCAAAAAAAGGGATAGGGTTGTTTTAAATAGTGATGCCATAAGTGGTTTAGCTTAGGTTTTTGCCGATATTTTAAAAGTATTATTTATTGTTTATAACCATAGGATGCAGGGCTATTTATTATTCCATAAAAAAATATCATTTAAAAAAAGCTAATTTTGAAACGAACCCTGTTAGCATACAGGATAAGTAGATTTTTAATATATGTGGTACAATAATATACTCGAAACCATAGGCAATACGCCCCTGGTTAAATTGAACAAGATAGCTAAGGACATCCCTGCTACGGTTTTGGCTAAAATAGAAACAACCAACCCCGGCAACTCTATTAAGGACCGTATGGCCCTTAAAATGATTGAGGATGCCGAAAAAAGCGGTAAGCTAAAACCCGGCGGTACCATCATTGAAGGTACATCTGGCAACACTGGTATGGGTTTAGCTATAGCGGCAGTTATAAAAGGTTACAAATGTATTTTTACCAGTACCGATAAGCAATCGAAAGAAAAGTTTGATGCCTTGCGCGCTTTTGGCGCTGAAGTGATTGTATGCCCTACCAATGTAGAGCCAGAAGACCCACGCTCGTATTATTCGGTATCGTCGCGTTTAGAGCGTGAGGTGCCAAATTCATGGAAACCCAACCAGTACGATAACCTGAGCAACTCGCAGGCACACTACGAGCAAACCGGCCCCGAAATTTGGGAACAAACCGAAGGTAAGGTTACGCACATTATTGTAGGCGTTGGCACCGGCGGCACCATATCTGGTACGGCACGTTTCTTAAAAGAAAAGAACCCCGCCATACAGGTTTTGGGTATTGATACTTACGGCTCGGTATTTAAAAAGTATAAGGAAACCGGCGAGTTTGATAAGAACGAGATATACCCATACATCACCGAGGGTATTGGTGAAGATTTTCTTCCGCAAAACGTTGATTTTAGCCTGATAGACCATTTTGAAAAGGTGACCGATAAGGATGCCGCTTTAATGACCCGCGAGATTGCCCGCAAGGAGGGTATCTTTGCCGGTAATTCAACAGGATCAGCAGTAGCGGGCTTGCTGCAAATGAAAGACAAGTTTAAGGCAGGCGATGTGGTAGTGATCATATTCCCCGACCACGGTACCCGTTACCTTGGTAAAATGTATAACGACGACTGGCTGCGCGATCGCGGTTTCCTGAAAGATGGCAAACTTACCGCCCGTGATATCATCAGCAAAAAAGAAAACCTGGAGATTGTTACTATTGATTGCGAGAAAACAGTTTTGGAAGCTATTAATACCATTAAATCGCTAAACATCAGCCAAATACCGGTTACCCAAAAGGGTATGGTAATTGGCAAGATAACCGAGAGCGATATCCTGGATTCGTTGATCGAGAACCCGGGTATCAAATCTCAGCCGGTTAAAAATATCTCTACCGCGCCGTTCCCATTTGTAGATCTGAATACCTCTATCGATAAGATCTCGGGTATGATCAACAAGGATAACATAGCTGTGCTTGTAGAGGATGATAACGGTAAAATTGAAATCATCACCCAGTACGATATCATCAACGCAATATCGGCTTAGTTAGATAAACGATTAAAGGCAAATAGATTTTGTAGAGACGCGATACTTCGCGTCTCTTTTTTTGTTCGGTCTGGTTTGTCATCCTGAGCGATAGCGAAGGATCTATTAATGAACGGTGCATGTGTTTAAGCATATCGGAGATTAGATGCTTCGCTATCGCTCAGCATGACAAGGGAGTCATCTGCATATCCACGCATCTGCACATCAATACTACCATTTCTTAAATATCACAAACACCGCCAGTACGATCAACGCAAAGCCCACCAGGTGGTTCCAGCCAAGTTTTTCGGTTTTAAAAAATACGATTGTGAATACCATAAACATGGTAAGCGTAATGGCTTCCTGTATGGTTTTTAGCTGAACAAGCGTAAACGGCCCGCCATCGGCTTTGAAGCCCGCGCGGTTTGCCGGTACCTGGAACAGGTATTCGAAAAATGCCAGGCCCCAGCTAATGAGGATAATGGAGAATAATCCTAAGTTTTTCCCCCAGTCGTACTCCTTAAATTTAAGGTGGCCATACCAGGCAAAGGTCATGAACATATTGGATATGGTAAGGAAGAGAATTGTTTTTAAGCCACGCATTGTCTGAATTTTCTGATGTAAAAATAGAAAATCGATGTAATTGTTTTAATTGTCAGTCTGATCTTGTCGAAGACTTGTAAAAGCGGCTAATGATTCGACAGGCTCACCATGACACGGTTAATATTACTGCAAGCGTTTTTGTGCTAATTCTTTTTTATAAACCTCATTTAGCTTTGGCGATGGGTTGGTAAGCAAGTAGATCCTTGTACCTTTTTCGCGGGCCATGGGGGTTAATATTTCGCCGGTTTTACGGTAGTTTTCCAACATCGGGCTAAGTCTGCGTTCCACGTTATCATCTTCATCCACATAAATAATATAATGCGCGCTCAAACTATCTTGCGCCCAAAGCTGGAAACTGCTGTTGAGTGAGAATACATCGGGTATTTTATATTTGTTACGGTAATGATGCAGGGCTCCCGCCTCGCCGTAGTTATCGGCATATATTTGGGTGTGCTTCTGTTGTTCGGGCGATAATGAGTGGTAGGTTTCGCCAACTTTTTTGGCCATCTCGTCCCAGCCAAGCATATCGGCATAGTCTTGCGTAAGCGGGTGCTGTTTTTGATCTTCCCAGGTAACTAAAAATTGCAGGAATGTATAACGTTCTGTGGTATGCTTAATAAACGCTACGGTACTGTTTAGCGATAATATGGGCAATACCAGGGGAAGCAATAGTATATTGGGTATAACAAATAACAGCCCGGCGGCAGTACGCAAAATGTAAGCCTTACGGTTTAATATCCGCTCGAAAGTAAAACCACCCGCGGCAAACAGCATAGGGTAGGCACCGAACAGGTAATAAATTTTGCCGTTCATCAGTAGCAAAAACAAAAATATAAGGATATAAGCGATAGCCATAAACCTGAACCTGCGCAGCCTGAACGAAAATAGCAAACTGATAAAGCCCGCAAGCCATACAAAAAGCGCCGGGCCGTTAACAAGTAGTTGCTGTTTAATAAAATCTGACGGGTGTATGTAATCCAGCTGAGTTTCCCGCAACTCTTTCATGTGATGGATAACCGGCAAATGGTGCGCAAACTGCCAGATAATATTAGGCAGAAAAATAAGTATGGCCAGCAAAGCCGAGAAAACGACATGCTTATTGAACAGCAGCTTGCGCTCGCGGCTTATTAAAATACCGATAATAAGCGATGCTGTGAAGAACGCCATGCTATATTTAGTAAGCATGCCTATGCCAACGGCAACACCAAGCCAGTACAGGTATTTTACAGTAGCTGTATTTAAATATTTAATAAACAGCCAAACGGTAACCACCCACCAAAGCTGATCGAACACTACGGGTTGAAAAAGATACCCGCTGGCAGCAAAGGCCGGCGCAAAGATGAGCGCCAAACACGCCAGGGTAATGGCAAACCTGCGCCCCCCCAGTTCGGCGGTTATCTGACCGGTAAGCCATATAATAAAGCCACTGGCAATGGTGCTGAATATGCGCGCTGCAAAAACAGAATCGCCAAAAACGTTAAGGGTTATTTTTGCCAGTAAGGCAATGAAAGGTGGTACTTCCTTATACCCCCAATCCAGGTGATCGCCCAAAACCAGGTGCAATAACTCATCGCGGTGAAAGCCAAAATTACTGATGGCAAACAGGTTGAGCAGTATTTTTAATGCAACAAAGATCAGTATAAAGGTTGAATACGATGATCTCCGGTTTTTATAAGCCATTATGGGTTTATTGGTTTCGATAAAAATAGAGAAAAAGAAATAATATCGAATAAGGAATTTAAAACCCCGAATAATGAAGTTTTAAATCACTTCATTATTCGGGGTTCATATGGAGTGTTCGATATTATCTTACACCCTTTTTATATCGGCACCAAGCGCTTTAAGGCGCTCATCAATGTTCTGGTAGCCGCGTTCTATCTGTTCGATGTTGTAGATAGTAGACTGCCCCTGTGCCGATAACGCCGCGATAAGCAATGATACCCCTGCGCGGATATCCGGCGAGGTCATGGAGATGCCACGCAACTGCACCATCTTATCTAAACCGATAACGGTAGCACGGTGCGGGTCGCAAAGGATGATGTTGGCGCCCATATCCAGCAGTTTATCTACAAAGAATAAACGGCTCTCAAACATCTTTTGGTGTATCAGTACAGATCCTTTTGCCTGTGTGGCCACTACCAGCACAATGCTCAGCAAATCGGGCGTAAAACCCGGCCATGGTGAATCGGCAACGGTTAATAATGAGCCATCAATAAAGGTATCAATCTCGTAATGATCTTGCGACGGGATGTAAATATCATCACCGCGGCGTTCCAGTTTAATGCCTAAACGTTTAAATACGTCAGGGATCATGCCCAGTTCATCGTAGTGTACATCTTTTATGGTGATCTCTGAACCGGTCATGGCGGCAAGGCCAATGAACGATCCTATCTCTATCATATCCGGCAGCATGCGGTGCTCGGTACCACCCAGTTCGCTCACACCCTCAATAGTTAACAGGTTTGATGCTATGCCGCTAATTTTGGCACCCATGCGGTTAAGCATTTTACAAAGCTGTTGCAGGTAAGGTTCGCAGGCGGCATTGTAAATAGTAGTAGTGCCCTTTGCCAATACGGCAGCCATCACAATGTTGGCCGTACCGGTAACAGATGCTTCATCCAAAAGGATATAAGTACCCTGCAGGTTTGAGGCATCTACATTGTAAAAGCCGTTATCGGGGTTAAAATCAAAGCGTGCGCCTAATTTTTCGAACCCTAAAAAGTGGGTATCCAACCTGCGGCGGCCAATTTTATCGCCACCCGGTTTTGGGATAGATGCCTTGCCGAAACGGGCCAACAGCGGGCCCAGTATCATGATAGAGCCACGCAAACCGCCACCCTTGGTTTTAAATGCTTCAGAATTGAAAAAATCCTGGTCAATCTCTTTGGCCTCAAAGGTGCAGGTATCGCGCGATATGCGGTTTACCTCAACACCCATATCGCCCAGCAATTCTAGCAGTTTGTTCACATCCTGTATATCAGGGATGTTGCTGATGGTCATTTTTTGGCCGGTAAGTAATACGGCCGATATAATTTGTAATGCTTCGTTTTTTGCGCCCTGAGGGGTTATTTCGCCCTTAAGTTTTTTACCGCCCTGTATTTCGAATGCGTCTTTCATAGTTTATAATAGTTCATGGTTGATGGTTCATGGTTTCAAGTCACGATCATCAGGGCAAAGATGGAAATTTTATTACAAATCCGCCCTGCAACTGCTCACTATTCACCAATAACTACTCACTCCCCGGTTTGCCGGGGCTTAATACTTTTTAGCGCCTCCCGGGTTACGGTTACGGTTATTTTGGTTGTTGTTATTGCGTGGGTTGTTGTTATTATTAGTACGACCGCCACCACTGCCACCGCCGCCGCGGTTGTTTTGGTTATTATTGGTACGCCCACGGCTGTTATTGTTGTTTTGGCTATTTTGGTACGGGTTAGCGCGGAACTCAACACGGTTAAGGTTGACGTTATCTTCCAGTTTTAAAGTACCGCCCGATAAAGCGTAAAGATCTGACAGGATGGTTTCATCGGCAACGGAATCTTTGTTCCACTGCACGTAAGCCATTTTCATGAAGTTGGCTATGGCTTGTACCATATGGCGCTTGCGTTCAGGCTCTTCAATAGCTTTGGCCTTCTCTATCATCATTTCGATGGTTTTACCATAGTGCTTGTATTTGATACGCTGATGCGGATATTTAAGCGGCTCGGGTTTTAGGTGGATAGCTTCCGGGCTTGGTTTTGGGTACGGCGAATCTACATCCAGCTGAAAATCGGATATGATGTGCAGGTGATCCCAAAGCTTGTGTTTAAAATCGGCCACATCACGCAGGTGAGGGTTTAAAAAGCCCATCAGGTCTATAACCACCTGCGCATATTTGTTACGTTCTTCTTTGGTGGGTAACGCTACGATGTATTTCACCATATTTTGTACGTTACGGCCGTATTCTGTTAATAAAAGTTTATTCCTGGTTGAGTTATAATCAAACGGACCAGGCAAATTTGTTAATGCCATGTATGTTTTTAATTAAATAAAATGTCTTGAAGGTGTTTTTCGGCGCATGGACAGTTTCTTAGAACAGAAGGCAGAAACCGGAGAACCGAAATGAATGAGTACGAAGTACTAACGCAAATATAGGCTAAATGTGTTAAAGTGCAAATTATTAAATGCGTTGAGCAGGAGGCTCCTATGGAACCCGGTTAGGTTGTTTATTCTATAAACAGGATGCTCCCCTGGAGTGTTATGAAAAGTATAGATTATGAAACTCCGGAGGAGTTACCTGTTTATAGAAAACAAATCAACAAGTTTTGGCTCCATAGGAGCCTCCTTCAATATTTTACTCGTTATCTTAGCGTTAAAGTAATTATATGATTATCACATCCATCGATATCTACCGTTTCAGTATCCCCATGGAACCATTTACCATAGCTACCGGTACAATGGACCATGCGCAGAATGTGTTTATCCGCGTGCATACCGATAAGGGTTTTTACGGCGTGGGCGAATGCTCGGCGTTCCCGATGATTGTTGGCGAAACACAAGACACCTGCCTGGCTATGGCAAAAGATTTCGCCAAACTTTGGAAAGGGCAGGATGCGCTGGATGTTCCTGCCCGCATGCAGCAGCTGCATGATGCCGCCGCCGGTAATACTACTATAAAAAGCGCTTTTGATATGGCTCTGTATGATATTGCGGCAAAATACGCAGGCTTGCCCTTATATAAGTTTTTACGTGGCAAAAGGCGCGTTGTGGAGAGCGATATTACCATTGGCATAGGCGCACCAAGGCAAATGGCCATGAAAGGTGTGGCATTTAAAAGAACCGGCGCCAATATTTTAAAAGTAAAACTTGGCAAAGGCGCCGAAACAGATGTGGAGCGCATTAAACAGATCCGTGAGGCAGTTGGCCCCGAAATGAAGATAAGGGTTGATGCTAACCAGGGCTGGAGTTTTGACGAAGCCGTTTTTGCCCTGCAGGCGATTAGTAAATATGATATTGAATTTTGCGAGCAGCCCATGCGCACCTGGTATGACGACCGCCTGCCCGAACTGATGAAGCTATCGCCCGTGAAAATTATGGCCGATGAGAGCGTGTATAACCACCATGATGCCCGCAAGCAGATCAACAGCGGCTCGTGCCACTATATTAATATCAAAATGGCCAAATCCGGCGGGATACTGGAGGCTAAGAAGATCCACGACGTTGCGGCCGAAAAAGGCATACCCTGTATGATGGGCGGGATGCTGGAAAGCCGAATAGCCCTGAGTAGCAAACTGCATTTTGTATACGCCAGCCCCAATATTCATTTTTATGATATGGATACCTGTATGCTGGGCCACCTGACCGACCCCTGTGTTGGTGGTGTAACTTACGAAGGCTATAAGCTAAACATCAGCAACGAACCGGGCATAGGGGCAGATGCTGACGAGGTGTTTTTGAAAGGATGTGAAAAGTTTACGGTTGCCTAAGTAAGCGTTGTGCCGGTTTCTAACGCCTTGTTGTATTTTTTCATATCAAACCTATACAGATACGGCGCCCGGTGAGGGCCGATGTTGCGTTTTTCGTTCAGTTTCTTTATCAACCCTAAAAACACCAATTTTTTTGGAAAATTGCGGATATCCAGTTTCTTGCCCAGGATAGTTTCATAAACGGCGTGGATCTCTGTAAGCGTGAATTTTTCGGGTAATAACTTAGCTGCAATTGGGTAATAGTACAATTGCTGCCTTAATGCCTGCAATGATTCCTTAACCATGTCATCATGGTCATAAAGCAGGGGCGGTACTTCATCTATGTTAAACCACTCGCAATAGGATGACAGATCAGACTTTGGGGTTACCAGCGAGAAATCGGTAATTGCGTAATAACCTATAGAAATGGTGTGGTCCATCAGCCAGCTATCCTTAATGTGCTTTACGCCTGCCATTTCAGAAAATTTTTCAAAATCCATCTCATTCCACTTAATGCGGCCGGGGTCGCCAAAGGTTTTATATTGCTGCAGGTACAGGTCATCTAATCCGGTCCTTTCCTTTACAATGCGCTTGGCTGCCTGGTCAAGCGTTTCTGTACGCTTTATATAACCACCCGGCAGGCAATACCCCTCAATAGCTTTATACTGTGATAGCAGGATCTTTAACTGATGGTCGTGATACCCAAATATGGCGTTGTCCATAGATACATGCGGTATAAATGTTTTGTGCCCGTTAGCTATAAAATCCTGTAACTCCTCTGTTGTATCCATTTTTTATTAAAGTACATCAAATCCTCTCAAAAATAAGGAATAAAAATTCTATTTGGTGAAATTTGCAAAATAGAATTTAACTCATATCTTTATTGTGTAAATTTTACCAAATAGAAAACCTCAATCAATAAACCTCATGACACTTAACAGAAGATCCTTTCTTTCAACTGCGGCGATGGGCGCTGCAGGCATTGGTTTAGCGGCAGTTATTCCTGATTATTTATTTGCAGCAGGCACTAAAGACATGCCCATTAAACTGGCACTATCGCAGTTTTCATTAGCCAGTCAGTTTTGGACAAAGAAACTCGACCCGCTTGACTTCCCCGCAAAAACTAAAAAGGATTTCGGCATAACCGGCCTTGATTATTGTTCGATGTTTTTTGCTGATAAGGCTAAGGACATGCAGTTTTTGGGCGAATTGAAAAAGCGATCGGCGGATAATGGCTGTTATAACCTGCGCATTATGGTTGATGGTGAAGGTGTTTTAGGCGAGCTGGATACCGCGGAAAGAACAAAAGCAATTGAAAACCATTACAAATGGATTGATGCTGCCGCGTACCTGGGCTGCCCCATGATAAGGGTGAACGTAGAGGGCGAGGGAAAGCCGGAAGATGTTGCTAAAGCAGCAGAAGACAGCCTGCGTAAACTGTTGGAGTACGGAAGTTCAAGAAAAGTAGATGTGATAGTAGAGAACCACGTAGGCATATCATGCAACGGTGCATGGCTGGCCGGTGTTATGAAAAGCGTGAACAGCAAACATTGTGGCACCCTGGCCGATTTTGGTAACTTTTGTATAAACCGTACCCAGCCCGAGGCAAAAACCATTGAGGCTTATATGAAAACCAAATGCCTGGAAGAGTATGACAGGTACAAAGGTATTGCAGAACTGATGCCATACGCCAAAGGCGTGCATGCCAAAACCCATCAATTTGATGCGGATGGAAACGACACTGAAACAGATTTTGAAAAAATGTTCGGCATTATAAAAAAATCGGGCTTCAACGGGTGGGTGAGTATAGAGTATGAAGGCGGACTGTTTAAAATGTACGCACCCAACAGCCCCTACCTTGATGATGATGCAGGTGTGCTTGCAACAAAAAAACTGGTTGAAAAAGTAGGTAAATCAGCATAGCCGGATCGTATCATGACAGATATTCAAATTAAAAGATCAGCAGAGGTGTATGATGTGGTCATCATCGGCTCGGGGGCAGGCGGGGGCATGGCCGGCTATGTGCTTGCCAACGCAGGCGTAAAAGTTTTAATGCTGGAGGCCGGGCCATTTTTTGACCCGGCAAAAGACTCACTGCAGCTTAAGTGGCCGTATGAATCCGCAAGGCGCGGGGGCAATGCTACCCGCCCCATGGGCGATTTTGATGCGGCATATGGCGGCTGGGATATTGAAGGGGAACCCTATACTCAAAAAAATGGTACTGATTTTAAATGGTTCAGGGCTAAAATGCTGGGCGGGCGTACCAACCACTGGGGGCGCATATCCCTGCGGATGGGTCCGAAAGATTTTAAAGCACGCAGCAGCTATGGTGTGGGCGACGACTGGCCTATAACTTATGAAGATATTAAGCCTTACTATGACAAGGTTGATCGCCTGATAGGGGTTTACGGTTCTATGGAAGGTATGGAGAATGACCCCGATGGGATATTCCTGCCTCCGCCCAAACCAAGGTTAAACGAATTGTTTATTAAAAAAGCAGTAACGGGTTTAGGTATAAAAGTAATTGCCGGCCGTGGATCGATATTAACCGAAAAGCTGCCGGGGAATAATGAACGTGGTGCATGCTTTTTTTGCGGGCAATGTAACCGTTCCTGCAAAATTTATGGCGATTTCTCGTCATCATCATGTTTGGTTATCCCGGCAATAAAAACGGGTAACTTAAAGGTAATAACCAATGCCATAGTACGCGAGATACTTACAGGCAGCGATGGGTTGGCCAACGGCGTATCATATGTAAATAAAGATGATATGCAGGAGTATGCTGTAAAAGCAAAAACGGTGATCCTGGCAGCCGGCACCTGCGAGTCTGCGCGAATCCTGTTAAACTCAAAATCATCGCAACACCCCAATGGCCTGGCAAATAGCAGTAATGTGGTTGGCAAATACCTGCATGACAGTACCCAAACCGGCGGCGCTGCCATACTGCCACAACTGTTGGACAGGAAGCGATTTAATGAAGATGGTGTTGGCAGCCTGCATATTTACGCCCCCTGGTGGGGCGACCATAAAAAGCTTGATTTTGTCCGTGGTTACCATTTAGAGTTATTTGGCGGGATGATGATGCCCGGTTATGGCGGTTACCTTGGTTTTGAAGGTTCACTGGTACCTTATCTTAATGGCTACCTGCCCGGTAAGGATGGCAAGATGAAACCGGGTGGCGGTTTTGGTAAAGGGCTTAAAGATGATTACCGCAGGTTTTACGGCACACTGGCCGCTATTGGCTGCCACGGTACTGATATTGCCAAAGAAGATAATTATTGTGAGATAGATAACAGCGTAGTTGATAAGTATGGAATCCCGGTACTTCGGTTTAATTATAAGTGGGGGCCTGAAGAGATTAAACAGGCTAAGCACATGCAGCAAACCATACAGGAAAGTATTAAGGCCATGGGCGGTATACCATTGGTACAACCCGCCGGGCCCGAAAATAATTATGGTTTGGATAAGCCGGGAAAAGGTATTCATGAAGTTGGTACGGTACGCATGGGCGACAATGCCCAGAAATCATCATTAAATAAATGGGGGCAGGCACATGATTGCCGCAACCTTTTTGTGGTAGATGGATCTGTATTTGTGCAACAATCAGAAAAAAACCCTACCTGGACTATCCTGGCTTTAAGCATGCGCACAGCCGAGTTTATTTTAAATCAAAAGAAAAGACAAAACATTTAACCCGATGAATAGAAGAGATAGTTTAAAGGCCATGGGGCTAACAGTTTCTGCAACGTTACTGCTCGACTCCTGTAAACCAGCTGCTGATAAAAAGACAGCAGACGGGCTTGTTTTAGATGAAATCGGCAGGCAAAAGTATGAGGTTGAAAGGGAGAAGAAGCTGCTTGCCGAAAAGTTCTTTGATGCCCACGAGATGGCAACCATTACCATTCTTGCAGACCTTATCATACCCAAAGACGAGCATAGCGGCAGCGCCTCAGATGCCAAAGTGCCCGATTTTATTGAGTTTATTGTAAAAGACGAGCCCGAACACGCCCTGCCCATGCGGGGTGGTTTACGCTGGCTGGATGTAAAGTGCCTTAACAAGTATAACAATGAGTTTAAAAGCTGTACCCCACAACAGCAGTTAGAAATATTAGGGGCCATTGCTTACCCAATGCAGGCAACACCGGATATGGTAGCAGGGGTAACATTTTTTAACAAAATGCGCGAGCTGACGGCTATAGGCTTTTTTACCAGCAAGATGGGGATTGAAGACCTGGGTTATAAAGGCAACGCCCCCACAAAATGGGAGGGCGTGCCTGCTGATGTTTTAAAGCAATACGGGCTGGAGGGCGTTTAACGGCTCAATTCCGCAAAATACTTGTGGAACAATGGGATGGTTTCAATCCCCTTGTAGTAGTTGAAAATATCGTATTTCTCGTTAGGTGAGTGTAGTGCATCACTATCAAGGCCGAAACCCATAAGTACAGTTTTTAAGCCAAGTTCAGCCTCAAATAAGGCTACGATTGGGATACTACCGCCACCACGGGTTGGGATAGGCTGCTTGCCGAATGCTTCGGCAATAGCTTTTTGTGCCGCGCGGTAAGCAACGCTGTCGGTTGGGGTAACAACCGGTTCGCCGCCATGGTGCGGGGTGACTTTTACTTTAACATAAGGCGGCGCTATCTTCAGGAAATGATCTGTAAACAGCTGGGTTATTTTCGCTGATGTTTGGTTTGGCACCAAACGCATCGAAATTTTAGCGTTTGCTTTTGATGGCAATACGGTTTTAGCGCCTTCGCCAATGTAACCGCCCCAAATGCCGTTCACCTCAAGGGTTGGGCGGGTACCGGTACGTTCAAAGGTGGTGTAACCTTTTTCACCCCAGGTTTCGGCTATGTCCAGGTCTTTTTTGTATTCTTCCTCATTATAAGGTGCCGCGTTTAATTCAGCACGTTCGGCAGCGGTTAATTCGGTAACATCATTATAAAAGCCCGGTATGGTGATATGGTTATCATCATCATGCAGGGATGCTATCATCTTAGCTAAAATGGTTGCCGGGTTAGCCACAGCGCCGCCATAAACACCCGAGTGCAGGTCGCGGTTAGGGCCGGTAACTTCAACTTCCAGGTATGACAGGCCACGCAAGCCGGTTTCCAGCGATGGGTGCTCCATGCTGATCATCGAGGTATCTGAGATCAATACCACATCGGCTTTAAGGCGTTCTTTATTGGCTTTTACAAAAATACCCAGGTTGTTTGAGCCTACTTCTTCCTCGCCCTCTATCATAAATTTGATATTGCATGGCAGGGTATTGGTTTGCATCATCAGCTCAAAAGCTTTTACGTGCATGTAAAACTGGCCTTTATCATCGCAAGCGCCACGGGCATATATCTTGCCATCGCGTACGGTTGGCTCAAAAGGCGGGGTTTTCCAAAGCTCTAATGGGTCTGGTGGTTGCACATCGTAGTGGCCGTAAACCAACACAGTTGGCAGGGAAGCTTCAATGATCTTTTCGCCGTAAACAATAGGGTAGCCTGCGGTTTTGCAAACTTCTACGTTATCGGCACCGGCATCAGTTAATTTTTTGGCTACGTAGTCGGCAGCGTTTAAAACGTCAGGCGCGTATTTTGGGTCGGCGCTAACAGACGGGAAACGCAGCAGTTCAAATAATTCGTCAAGCAAACGTTGCTTGTTATCTTCTATATATTGCTTTATTACTTGCATAGGATGCTATAATTTGAAGCAAAGATAGCAGTTTATTTTAGGGGTGGAAGAGGGTTTCGTGCAAAGTAAATAAACCAACCTGTCATGCTGAACGTAGTGAAGCATCTATTCGCCGACTTGTAATTTCGATATGCAAAGTTCGCTAATAGATCCTTCGCTCTCGCTCAGGATGACAAATGGGTTAAATAATATTCAACGGATTATTCTTCAGATAAACTATTACTCCGCTACTTTCTCAACCACAACAGCAGTACCATAAGCTAATACCTCGGTAATGCCCTGCATTACTTCGTTAGCATCATAACGCATACCGATAATGGCATTAGCGCCTATAGCCTGCGCGTGCTGTATCAATAAGTGATATGCTTCTTCGCGGGCGTTCTCGCAAAGCTCTACATACACAGAAAGCCTGCCGCCAAATAATGATTGGATGCCACCTGCAAAGTTACCCACAACGCTGCGGCTGCGAACGGTAATACCGCGTACCACGCCTAAGTGTTTAACAACCTTGTAACCGTCTAAACCGGTGCTTGTAGTAATTAATGAAGTGTCCATAGTAAGGGATTTAGTGTTTGTTTATAGTAAGACACTATTTCCTCAAAAATGTTACCAAAGCGGGGTTAACAATGTCAGCCTGTTCCAGGTAGGGCAGATGTGCCGCATCATCTACCGGCAAAAATTCGGTTTTTAGTACACTGCGTATTGAATCGCTGTAGGTAAATGGTACAGTCTTGTCTTCTTTCCCCCAAACTAGCAATACCGGTTTATGCAAGTTGTTAAGTGCTGTATTACTTTGGCGCCCGTTGTATGCGCCTGCATAATGATACGTTGTTGAAACGATGGCATGCCTGAAACCCTTATATTCCATTTGCGGGCGATATTGTTCCACCCAGTTAGGGTACTTATCAGGATACTTAAAATCTTCCATCTGGCCAAGTGCACGCTCTTCGGGATGTATTGCTTCATAGTACTCGGTAATAAACTGCGGTGTTTTAGGGACTGCCGCAGGATAACCGGGGTCTATCAGCACAATCTTATTTACCAGGCTGGGGTTAGCTACCGTAAAATCGGTAGCCAGCATACCGCCAAACGATACGCCAACCAGGCTTACAGGCTGTTTAAGGTGCAGCTTTTCTAAAAGTTCTTTTAATTGATCAAAGTAGATTTCTTTATTGTAAGCAACGTTGGGCCTGTCAGAAAATCCACGTCCAAACTGATCGTAGCGCAGCACACGGAAGCCATGATCGGTAAGGTATTCATAAGTGCCGTTCCAAATGTAATAAGGTACGCTGAATCCGTGCAGCAGCACTACTACTTTCCCGGTGTCGGGGCCATCCAATTCATAATGGGTAACTCCGCCGCTTAATTCAATGTAGCTGCCGTTTGTGTTTTTGCGGAGTTCGTAGGTGAGTTCTTTTGTTTCGGTATTGTAATGGTCGTAAATAATATAGGCAGCTGCTGCGCCTAAAATTAAAAGCACCACAACAAACCAAAGCAGGTTCTTCAAAAATTTCATATCAATTAGGGTTATTGATTTTAAAAAATAAAAATAACAGAAATATTTAAGTTTGTGCGGTAAAGTATTAAGCATCTATGCGTATAACTATTATAGGATCGGGCAACGTTGCCACACATTTATCGGCAGCATTTAAAAATGCCGGGCACCGCATTGTGCAGGTATATAGTCGTAATATGCACAATGCCGCCTTGCTGGCCTACCATGTTGGCGCCGAGGCCGTAGATAACCCGAAAGATATTACCGGCGATACAGATCTGTTTATACTCGCTATAAAGGATGACGCGATAGCCGCATTTGTCCCGTACTTATCTACCTTTAATAAATTAATAGTGCATACCTCGGGCGCGGTTGAGCTGCAACAGTTGCTTAATTTTACAAATAATGCGGGTGTCTTTTATCCCCTGCAAACCTTCAGCAAAACAAAAGAGGTGAATTTTAGGGATGTACCGCTTTGCATAGAAGGTGCAGATGAAGCCATCACCAAAACACTGGAAGGCCTTGCACGGGATATCAGCAATAATGTTTACCGGGTAAATTCAACGCAGCGCAAGGTATTGCATTTGGCAGCTGTATTTGCCTGTAATTTTACCAATTACCTGTATAGCATAGGCGAACAGCTTTTGGCCGGCAGCGGTATGAGCTTTGATATGCTGCGCCCTTTGATAGCCGAAACCGCCGATAAGATAAAAGAACACCGCCCGGCCGATGTACAACCCGGCCCCGCCGTACGTAACGACGATTTGACAATGCAGGCCCACCTGCAAATGCTTAACGGCCAGCCCGCTTTACAGGAGATATATACATTGTTAAGTCAGGATATTATCAAAAACCACAACACCGGCCACGGGGATAAGTAATTTTGTTACTTTTGCCAAAATGAATATTTTTAAAGTAAAGATTAACTTTGAGGAAAAGGACCACGAAAGCGTGGAACTGCCTATTGCCGAAGGGGAATCTGTTTTAGACGTTTGCCTGGAAAATGGCATTGAGCTGCAGCATAACTGCGGCGGGGTTTGCGGTTGCAGTACCTGCCATATTTATGTGAACAAAGGGATGGATAACATCCAGGAGATATCTGACAAGGAAGAGGACTTTATTGACAGGGCTGTAAACCCGCGCATCACATCGCGCCTGGGCTGCCAGTGCGTTATAATAGACGGCGATATAGAAGTTACCCTGCCAGATCAATCCGGCTTTATGGGCCATTAATGCTAATTTGATAATACTACTCACAACCAGAAAATGACAGACGATAAATTCGCCCTACCCATACATTGGAATGATTACGAAGATATAGCCATGAGCCTTTACGAAAAGTTTGGCGATGATTTTGGCGAATCGAAAATATACCGCATCCGCTTTACCGAGCTTTTGGAATGGGTACTTAGCTTACCAAATTTTGCGGGCACGCGCGAAGAATCAAACGAAGGCCACCTGGAGCAAATACAATCTGCCTGGGTGTACGAGTGGAGAGATAATCAATAGTTTCAGTTTGCAGTGGGCAGTTTTAAGTTAGCAGTAAATACTAATGACTTAATGACCCTATGACACAATGACCCAAAACAGATGGAATCCTTTTTAACAAAGCTTAAAGATATAACCACGTTTATTTTTGATGTGGACGGTGTGCTGACGGATGGGTCGATATTTGTGACCGAAACCGGCGTGCAAAGCCGTGCCTTTAATATTAAAGATGGTTATGCCCTGCAACTGGCCGTTAAGTGCGGTTATCATGTTGCGGCCATATCTGGCAGCAGGTCAAAAAGCGCGTTATTCCGTTTAAATAGTTTAGGTATCAACGATGTTTATTTGGGTGCGCACACTAAATCTGAAAGGTTTAAGATCTACATAGAAGAGAAAAGCATCAACCCGGCTAATATTCTTTACATGGCCGATGATATCCCCGACCTGGCCGTAATGAAACTGGTTGGCCTGCCTGTTTGCCCCGCAGATGCCGCCGAAGAAATAAAAGCCATTAGCGCCTATGTATCGCCTTATGCAGGCGGTAAAGGCTGCGCCCGCGATATTATTGAAAAGGTAATGAAGGTACAGGGCAAATGGATGAATGCTGAGGCGTATAGCTGGTAAGTTTTAGACCATGGTCGATAGTTGATAGACCATGGAGAAAGTTAAACACCATGGACCATCGTCTATGGACTATGGACAAATAAATGAGCACTTTTCCTCAAATCATTCTTGCATCAAAGTCGCCGAGGCGGCAAGAGCTTTTAAAGCTGATGGATATTGATTTCCGTGTGGTTTTAAAAGAGGTGGATGAATCATATCCCGATGGATTAACGCCTGCGGAAATTGCGCTTTACATCGCTACCCAAAAAGCCGAAGCTTTTGATGAAGATGTTACCGATGAGGTTGTGCTTACCGCTGATACTATAGTAGCTATAGACAGCCTGATATTGGGAAAACCCGAATCATCAGAACATGCCGTTGAAATGCTGCAACGTCTATCCGGCCGGATGCACGAGGTTTATACCGGCGTTTGCCTGCTTTACAAAGGCCAATACAATAAATTTTACGATAGGAGCGAAGTGTTTTTTCGCAAGCTGACCGATCAGGAGATCCGCAGTTATGTAGAGGAATACCAGCCCATGGATAAAGCCGGTTCCTACGGCATCCAGCAACGTATAGGCCTTATCGGCATCGAGCGTATCAATGGCTCGTATACCAATGTGGTGGGCTTACCTACTGAGAAGGTTTACCAGCAACTGAAGAGGCTTAGTTCGTGATTTTTTACCACAAAGGTCACAGAGGTTTTCACAGAGAACACAAAGCATGTCCTTTAAATAATTAGATAAGCTCTGTGCTCTTTGTGGTTTTTTCTTTGTGCTCTCTGTGGTTAAAAAACGCTACAATTTCTTACTATTATTCTTCCTGTTCACATCCGGCAAGGCATTATCCGGGTCAATGGTTACGCTTTCAACATCCTGGGTAGTTGGTAAAACGTAGGTAGTTACTTTATTTTGCAACCATGTTTCTACAGGGAAGTACGTGCGTTGTTTGGTGCCGTCTTTCAGTTTTGCTTCTACTGTAAAAGGCATAGCCATCATTTCTTTATTGGCGATGGTTAGTTTTACGCCTTTGCTATGGTCTTTGTCCGCATATTTGGCATCTATCAGAGCTATATCCAACTGGTAGTTGTTATAAAACCAACCGCGCCAAAACCAGCTCAGGTCTTCGCCTGCGCCATTCTCCATCGAACGGAAAAAGTCATCGGGCTGTGGGTGTTTGTAGGCCCATTTATTGATGTAGTTGCGGAAAGCATAATCAAACCTGTCTTTCCCCAAAATTTGTTCGCGCAGCAGTATCAAACCAAAAGCCGGTTTAAAATAAGTGAGCGGGTGGCGATATTTCTCGGGGATAGCATCAGGTGCCGTCATAATGGTAGGCGAATTTGGGTCGATGATATGCGCTATGATCTCATCGGCAGGGTTGCCGCCACCCGGCGCGTATTCGCCATCGCGTTTAGGGGCGTACTCGCCTTTGTTGAAGGCGTCAGACGCGTACACATCAATAAAGGTGTTAAAGCCTTCATCCATCCATGCAAAGCGGCGTTCATCGCTGCCCACTATCATGGGGAACCAGTTGTGGCCAATTTCGTGCGCGGTAACCCAGTAAAGCTCGCTGCCTTTGTCGTTTATGCCATCAAACACAATACCGGGGTACTCCATACCACCGGCAATACCGGCCTCGTTTATGGCCGTAGGCCATGGGTAAACAAACCATTTTTCTGAAAAGTATTCCATCGAAGCTTTCAGGTATTCGGTTGCGCGGCCCCAGGCATCATTGCCCTGGCTCTCCACAGGGTAAACCGACATGCTCATAGACTTTTTGCCACCCGGCAGATTCACCCTTGCAGCATCCCAAATAAACGCTTTAGAAGCGCCAAATGCTACATCGCGGGTGTTCAGCATTTTGTAGTGCCACGTAAGCGTGCCTTTATTAACCGGGCGTGATGATTTATCATTTATTTCAGCCGCGCTACGGATCATGATGGTTTTATCGCTGTTGCGGGCGGCTTCTAACCTGGCAATTTGTTTGGCGGTTAATACTTCTTTCGGATTCAGCAAATCGCCGGGTCCGGCTACGATCATATCCCATGGGGCGGTTACCGAATAGTCGATATCGCCATACTCGCAATAAAACTCCCCGCTGCCCAAAAACGGCGCTGTTGCCCAGCCGCGGCTATCATCATAAACGCATACCCGTGGGAAGAACTGCGCTATCTCGTAGATCTTGCCGTTTTTGGTGTCCACATAATCGGTACGGCCACCAAAATTGCCTGGAATGGTATAATGGTACCTGATGCTTAGTTTAATAACATCCTTGCCTAATGGTTTTGCCAGGCGCACCTGCATGCGGGTATCGGTAATGGCAAATTTGGCTTTGGTGTGTATATCACCGGTAACAATATCTACCGCCTCTATCTCGTATCCGCTGGTATGCTTTTCGGCCTGCGCGCCGGTAACAAAGTTTGAGCGGGCATCCTTTTTATAGGTGTTTTGATCCAGCTGAAACCACAAATATTGCAGTGCATCAGGGCTGTTGTTGGTGTAAGTAACATCGGCAGTGCCTGTTATTGTTTTGGTAACGGTATCCAGCTTTACAGCTAACCTGTAATCTACTCGGTTTTGCCAGTACTTTGGCCCCGGCTCGCCGTTGGCAGAGTGGAACTCGTTTCCTTTTTCGGTATACGGCAGGGGCGAGAACAGTAGCGATGGTTGGTAATTGGTAGTAATGGTATCGTTAGTATTTTTTTGCGCATGTGCAAAAGCGGCCGAAAGTAACAGCAGGGAAGCACCGATAATTTTTTTCATGTAATGAGGATATGCAGGGGCAATATACAAAGCTTGCGGAAACAATTGAATTTGTATTCAAAAAGTTATCCGCATAAAAAATTTAAACTTTTTTATGGAAAAGTTGCCTCTGCTGCATCTTATAGAAAAACGGAACATTATGCAGCCTATAAAAAACATCAGCATCCCGCAGCCTTGCCACCAAAACTGGAACCAGATGACCCCGGTTGAACAGGGACGACATTGCACCCAATGCAGCAAAAAAGTTACCGATTTTGCCAGTATGACCAATACCGAGATTGTTAATTACTTTGCCCATAACGGCCATGTTTGCGGCAGGTTTGGCGAAACGCAACTGGCTGGTTTAAATAATTATTTGGCTGTAGTGGAGAAGCCCGGTTTCTCATGGAAGAAACTGACAATTGCCGCGGCGGTAACAAGCTTGTTTGCCACAGTCAACGCGAATGCACAACATACCTTAGGGAAAGTAAAGGTTTCGCAATCGGTTAATCAAATTAAAGATGCACCTGCTGTCGACAGCATTACCTATGTTGTTTTAAAAGGCAAAATAATTTCAAGTGATGACAAATTGCCGGTGGTAGGTGCGGCAGTTTATTTGAAGGACAAATCAATTGGTACACAAACCAATGCCTCGGGCGATTTTACGTTAAAAGTACCCGCTAATGATGTACATACCTTAATTGTCTCTTTTATAGGCTACAAAAACATGGAAGTAAATGCCGCTGGTTTTTTAAATGGTTCAACAACTGTAATGTTGCAAATATCTCCGGCTTTGATGGGCGAGGTTGTAATTGTAAAACGGCCAACTTTTATTAAGAGATGCTGGCACAAATTAAAACGCGTATTTTAACTCAGCATCTGCGCCAGCACACCTTCTTTTAACGAGTAGGTTGACATGGTAACATCTGTTAAAGCCAGTTTTTGCATCATATAAATAGTGAGCAAACTGGCCACTACGATCATATCAACCCTAACCGGGATGATGCCTTTCATATTGGCGCGTAAACTGTGGGTTGATTTAATGAGCAGTTCTATCACGTCGAGCAGGTCGTCAGTATCAAACTCGTATACTTTGGTTTGCTCAAGGTTGAATTTTCTGCCTTTTTTTAGTTCGATAACCTCGGCAAAACTTTCAAACGCGCCGGATGAGCCAATAAGGGTTTTAGGTTTGTATTTTAAAGCAGCGCCGAAAAGTTCTATCAGGGTAGTGTCCAGGTAACGGGTAAGCTCTTTGATGGATGCAACGGGTATCGGGTCGGTTTGGTGGAATTTATCCATTAACCGCGCGGCACCAATCTCAAAACTCTTTTTCCATAACACTTCATCCTCGTTGCAAATAATAAACTCCACACTGCCACCGCCAATATCCATGATCAGCGCGTTGTTATCATTTAGGCAACCACTGGCATCAATGCCTTTGTAAATATAGCTGGCCTCTTGTTCACCATTGATGAGTTGTATCTGGATGCCGGTATTTTGTTCTACCTGATCTATAAAACCCTGCCCGTTTGCCGCGCTGCGTATGGCCGATGTAGCGATAGCTTTAACATCAGTTACCCTATGCTCCAGTAGCTGATCCTGAAAACGCTGCATGGCCGCCAGTCCGCGTGCAAAAGCCTCGGGCTGGATGGTGCCTTTATTGATGCCGCCCTCGCCAAGCTTTACCGCTTCGGTAGTTTTAAATATGGTGGTGAAGTTGTCCGCAGGGCCTTCGGCTATCAGCAGGTGAAAGGTATTTGTACCCAGGTCCATTACGGCAATACGCTTGTTATCCATCGGCGGCTAAATTAAAAAATCCCTGCAAGAGTTTTGGCTAATGCAAGGATTTTTAATTGATAAGGTTAAGGGTATTTGGTGAGGGCACCAAACAAAAGGCATCCTGTTGCCGGTGTCCTCACCGGCAAAAAGCTATTCTTTATAAAAGAACCATTTTACCAGTTCTTTATAACTTGCTTTTTTGCCGTACATTAATACGCCAACCCTGTAAATACGGGCCGCCACATAAGTGGTGAATAAAAAGCCTAATACCATCATTAACATTGATAGGCCTAATTGCCAACCGGGCACGCCACCAAATGGTACCCGTACCATCATAGCCACCGGCGCGGTAAATGGTATCATAGATAACCACACGGCCAGCGGACTATCCGGCGCGCGGAAAAGTACCGTTACTGCTAATAAATAGGTGAAAAGCAGGGGCAAAGTTATCGGGAACATGAACTGTTGTGTTTCTGTCTCGCTATCAACCGCCGAGCCTACCGCCGCAAACAAAGCACTGTAAAGCAGGTAGCCTGATATAAAGTAGAATAAAAAGCATCCCAGCACGTAGCCAAAAGGTATGTTCTGTAAAGTTTGTAAAGCACTAATTATACCACTGGATGAACTGGTACCGGCAACTTTTGTAGCAATTACCGACAATACTATCCAGGCGGTAAATTGGGTTAACCCAACAAGTCCTACGCCAATAATTTTGCCAAGCATTAACTGAAACGGCTTTACCGATGAGATGATCACCTCAATGATGCGGCTTGTTTTTTCTTCAATAACGCCGCGCATTACCTGCGCACCATAAATAAACAGCGACATGTAGATAAGGATAGCACATGCTATACCAACACCCATTGAGGCGCCCACATCAGCATTTTTGGTGCCTGTTTCGGTAACTTCCATAGCACTTACGTTAACCTTGTTTTTTTGTGCCTTGTTTATCAGGGCTGTATCAATATGGTTAGCCAGCATGGTATTGGTTGATGCTATTTGGTTCATTTGGTTCTCTACCTCGCCTGTAAGTATAAACGATGGTTTCTTTTTTGAGAAGAATTGTACAGGCTTGTGCGCGTAATCCTTTGATATCAGCAAAACCGAAAGGTCTTCATTGTCCTTTAAACCCGCTTTGGCTTTTTCTAAAGTTTCATCGGTAGGGATAAACTGGATGTTTTTGGCGTTTTTTAATTTACCTTCAAACTGGTGGCTTTCATCAATCACCTTAACAGTTTGCGGTTTGCTAACCTGGTTGCTATCCTTGGCAACATAAGCTATAAGCTTAGTCATACCGGCCAGAAGCAGCGGTACAGCCAGCAACATCACGATAAAAGCTTTTTTGCGTACGCGGGTAACATACTCGCGTTGTATGATCAATAATACTTTTTTCATGGCTTAGGCTATTTGTTTTACTTTTTCGATGAATATCTCGTTCACGCTCGGGATAACCTCCTGCAACATATTGATGCGTGTTTTAGGGATCAGGTATTGCAGCACATCATTAGCTGAGTTATTATTTAGCTTTAATTTAATAACGTGGCTGTTGTCCTCGCCCGCAACTTCGCTGATGATATCAAAGGGTTGTGCGCCGTTGAAAACAAGCTGCTCGCCGGTGTATTCAACCAGGTAAGTGTCGTTTTTGTAGGAGTTACGGATGGTTTTAACGCGCCCGTCCAATATCTTATGCGATTTATGGATCAGGGCGATAGAATCGCACAGCTCCTCAACAGATTCCATGCGGTGGGTTGAGAACAGGATGGTAGCACCTTTACGGTTCAGTTCCAGTATCTCGTCTTTAATGATCTCGGCGTTAACCGGGTCAAAACCGCTGAATGGTTCATCCAGGATGATCAGGTCGGGCTCATGAAGCACCGTAGCCACAAACTGCGCTTTTTGCTGCATCCCTTTTGATAGTTCCTCTATCTTTTTCTTCCACCAGGTTTCCATCTCCAGTTTTTCAAACCACACCTTTAGCCTTTTAACAGCTTCATCGCGTGTTAAACCTTTCAGGCGCGCCAGGTAGATCATTTGTTCGCCTATCTCCATTTTTTTATAGAGGCCGCGCTCTTCGGGCAGGTAGCCTATCCTGTCGATATGCGACTGGTTCAGGCGTTCGCCGTCAAAGTACACTTCGCCCGAATCGGGGGCTGTAATTTGATTAATAATACGGATGAGTGAGGTTTTACCGGCACCATTTGGGCCAAGCAGGCCAAATATTTTACCGCTTTCAACCTCAAGGCTCACATCGTCTAACGCGCGGTGCCCGGCGTATTGTTTAACAATGTTGCGAATGCTTAGCATATAAGGGGTTTAGTTTATATGCTAAATTAGATATTAATAGCTATTTATTGTTACAGATATTCCTGATGATGAGTATTCGTTAACCTTGGGTGGGTAGATTTAATTATTAGGTTATTTTATTAAAAATTATGAAAATTACATTTAAGTGCCTGTGAATGTGCGTTTTTTGGAAAAAATTACTATGTTTTTTGCTAAAAAATAATTTTTAAAAACATATTTATTACTCTTTGGTTATAAAGTGCAATAAAAGGTGCATTTCTGTTTTGGTAAAATGCACTGTATGTTGAATTTATATATTGTTTATCTAATTAAAAACGCATGAAAAAAGTATTATTATTAGTAGTTGCAGGCTTCCTGTATTTTGGTAACACCGCTAAAGCGCAAACCGGCGCAACTTCGGCTGGTTTAACAATTGATTTTGGCGATGGTGCAACTTTGGTTGGCCCTGCAGTAAGGCATAATTTTACAAAAAACGGCATAGGCCAGGCCGAACTATTGTTTGGCGGAGGCGGTACTTATTTATCTGCTTACTACCAGTACCAGGATAAAATACAGAATGGTAATGGTTTAAATTGGTATGTTGGTGTTGGCCCGCAATTGGGTTTTGGCAACGGCAGCACCGATTTTTACATCAGGCCAATGCTTGGTTTAGACTACAAGCTTGAAGGTACACCCTTAGACCTGGCTTTTGACTGGCGCCCTGCATTTTACGTTGGCGACAACTCTAACTTTACCGCCGCAAGGTTTGGTTTAGGTTTTAGATTCGCATTCTAAAAAAACAAATACATAGTATAAGGAAGCCGTTGCAGATATCTGCAACGGCTTTTTTGTATTTATGGATTATTGGCACTTATTATTAACTTTAAAACATGAACCTCGATCTGGAAATAGAATTTAGCAAAGCGCCAATACTGCAAGAAATTGATGCCTTAAAAAAGCAGATAGATGATATGCGTCCATTACCTGCTGATGTAGAAGGCCGTGTAATGCAAAAACTACGCCTGGACTGGAACTATAATTCTAATGCTATTGAGGGTAATAAACTTAGCTATGGGGAAACCGTTGCTTTTTTAATGGAGGGCATAACCGCAAAGGGAAAGCCTTTAAAAGACCATTTGGATATTCGTGGACATAATGAGGCCATCCATTTTCTTACAGATTTAGTAAAGGATGCAAGAGGCATTTCAGAAACCGACATAAGGGCTCTCCATAAAATGATTTTAGTTGAACCTTATAAAGTAGATGCACAAACTGCGGATGGGCAACCGACTACAAAGTGGATAGAAATAGGAAAATATAAAACCACAGCCAATCACGTTGAAACATCAACTGGCGAGGTTCATTATTATGCTTCACCGGAAGAGGTTCTTATAAAAATGCCGGAGTTAATTGAATGGTATAATGAAGCACGAAGTTACCAAAATATCCATCCGGTTGTTGTCGCCGCTTTATTTCACCACAAATTTGTGGCTATCCATCCTTTTGATGACGGTAACGGAAGGTTGTCCCGAATATTAATGAACCTAATATTGATGCAATATGGTTTTCCGCCAGCTATTATAAAAATGGACGATCGGAAAAATTATTATTCTTTATTGAGCCGGGCAGATAATAATGAAGCATGGCCTTTTATTGAATATATAGCAGAAAGGGTTCAAAACTCTTTGAATATTTATTTAAAGGCGATTAATGGCGGGGACATTGATGAAGATGAAGATGTCTCTTATACACATCTCACGCTGCCGGCGAGCGAGCTAGTGGAGGTTTCTGGGGGTGCCCGATCATTTCAAAAAAAAAAAGAAAGAAAACAACGGCAGCAGGAAGGGAGAGAGATAAGAGAGAAAGAGACAGCGGAGGAACGAAGCGAGGAGTGTGTGAAGC
>NZ_LGEK01000249.1 GCF_001636615.1 Mucilaginibacter sp. L294 | reverse complement strand
GCCGACAGGGACGGCTGGCTGGTCGTTCCGGCCATCGCGGCACTGGCACCGTCGACCGCGTCCACACCCGCCTGCCAGGCGGCGTAGTAGGTGGCCAGCTGTCCACCCGGGGTGTCGTGAGTGTGCAGGTGGACGGGCAGATCGAAACGCGAACGCAAGGCGGTGACCAGTGTTGTCGCCGCCGCGGGGCGCAGGAGGCCGGCCATGTCCTTGATCGCCAGCACATGCGCGCCGGCGTCGACGATCTGCTCGGCCAGCCGCAGGTAGTAGTCGAGGGTGTAGAGCGTCTCGCCGGGGTCGGCGAGGTCGCCGGTGTACGACATCGCCACCTCTGCCACAGCGGTACCGGTCTCCCGCACCGCGTCGATCGCCGGCCTCATCTGGTCGATGTTGTTGAGTGCGTCGAAGATCCGGAAG
>NZ_LGEK01000250.1 GCF_001636615.1 Mucilaginibacter sp. L294 | reverse complement strand
TCTGTGTAGTGTGTGTCTTGGTGCCACCCACGGGAGCAGTGTTGGTGGCATAATGGGTGGCTCCATCACTTCCGGGCCGGTTTCCCACCGCCTGGGTAATGAGTGTTTGTTGGAAGGATGCCCCATGTCGTTTCTTGGAAACACCGATCATGCACACGCCCTGCAGGATTTGATTGCTGCACACCATGATGGCGGATACATCATCCACGTTGATTACATACAACAACGCAACGAACGGTACACAAGGGTTGTCTCCCATATCGGCGATGATCCAGCAGATCATGACATGTGGTTCTGGAAAGAAGACATCCCCAGTGACAGCATTGTGGTAGCAACCCAACCCACCCGACGGGATAAATACCGCATCACCTACGTTGGCACCTTTGATCAAACCGAATCCGCCATCGCAGCGTGCAT
>NZ_LGEK01000247.1 GCF_001636615.1 Mucilaginibacter sp. L294 | reverse complement strand
GGGTCGAGCACGGGCAACTTCGCCCAGCTACGCGATGCCTACGCAGACCTGTGGCTCGACAAGGACAAGACCTATCGTATCCGCGCCGGCCAGTCGAAGATCCCCTATGGCTGGGAAGACCTGCAGTCGAGCCAGAACCGTCTTGCGTTGGATCGCGCCGACGCCTTGAATTCCGCCGTACGCGATGAGCGCGATCTCGGCGTGTTCTTCTACTGGACACCGAAGGAGATCAAGGAGCGCGATGCCTATCTGGTCAAGTCGGGCCTGAAAGGTTCCGGCGACTACGGCGTGTTCGGCGTCGGTGTGTACACCGGGCAGGGCGCGAATCGTCCGGATCGCAACGACCAGCTGCACTCGGTGATCCACTTCTCCTATCCGTTCAAGTTTGCCAACGGGCAGTACCTCGAAGTGGGTGCGG
>NZ_LGEK01000248.1 GCF_001636615.1 Mucilaginibacter sp. L294 | reverse complement strand
CTGGCCGAGCACGTACCAGCCCGAGTCGATGACGCGCCCCGCGGCGGCCTTCAGTTCGTCGGCATGGCGTGCATTGATGGCACGCACATCGAGAAAAGGTACGTCCATTACGCGGGCTTCGTCACAGGGCCAGCCCTTCCACGTAGCGCGTGCCCTGCACTTCCCGCAGGAACTGCGCGTAGTCGGTGATGTAGTCGGCGGGGTCGTAGAACTGATCCGCCAGCACCATCAGGACGCAGTCGTCGCTGAAATCGTAGAGCTCGCGCCAGACCATGCTGCCCAGGAGCAGGCCTTGCGTGGGATCGTCGAGCACGACGGTCGCCGGACCGGTGCCGTCGTCAAGCAACAGCGTGACCGAGCCCCGCACGGGCACCGCCAGCTGCGTGAGGTGGCGATGGGCATGTTGACCGCGATGCAC
>NZ_LGEK01000246.1 GCF_001636615.1 Mucilaginibacter sp. L294 | reverse complement strand
TCCTTGCACTGTCCAATTCCGGTGAAACCGAAGAACTCGTGGCGATCCTGCCGCTCATCAAGCGGATCGGCGCGAAGCTGATTGCAATGACGGGACGCCCGTCGTCGAGTCTCGCACAACTGGCCGACGTGCATCTGACTTCTGCAGTGTCGAAAGAAGCCTGTCCGATGACTCTCGCGCACACCGCCAGCACCACCGCAGCGCTCGCGCTCGGTGCCGCACTCGCGGTCGCGGTGCTCGACGCACGCGGTTTCGGACGGGACGACTTTGCGCGCTCGCATCCGGGTGGCGCGCTCGGGCGGCGTCTGCTTACTTATGTGCGCGACGTGATGCGCACCGGTGACCAGGTGCCGAAGGTCACGCCCAACGCTACCGTGCGCGACGCGCTGTTCCAGTTGACCGCCAAGCGCATGGGCATGAC
>NZ_LGEK01000241.1 GCF_001636615.1 Mucilaginibacter sp. L294 | reverse complement strand
CCTATACCCTGTTTACCTTGTGATGCCCATGGCTTCCGTCGATAGCGGGCAGGTGGTGCGCTGGGTCAGCGAATCGTTGCGCCAACTCGTGCGCGCGCATATTCCGTTGTTGGCGGCGGAGTCTGCCGTCGTGTTCGATTCGCCGGCGGAGATGGATGCGCAGAGCGAGAACAAGCTGTCGGTGTATCTCTTCCAGCTCGAGCCCAACCCCTGGCTGCGCAACCTGCCACCCACACTGGATCGCCGCCCGTCTGCAACCGATCGGCCCAGTGCCATGCAGATGACGCCGGCGCCCCTGGTGGTCGACCTGATGTACACGATGGTCCCGTATGCCAAGTCCGCCGAGATCGAACTGGTACTGGCGGACGAACTGCTTCGCCTGTTCCACGACGTGCCGGCGCTGGAGGGGAAGTGGCTTCACC
>NZ_LGEK01000245.1 GCF_001636615.1 Mucilaginibacter sp. L294 | reverse complement strand
CCACGGACCTCCTTATAGCCGCTGCTGCGGTAAACACCGCGCACGTACTGCTCCACAGCCTGCCAGATGGCCCAGCCCTTCGGGTGCCAGAACACCATGCCCGGCGCTTCTTCCTGCATGTGGAACAGGTCGAGTTGCTTGCCGATGCGGCGGGGATCGCGCTTTTCGGCTTCTTCCAGCTGAAGCAGATGGGCCTTGAGGTCCTTGTCATTCAGCCAAGAGGTGCCGTAGATGCGGGGCAGCATCTCGTTGTTGGAATCGCCGCGCCAGTAGGCGCCGGCGACCTTCATCAGCTTGAACGCGCGCAGCTTGCCCGTGTTGGACACGTGCGGGCCACGGCAGAGATCCGTGAACTCACCCTGGGTGTAGAGGGAGAGCTCCTCGTTCGCCGGAATACCTTCGATGATCTGTGCCTTGTACTCCTCG
>NZ_LGEK01000238.1 GCF_001636615.1 Mucilaginibacter sp. L294 | reverse complement strand
CCATTGACTCGGTGCACGTGTCGCGACCATGCCGACCGCGGGCGTACGCACGAAGTTGGAGGCATGCGCGGCGTCGGGCGCGACCTGCGGCGCACCGGCATAGTCGGGACCGACGGTGCAGGCCGAGATGGCACAAACAGACGCCAGCAACGACAGTAAAAGAGGGGTAGTAGGGCGAGCGAACATCGTGGATAGTGTCTTTGCCGTCAATGGCCGGCGGACGGCGAAACGGGGCCGCGCTGAGTCTTCAGGAGGAGCGCGAGCTGCACGCAGGCAAGCAGCGCGTGACCGTGCAGATAGAACGTCGCAGAGTGAGTCATAAGAGTAGCATGCACAGGGATCTGCGACGCGATCAGGCTCTGCACACGCAATTGGGACTAGGCCATGTCCTCTATTTGCGCGAACCAGCTCGCGGCGCTCCACGTCAG
>NZ_LGEK01000025.1 GCF_001636615.1 Mucilaginibacter sp. L294 | reverse complement strand
AGATGTGTATAAGAGACAGATTTAGTATTGTGTAATAATGACACAATAGTCTTACTTGTTATTAACAACCAATTATAAGTATAAGGCTGTTAGCTTTATATATACCGCTTTAACCTGAAAGTGTTTATGAAAAAAAATTACCTGTTGCTGCTGGCCTTGTTGCCTGCTGTTGTATCTGCACAAACCAAATGGACCGAAACCAAAAATGGCAACATTGCCCTTGTAACCAATAAGGGTGGGCAAAGCCTTGGGTATTCAACCACATCGGGCGTTAAAATTTTAATGGTTGATGGCCTTGCCTTTAAAGACCTGAACAAGAACGGCAAACTGGATAAGTATGAAGACTGGCGCCTGCCGGTTGATGTACGGGCAAAAGACCTGGCCTCGAAAATGAGTGTGGAGCAAATAGCCGGGCTGATGCTGTACAGCCGCCATCAGATGATCCCCGCCGCACCGGTTGGGCCATTCGCTGGTTTTTATAGCGGTAAAGCGTTCGCCGAAAGCGGTGCTAACCCGTTCGACCTTTCCGATCAGCAGAAACAGTTTTTAGAAAAAGATAACGTGCGCCATGTGTTGGTAACCTCGGTACAAAGCCCGGAGGTGGCCGCAAAGTGGAGTAATAACGCGCAGGCATTTGTAGAAGGTATTGGCCTGGGTATCCCGGCCAATAACAGTTCAGATCCACGCCATGGCACCGTGGCTACTGCCGAATATAATGGCGGTGCAGGTGGCACCATTTCTATGTGGCCTGGCTCGTTGGGGATGGCTGCTACTTTTAACCCCGCCGAAACGCAAAAATTTGGCAACATAGCCGCGCAGGAGTACCGCGCGTTGGGTATAGCCACAGCGCTATCGCCACAGGTGGATATCTCTACCGACCCGCGCTGGAACCGTGTAAGCGGCACCTTTGGTGAAGACCCGCAGTTGGCGGCCGATATGGCCCGTGCTTATATCGACGGTTTTCAAACCTCAACCGGCACAAAAGAAATAAGCGACGGCTGGGGTTACAACAGCGTTAACGCCATGGTGAAACACTGGCCAGGCGGTGGTGCAGGCGAGGGCGGTCGCGATGCCCATTATGGCTTTGGTAAATATGCTGTTTACCCCGGCAATAACTTTAATGAAGCTATGATCCCTTTTATCCAGGGCGCATTTAAACTTGCGGGTAAAACAGGCATGGCTGCCGCAGTGATGCCATATTATACCATATCATTTAACCAGGATACCAAAAACCACGAGAACGTGGCCAACAATTATAACAAATACATCATCACCGATTTGCTACGCAACAAGTACCATTACGATGGCGTGGTTTGTACCGATTGGCTGGTTACCGGCGACGAAACGGTTATCAACAGCTTCCTGTCGGGGAAATCATGGGGGATGGAAAAAGCGACAATTGCCGAACGTCACTATAAAATACTGATGGCCGGTGTTGATCAGTTTGGCGGCAATAACGATATGGCCCCTGTTTTAGAAGCATACAAAATGGGCGTAAAAGACCATGGCGAAGCTTTTATGCGCGCCAGGTTTGAGCAGTCGGCCGTGCGTTTGCTGAGGGGTAGTTTCCGTACAGGATTATTTGAGAACCCATACCTTGATGTTGAATCGACCAAAAAGACAGTCGGCAACGCCGGGTTTATGAAAGCAGGTTACGAGGCGCAGCTAAAATCTATCGTAATGCTGAAAAACAAAGCGAACGTTTTACCGCTGCAAACGGGCAAAACCGTTTATGTGCCTAAAAAATTCACCCCGGCCGGTAAAAACTTCCTGGGAATACCTTATCCAGAAAAAACAGAGTATCCGGTTAATATAGAAACCGTTAAAAAATATTTTAAGGTGACCGAAAATCCTGAAGAGGCCGATTACGCACTGGTATTTATTGCCAGCCCCATTGGCCATGGCGGGTATAGCGAGGATGATGCAAAAAATGGAGGTAATGGCTATTTGCCGGTATCACTACAATACGGTAAATACACTGCCGAAACCGCCCGTGAAACCAGTATTGCAGGCGGCGACCCCTTAGAAACATTCACCAACCGCAGTTATAAAGGCAAGTCGGAAACATCAACAAACGTTACCGACCTGGCCATGGTGACCGATACTTATGCCAAAATGAAGGGCAAGCCGGTTATTGTATCGGTAAATCTGAACAACCCCATGGTTTTTGCTGAATTGGAGAAACAAGCCAGCGCCATTATTGCCGATTTTGGCGTACAGGGACAGGCAAGCCTGGATATCCTGACCGGCAAAGCAGAGCCGTCGGCCTTATTGCCCCTGCAAATGCCATTGGATATGAATGTGGTAGAGGCGCAATTTGAGGATGTTCCGCATGATATGAAATGCTACACCGATTCGGAAGGACATGTTTACGATTTTGGTTACGGTTTAAACTGGAAAGGTGTTATCAAGGATGCCCGCACAGCAAAGTATAGTAAACCTGCTGTAAAACCGTAAATTGGTTTTAGTTTATTAATTTAACCACAGAGGACACAGAGATTTTCACAGAGGGCGCAAAGAAGCTTACTAAAAAATCTCTGTGCTCTCTGTGGTTTCCCCTTTGTGTACTCTGTGGTTAAAATTTTAAATCTATAATATGAAACGTTTATTACTCCTGCCACTAATCCTGTTATGCACCTTATGTTCCGCGCAAAGCAATCTCAATGTTATACAAACCGATGCCGGTAAAATATCAGGAACAACAAGTGATGATAAAAGCATTCATATATTTAAGGGGATCCCATTTGCCGCGCCGCCTTTTGGTGAGTTACGCTGGAAAGCACCGCAACCGGTTACTTCATGGAGCGGCATAAAGGAATGCACCGATTTTGCCGAAAGCCCAATACAGGGCAAACCCAACGAGTTTGGTGTTTACACCCGTGAGTTTCTGATAAAAGATGAACCGCTGAGCGAAGATTGCCTGTATCTGAATGTTTGGACGGGTGCCAGAGCACCAACCGAAAAAAGGCCGGTAATGGTGTGGATCTATGGCGGCGGTTTTGTAAGCGGGGGAACGAATGTGCCTATTTATGATGGCGTGGCTCTGGCTAAAAAAGGGATCATCTTGGTAAGCATTACTTACCGGGTTGGCATACTGGGCTTTCTTGCCCACCCCGAACTGACCAAAGAATCGCCTAATCATGCCTCGGGTAACTACGGGTTAATGGACATGCTGGCGGCTTTAAAATGGGTTCAAAAAAACATAGCGGCCTTTGGTGGCGACCCTGCTAATGTAACCATTGCGGGCCAATCGGCGGGATCTATGAGTGTGAATGACCTGGTGGCATCACCTTTGGGCAAAGGGCTTTTTAATAAAGCTATTGCCGAAAGCGGGGCAAATTTTTTGGAAGGCCCCTTTGGCGGAATAACGCTAAAACAGGCAGAAGCCGAAGGATTAAAAACCGCCCAAAAGCTTGGTGCAGTATCATTAGCAGACCTGCGTAAACTACCCGCCGAAGAATTACTTAAACAATTTGGTGGGCGGCCAATTATAGATGGTTATTTATTACCGCAAAGTGTTGCCGCAACTTTTGCAGCGAACAAAGAGAATAACGTACCCGTACTCACCGGCTGGAATGCCGATGATGCATTCATCGGCCAACTAAAGAATGCGGCAAATTATATAGCCGAAGCGAAGAAAAAATATGGTAAACGCGCGCCAGAATTTTTAAAACTATACCCGGCATCAAATGATGAAGAAGCCGCAAGGTCGCAGATAAATATCTCTCGCGATCAAACTTTTGGTATACAAAATTATACTTGGGCAAAGACGCAGAGCACAAAAGGCAAAGCCAAGGTTTATGTGTACCGCTTTACACGCCGCCTGCCTGCCACCGAGGCATTTAAAAAGTACGGCGCTTTCCACACCGGCGAAGTTGCTTATGTATTCAACAACCTGAAATTTTTACACCGCCCGTTTGAGCCTGTGGATGATCACCTGGCCGAAACCATATCGTCCTATTGGGTAAACTTTGTTAAAAACAGTAACCCGAATGGAACGGGCTTACCGGCATGGCCGGCCTATAATTCCGCAACAAACCGAGTAATGTATCTGGGCGAAAAGCCCGCGGCTAAGCCATTAGAAGACAAATCAGCGCTTGAGTTTATGGTTAGGGATATTAGGAAGTAATTCTATATCACACCTCCCCGCGCGTCATTGCTTCGTACCTCAATGACGTGGCAGAGAATTGTACTATTACAAACCGTATCTTTAGATGAACCTGTAATACACCTATAATGAGATCCTTTACCAAACTTGCCTTACTCCTGCTGTGTTTTATTGTTTCTAAAACCTTCGCGCAAAACATAAATCCCCACTTGCTAAGCAAACAATGGAGGGCACAATGGATAACTATACCCAACGAGCCTAACAATGGCTACGGGGTTTATCATTTCCGCAAAAGCGTTGATCTGCCTACCAAACCCGCCAAATTTGTGATCCATGTATCGGCAGATAACCGTTATAAATTATACGTGAATGAAAAGCTGGTTAGCATGGGCCCGGCCCGTGGCGATACCTATTACTGGAATTATGAAACCATAGATATAGCCCCTTATTTAGAAGCCGGCAAAAACACCGTGGCCGCTTTGGTTTGGAACGATGGCGACACCCGCCCCGAAGCACAGATATCTGAGCGTACGGCATTCATTTTACAGGGCGACACCGAAAAAGAAGAGATCCTGAACACCAATAATACCTGGAAAGGCATCCGTAACAAAGCCTACGCCCCGTTAACAGGTGTTGGGTATGCTACCTATTACGTTGCCGGCCCGGGCGAAATGGTAGATATGCACCAGAACCTTAAAGACTGGGTTGCCAATAACTTTAATGATAGCCAGTGGCTGCAAGCCCAAAAAATAGATAACGGTAACCCAAAGGGCATAACCAACGGGTTTGGGTGGATGCTGGTACCATCGGCCATTCCGCAAATGGAATTGAAAACGCAGCGGTTGGCATCGCTGCGTAAGGCAAAAGGTTTTATTGCGCCCGCGGGTTTCCCGGCTACTAAAAGTGCAATAACCATCCCGGCCAATACCACAGCATCCATGCTGCTGGATCAATCATTTTTAACCAACGCCTATTTAACCCTGAACATGAGCGGGGGCGATAAGGCTGGCATTTCGTTCACCTACTGCGAATCGCCTATGGTGAACGTAGGTAATACATACGAAATGGTAAAGCCTAACCGTAACGATGTGGATGGTTATAAATTTGTAGGCCGTAAGGATAGCATTACTGCCGATGGTTCGGCAAATCAAAGTTTTACCACGCTGGCTTTCCGTACATACAGGTACATATTGGTTAACATCACCACAAAAGACCAACCGCTTACCATTGATGATATTTACGGCACCTTCACAGGCTATCCTTTTAAACAGAACGCCACAATACAAACCGGCAACCCCGAAATACAGCAGATAATGGATATTGGCTGGCGCACGGCCCGCTCATGCGCGGTTGAAACCTATTTTGACTGCCCTTATTATGAGCAGCTGCAATACATTGGCGATGGCCGCATCCAGGCGTTAGTATCTTATTACAACACCGGAGACGACCGCCTTGCCCGCAACGCCCTTAACCTGATAGACCACTCGCGCATTGCCGAGGGGATAACTTTGAGCAGGCACCCATCATACAGTCCGCAGATCATATCTACTTTTTCGCTTTGGTATGTTGGCATGTTGCACGACTATTGGATGTACCGCAACGACCCTGAATTTGTAAAAGATAAACTTGACGGCGTGCGCCAGGTGCTGGCTTTCTTCAGCAAATACCAACAGGCAAATGGCTCGCTAAAAAATCCGCCGTATTGGACGTTTGTCGACTGGGTAAGCAATAAGGGGTGGGACTTTGGCCAGCCACCCAAAGATAAGGACGGCAATTCGGCTATGTTGGATATGCAGTTATTATGGGCCTACCAGCAAGCTGCCGAAATGGAAGCCAAACTGGGCGAGCCTGCATACGCGCAAAAATATGCCACTAAGGCCGCGCAGCTAAAACTCACCATACAGAAAAACTACTGGGATGCCGGGAAAGGGCTTTTTGCGGATACTAAAGAGAAGGCAACCTGGTCACAACACGCCAATGCACTGGCTATTTTAAGTGGAGTGTCAACAGGCATCAATGCCGCCACGCTTAGCAAAAAGCTGGAAAATGATACCAGCCTGGTAAAATCTACCATCTATTTTAAATACTATGTACACCAGGCTATGGTAAAAGGCGGCTTGGGTAATGATTATATGAACTGGCTGGATATATGGCGCAACAACATCAAAATGGGGCTCACCACCTGGGCCGAGATCTCTGATCTGGAGCACAACCGCTCTGATTGCCATGCCTGGGGCGCCAGCCCGAATATCGAGTTCTTCCGCACGATATTGGGGATAGATAGTTATGCGCCGGGCTTTAGCAAAATTAAAGTTGAGCCGCATTTAGGCAAAATGGAAAACGCATCCGGCGAAATGCCGCACCCCAACGGTACAGTGGCGGTTAATTATATTAAGAATGGCGCCAAATGGAATATCAGCATCAACCTGCCAATAAAAACCGATGGGGTGTTTGTTTGGAAAGGGAAAAGCTATTACTTAAAGGGTGGGGTAAATAAGTTTGTGATTTAGCAAAGCGTTGTATTCTACGCGCGTCATTGCGAGCGTAGCGTGGCAATCTTCGATATAAAGTAGGCGACAAGCATGTCGGGGATTGCCACGTCGCAACGACACGTAGGTTTGTTAACCCCTTATTTCCGTTGCTTCAATGTCATAAAAGCCAATTAATAAAAACCGCTTTACGGTAATGGGGTTAGTACTACAACGTGTTCGCTAATAAAATAACACCAGCATTACAATTATGTTATTCGTATGCTGTTTATTTGGCGTTTAATATTATAGCTAAATAATATCTATTTATTATTAAAAATGTGATATTTACGCACTGAAACCTGCTAATACATTCAACCCATATCACCGGTTACATGAAAACAACGCCTTCTAAGTTAAAAATCCTTTCAATTGATATCGGTGGCTCCAGTATTAAAGCTACTATCCTGAACAGCAAGGGCGACCTTACCATGGATTACAAAAAAATAGTAACACCCAAACCGGCCAATCCGGCTAATGTGGTTAAGGCTATTAATACACTGGTGAAAGATTTCCCGGCTTTCGATAAGATATCGGTAGGCTTCCCGGGGTATGTACGCAACAGCATTGTAAAAACAGCGCCAAACCTGGGCAACGATTTTTGGAAAGACGTTGACTTTAGGAAACTACTGCAGGACGACCTGGGCAAGGATGTGCAGGTTGTGAATGATGCCGATATGCAGGGCCTTGGCGTAGTAAGCGGCAAGGGGCTTGAAATGGTAATTACCCTGGGCACTGGTTTTGGCACCGCCCTGTTAATGGACGGGCACCTTTTGCCGCACCTGGAGGTATCACATCATCCGGTATCAAAAGGCCGCGATTACGACCAGTATATTGGCGATAAGGCACTTGACGAAATAGGCGAAAAAAAATGGAACCGACGCATCAAAAAAGTTTTTGAAATATTAAAAACGGTATTCAACTACGACTATTTGTATATAGGCGGCGGCAACTCTGACCTGCTTGATTTTAAGCTGGACAAAAACATGAAAATAGTAACCAATGCCGACGGCATTAAAGGCGGGGCCAAGTTGTGGCAGGAGGATAAGCACCCCGTTACACATACCGCAATGGCAACCCCAACAAAATAATCATCTTTCTTTTTTTACTTACAACAATGGAAAAACAAAACAAAGAACTGGAACAATTAGCAATAGATACCGTAAGGATCCTTTCGGCAGATGCAGTACAAAAAGCAAATTCGGGCCACCCGGGCACGGCAATGGCTTTGGCACCGATGGGCCATGTACTTTGGACCAAGTTTTTAAATTATAACCCCAAAAATCCTGATTTTGCAAACCGCGACAGGTTTATCCTTTCTGCAGGTCACGCTTGTATCTTACAATACAATTTCTTATACCTTACCGGGTATGATCTTTCTTTAGATGATATCAAACAATTCCGCCAGTTAAACAGCAAAACTGCCGGCCACCCCGAATACGGTTTGGCACCGGGTGTTGATGTTACCACCGGTCCGTTGGGCCAGGGTTTTGCAAACGCTGTTGGTTTTGCTATCGCCCAAAAACATTTAGCGGCACGTTACAATAAACCGGGTTTCGATCTTTTCAACTACAACATTTACACTATTTGTAGTGATGGCGATATGATGGAAGGCGTAACTTCTGAGGCTGCTTCATTGGCAGGGCACTTACAGTTAGGTAACTTGATCTATTTATACGATGATAATCACATCTCTATTGAAGGCAGCACCGATATTGCCTTTAATGAAGATGTAAGCGCCCGTTTCCGCGCATACGGCTGGCATGTACAGGACCTGCCGGATGTTAACGATACCCATGCTTTAGAGCTGGCGTTGATCAACGCGAAATCTGAAACGCAGAAACCATCGTTGATCCGCGTACGTTCATTGATCGCTTACGGCAGCCCTAACAAATCAGGCACCGCAGGTTCACACGGTTCGCCGCTGGGGGCTGATGAAATTAAACTGGTAAAAGAGTTTTTCGGTTTCGATCCGGAGAAATCATTCAACGTACCTGCCGAAGTATTAAAATACTACCACGAAAAAGGCGCACGCGGCGAGAAAACCGAAGCCAAATGGAATGAGCTTTTTGCCAAATACAAAGAGAAATTCCCCGAACTGGCTGCCGAATATGAAGCTGCTTTTAAAGGCGATCTGCCAAAAGGCTGGACAGATAAACTGCCGGTATTTAAAGGTAGCGACCCTAAAATGGCAACCCGCCAGGCATCTGGTAAAGTGTTGAACGCTGTTGCTGCAAGCCTGCCAAACCTTATTGGTGGTGCCGCGGATCTTTCGCCATCAACAGAAACCAACCTGAAAGATTTTGATTCATTTACGTCTGAGAACAGGGGCGGCCGCAACTTCCACTTCGGTATCCGCGAACATGCTATGGGTTCGGCATTAAACGGTATGTCCTTAACAAAAGGCTTGTTACCGTTTGGCGCAACCTTCCTGCAATTTGCTGATTATATGCGCCCGCCGATCCGTTTGGCGGCCATTATGAAGATAAGCCCGATATTTGTTTATACCCATGATAGTATCGGTTTAGGAGAAGACGGAACCACGCATCAGCCTGTAGAGCATTTATCATCGCTGCGCGCAATCCCTAACGTAACTGTTATACGCCCTGCCGATGCTAACGAAACCGCATTTGCATGGAAGGTAGCTATCGAGAAAAAAGGCGGCCCAACAGTGTTGGTATTTACCCGCCAGGCATTGCCTATACTTGATCAGGACAAATACGGTAAAGCTGCCGACCTGGAAAAAGGTGCGTACATCTTATCAGAAGCCAGCAAAGGTGTTGATTTGATATTACTGGCTACCGGTTCTGAAGTTGCGTTGATCTTAGATGCACAGGCACAGCTTGAAAAAGACGGTATCTCTACCCGTGTGGTGAGCATGCCATCATGGGAGTTGTTTGAGAAACAGGATGCTGCTTACAAAGAGAAGGTATTCCCTAAAGCAAGCCGCAAACGTTTAGCTGTTGAAATGGCATCACCAATGGGATGGCACAAATACACTACCGACGAAGGCGATATGCTGGGCATGACCACCTTTGGTGAATCGGCCCCGGCAGACGACCTGTACAAACACTTCGGCTTTACAATTGAAAACGTAGTTAAAAGAGCGAAAGCTTTGTTATAGATATGAGAAGTGAGATTTGAGACATGAGACAAACTTTGGTAGGTCTTCATCTCAAATCTCATATCTAACATCTCCAATCTCCAAGCATGGATAGTTTAATTAGTACGCTTCAATGGTCGTCGCAGATCGTCAACCCGGCAGGCAAACAAAAGGTAGCGCAGCAAATTGCCGCAATGGTAAAAAATGGCGATGTGCTTGGTGTGGGCTCGGGCTCTACGGTTTATATGGCGTTATTGGCCATATCTGAAAGGATAAAGGCAGAAGAGTTGAACATATTGGCTATACCAACATCATTAGAAATAACGATGTTTTGCAGCAAGCTGGGCATCCCGCTCACCACTTTGTTTGAACACACCCCCGATTGGCTTTTTGACGGGGCCGACGAGGTTGACCCAAACAACTGGCTGATAAAAGGCCGCGGTGGCGCTATGTTTAAAGAGAAGCTATTGATAAGCAGTAGCAAGGTAAACTACATTATTGTTGACGATAGCAAGCTGGTGCCAAAGTTGGGAACAAACTTCCCGGTACCGGTTGAGGTTTTCCCGCAGGCACTATTGCATGTAGAGGCCGAACTGAAAAAACTTGGCGCCAACAACATAGCCTTAAGGCCCGCAAAAGGGAAGGACGGTTCTATTATTACTGAGAATGGCAACCTGATACTGGATTGCTATTTTGATAAAATAAAAGATAGCCTGGAACGTGATATAAAAGCCATAACCGGCGTTATAGAAAGCGGGCTTTTTATTGGGTACAATCTGCAAATTTTAACAGCAGAGAATAACTGATAATTGTGACTTAAGCCTAACATAATAAGGAGATTAATATTACACTATCGGGTGTATTAAACCTGAGATTTGTGCAACAAAAAATTAATAATAAACAAGAATTTAAAACAACACTATATACATTCATCATGGCAAATAACGTAAAACAAATACATGATTTCGGCCAGAGCATCTGGCTTGATTTTATTGACCGCGAAATCATCTCATCGGGTAAATTACAAAAACTGATAGACGAGGATGGCGTAAGAGGCGTAACCTCAAACCCCGCGATATTTGAAAAAGCCATAACCAGCAGTTCTGATTATGATGCGGATATAAAAACACTTGGCGCAACCGCCAAAACTACCGAAGAGCTTTTCTTTGGTTTAGCTATCAAAGACATCCAGGCTGCTGCCGATCTGTTCAGTGGTGTATATAACGAAGGCGTTAAAGGTTCTGACGGTTACGTAAGCCTTGAGGTTTCTCCGTTTTTGGCTTTAGATGCTGAAGGTACTGCCAAACAAGCTGAGTTACTTTGGAAACAGGTTGACCGCGAGAACGTGATGATCAAAATTCCGGGCACAAAACCGGGCTTGAAAGCTATCCGCCAGTCTATCGCCAAGGGCATCAATATTAATGTTACTTTACTATTTGGTTTAGAGCGTTACGAAGAGGTTACCGAAGCTTACATCGCTGGTTTAGAAGACCATTTAGCCGCAGGCCATAACATTGAACATATCTCATCGGTAGCAAGTTTCTTTTTAAGCCGTATTGATGTGGTTGTTGACCCATTATTACAGGAAAAAGGCGAAAATGGACTGGTTGGTGAAGTAGCTATCGCATCTGCTAAAAAAGCATACGAAATTTACAAAAGGGTGTTCAGCACCGAGCGTTGGAAAGCTTTGGAAGCAAAAGGCGGTAAGCCACAACGTTTGCTTTGGGCAAGTACCGGCAGTAAAAACCCTGCGTTTAAAGATACCAAATATGTTGAGGCCTTAATCGGTTCGGATACTGTTGATACCGTTCCATTGGAAACTATTGAAGCATTCCGTGACCATGGTATTGCAGCAGATACTTTGATATTAGGTTTAGACCAGGCTACCGAAACCTTAGGCAGATTAAAAGCTTTAGGTATTGATCTGGACAAGATCACCCAGGACCTGGAAGATGAAGGTATTGAGAAATTCAACAAGCCTTTCGAAAAATTGCTGAAAGCTATCGAAGATCAAAAAGCTAAAGCATAAACACAGTGGAAGCTACATCAGTAAAAGTCTTATTTTTTGATATTGGCGGTGTGTTGCTTACCAATGGCTGGGGGCATGAATCCCGGCAAGAGGCTGCCCGGCTGTTTGGGCTTGACTATAAAGAGCTGAGCGAATTGCATACGTTTATATTTAACGTATACGAAGCCTCTGGTGTTGACCTTGACGAGTACCTGGACACCGTTATATTTAACCATCCGCGCGATTTTACACGCGAGGACTTCAAAAATTTCATGTTCAAGCAATCAAAAGAATTGCCTGACATGTTAAAGTGGTTAAAGGAATGGAAAAAAGATTGTGGTTTCCGCATCATAGCCATTAATAACGAGGGCAAGGAGCTGAATGATTACCGTGTTAAAAAGTTTAAGCTGCATGATGTTTTTGACGCATTTGTGTCATCATGTGAAGTAAAAATCCGGAAGCCAGACCCGGCCATATTTAAGCTTGCCATGGGTATAGCCCTTGCCAGCCCACAGGAATGCGTATACTTTGACGACCGGAAGATGTTTGCACTGGCCGCCGATAAATTAGGCATGCAGGCCTACCAGCATACCTCCTTTGAAGCTACTAAGGAAATATTAGAAAATTTAAAAAAAGAAAACCTCAAATAACATGAGCGCAACAACAGATAAATATGCTTTCGGTATGATAGGCTTAGGCGTAATGGGCCGTAGCCTGCTCCTGAACATAGCCGACCACGGTTATGCAGCTGCCGGTCACGATAAAGACGCTGAAAAAGTAGCTTCTTTAAATGAAGAGGCTGGCGACAGAAAAGTAAAGGGTTTTGGCGATGTAAAAGAGTTTATACAAAGCCTTAGTACACCACGTGCTATTATGATGCTGGTACCTGCCGGTAAAATTGTAGATGCCGTAATTGAGGAGCTTACCCCGCTTTTAGATAAAGGCGATATTTTAATTGATGGCGGTAACTCGCACTTTACTGATACCAACCGCCGTGTTGACCAACTGGAGGCCATAGGCCTGCATTTCTTCGGTATGGGCGTATCTGGTGGTGAAGAGGGCGCCCGCCGCGGCCCAAGCATGATGCCGGGTGGCGATAAAGACGCCTACAATGTAATGAAGCCGATATTTGAAGCCATAGCTGCTAAAGTTGATGGCGCGCCTTGCGTAACTTATATTGGTCCTGGTGCATCCGGTCACTTTGTCAAGATGGTGCACAATGGCATCGAGTATGGTATTATGCAATTACTTGCCGAAACCTACGAGATATTGAAGAAAGGCTTAAAGCTGGATAACGATGCCATCGGTAAAATATTTACCGACTGGAACAACGGCCGCCTGCAATCATTTTTGTTAGATATCACTAAGGACATTTTCAAGTTTAAAGCACCAGGCACCGACCATTTGCTTTTAGACGATATTAAAGATGAGGCCCGTGCAAAAGGTACCGGTAAATGGACATCGCAAAGCGCTATGGATTTGCAGGCACCTATCCCAACGGTAGATACCGCTGTTGCCATGCGCGATCTATCAAAATACAAAGCACTACGCACAAAAGCAGCAGGCATATACAGCACTAACGATAACCAAACCATTGAAGGTAGCGTAGATGAACTGTTAACTGCTTTAGAGCAGGCTTTCTATTTCACCATGATCATCAGCTACTCACAAGGTATGCACATGCTGTCGCTTGCCTCTGCCGAATACAAATACGACCTGAAGCTTGATGAAATTGCCAAGATCTGGAGGGGTGGCTGTATCATCCGTTCTAAATTCCTGGAGAACATTTACGGCGCTTACGGTAAAAACAAGGGCCTGGAGCATTTGCTTTTAGATGCTGATGTTGCCGCTTTGGTTAAAGGAACACTTCCGGGCATCCGTAAAATAGTTTCATCGGCAGTTAACGCGGGTATTGCAACACCTGCTTATGCGGCTTCTTTAGAATACTTTGATGCTTTCCGCAGCGAGCGTATGCCATCAAACCTTACGCAAGCACAACGCGACTATTTTGGGGCGCATACCTACGAACTGATAGGCAAAGAAGGCACCTTCCATACACAATGGGCACCGGTTGACGATAAATAAAGAAACAAGAATGAGGAGGCAGGAATTAAGACACTTAGCCTCCTTTTTTAAATAAAAAACATTACTATCATGAGTAATAACAGCACAAAATCCGAACCTACTATATTTATCATATTTGGCGGTACGGGCGACTTAAACTCGCGCAAAATTGCACCGGCATTGTACAACCTGTTTTTAGACGGTTGGATGCCAAACCAATTCTCTATCATCGGCACCGGCCGTACTAAACTGACAGACGAGCAGTTCAGAACCAATTTGCATAACGATATCGACCAGTTCTCGCGCAGCGGTAAAGCCGATGCCAAGAAATGGGCCGAATTTGAAAAAAGCATCTATTACCAGGTATCAGACGCAAACGACTTTGAAACCTATAAAGAGTTTGGCAAACGTATTGATGCACACAACAAGGAGTGGAAAACTACTGCTAACGTATTATTCTATCTTGCGGTAGCACCAAATTTCTTCCCTATCATCGCCTCAAACATATCAAAAGCCAAACTGGCCGAGGATAAACAAAAGGTACGCATCATCATCGAAAAACCGTTTGGCCACGACCTGGAAACAGCCAAAGAGCTGAACGAATTACTGAAAGGTATTTTTGATGAGTGCCAGATCTATCGTATTGACCATTACCTGGGTAAAGAAACCGTGCAAAATATTATGGCCTTCCGCTTTGCCAACTCCATTATGGAGCCATTGTGGAACCGTAACTATATTGAACACGTACAGATCTCGGTTACCGAGCAGCTGGGGGTTGAAGAACGCGGCGATTATTACGACGGGTCGGGTGCTATGCGCGATATGATCCAGAACCACTTGCTGCAATTGCTTTGCCACGTGGCCATGGAGCCACCTGTTAGCTTTAATGCCGACGAGGTGCGCGACCGCAAGGTTGATGTATTAAAAGCCATGCGCAGGTTTAGTCCCGAGGATGTGCGTAATTCGGCCGTTAGGGGCCAGTACGGCAGCGGCTGGATGAAAGGTAAAGAAGTGCCCGGCTACCGCGAGGAACCAAAGGTGGATCCGCAATCTAACACTGAAACTTTTGCCGCTATTAAATTTTTTGTTGATAACTGGCGTTGGCAGGGTGTGCCGTTTTACCTGCGCACAGGTAAGCGCATGCACCAGTCATCATCTGTTATAACCATTCAGTTTAAGGATGTTCCGCATTTAATATTCCCTGCAGAGGCTACCGAAAGCTGGCAGCAAAATAGGTTAATCATCAGTATACAGCCCGAAATGAGCATCCGTTTACAGGTGCAGGCTAAGCGCCCGGGTATTGATATGGTATTAAACGCTGTTGATATGGTGTTTGATTATAAAGGCACTTACACCAACCAGGCTCCGGAGGCTTATGAAACCCTGATACTGGATACCATGCATGGCGACCAAACCTTGTTTATGCGTGGCGACCAGGTAGAAGCCGCATGGGAACTGGTAATGCCGATACTAAGCACCTGGCAAAATAAAAAGAGCCTGAACTTCCCTAACTATAGCGCCGACTCATGGGGCCCTGAATCTGCCGAGGCATTAATTGCGCGCGACGGATTTAACTGGTTCACCCTGCCTGTTAACGGTAAAAAGTAATGGATATGAAGCTGAATATTTTTAAAACAGATACCGAAGTACTGGCTGCATTGGCCAGCTACTTTGCAGATGCCGCCAAACAGGCAATAGAAGCCCGTGACCGCTTTAGTGTGGCATTAAGCGGCGGTAGCTCACCCAAGAAATTACACGAGCTGCTGGCCAGCGAATATCGCGATAAAATTGAATGGAATAAAGTGTACTTCTTTTTTGGTGATGAGCGCGATGTACCGTTAAACGATGCCCAAAGTAATTACCTGATGGCCAAACAAACCTTGTTTGACCCGCTGGGGATTGATCCCTCGCATGTTTATGCGGTGCAAACTGCCTTGGGTGCCGAAGAAGCTGCTATAGATTATACCCGCCACCTCATTGGGTTTTTCGACGGGCATAACGCCTCTTTCGATCTGGTGATCTTAGGTTTGGGCGATAACTCGCATACGGCATCATTATTCCCGCATACCTCTGTTTTAACAGACGAAAGCGCATCGGTGCAAGCATTATACATCGACGAGGTAAAAATGAACCGCATTACCTTTACCGCCCCGTTGATCAACAACGCGCATCATATCGCATTTTTGGTATACGGAGCAGGCAAGGCAGAAGCTGTAAAGCATATCCTGGAAGACAAGAAAAACATACAGGAGTATCCTGCCCAACTCATCCAGGGCACGGACCTACAATGGTTTTTAGACGAACCCGCAGCCAGTAAGCTGGAAAATAAATAAACAAGAAAGCCTCCAAATCGGAGGCTTTTCTGTTTTATAATTCCCCTCTTGAGAGGGGTTAGGGGGGTGTTAGCGTTCACGTTCACTGCCGTGAACACTTGTGAATATGGTTAATTGTTTAATAATCAACAGGTTGAAAAAAACACCTACTGGCAATATGGTGTCACCAAGGGTTTGAATAAAATTTATATAGCCGGATGTTAACGGGAAAAAGAGTTTGTCATGCTGAACGAAGTGAAGCATCTATTCGCCGCCATGCATGTCGGCCAGGCACAGTTCACCGATAGATCCTTCGCTATGCTCAGGATGACAAAAGAGGCATACCCGACTACTCAACCCCATCCTCCCCTTCAGCAATTTCTAACAACCCTTCGGGTTGTTTAAAATTGCTTTTTACGAAGTGGCACCAGTCGCATTCTTTTTTGCCGCAGCCGGTGTTAAAATCATGAGCCATTATTTTTTGGTGAACAGTGGTTATCTGTTCCGTAACATCCTCGATATCCTGCGGACTGATCACAATTTTTGCTTTGTAGTATTCGCCTTCTTTCTCGGGTTCCACAAAATCAAAAATGGTGTTTACTACCTCCCAGTCGTTTGTGCGGTCGTTATCTACTAATATCTTGTAAAACACGGCCTGGCGCCAGTAGTCGCCGCCGTTGGGTTGCTCGGTTGTGGGGCGTTCCAGTTTTGGTTTGGCGTTGCGTACGCGGCCGGTTTTATAATCAACCACGGTTACCAGCTTGCCGTCAAACTCCATTTTATCCAGGTTGCCTTTTATAGGCACGCCCCGCACTTCAATGTTTTTGATGCTGCGCTCGGTTTGGGCTACTTTGTTCCAGGTGGTAACATTTTGCTCATAGTAAGCGGGCAATATCTTGTCGCCATAAGCCATTCGGGTTTTAAATTCATCCCTGGTGAACGAATCTCGGTTACGGGCCATATACCAGCCAAATTCCTTTAGAAATTCTTCGGTGGATATGAACTCGTCGTTATTCTCTTTAAGCCTCCTGAAGGCTTTATTTAACGCCCAGTGTACCGCCTGCCCAAAGGTAGCCGACGGGCTTTTACCCGATGGTACCCGTATAAGGCATTGGAAGTAGAACCGCAGCGGGCAATCCAGATAGTTATTTAAGTGGGTAACCGATAACGTATAGTTTTGCAGCAACTGGTTAATGTAGTTATGATCTAATAGCTCGACAACCGGTTTATCAGCCTCGCTGAATTGCGTGGCGAAAAATTCCAGCATATCATCGCTGCTTACCTGCGGATATTTTACCTGCAAGTGCGTATCGGCCAGGATCTCGCCGATAAACTGCGATGGCTCCTGGTCTTTGCCGTTCTTATCCTTGCCCGAGTAGGAAATATTCAGGCATTGTTTTGAACGGGTAAGCGCCACGTAAAACAACCTGCGCGATTCTTCTTTCTGGGCAATATCGTCAGACGCCGCCCTAGTCAGTGTATCCGGGTAACTAAAGCCGGTGTTGCGGCCTTTGCTATCCCATGTTTTTTTATCGCAGCCGATGAAAAACACGTGCTCAAACTCCAATCCTTTTGAGCCATGGGCTGTAAGGAAGTTGATGCCGTTATCAGAAAAGATCACCTTATTCAGGTCCATCCTGATGTTGTTTTTACGCATCAGGTCTATGGTGGCTATCAGGTCGGGTAGTTTTATTTCGGGGTTCTTGCGGCTTTCGTCTTTCAGGAAATCGAAGAAACTGGTCAGCATCTGCATATGCACGCCTTTATCCGGCTGCCGCATAATGTATTTCAGGATGCCCATTTTAGCGATCACATCCTGGAAAAACTGCTGCAGCGTAACACTCACAGCATCCTTAAGCAACTCATCAATATCATTGATGAGGAACTTCATTTCCGTACCCGTTTGCTTGCTGAATAGGTCTGTTTGCGCCGCCAGCTTTATCTCGTGGATATAGCGGCGCAGCGATGTTTTGGGCAGGTTGTTACTTGCCGTACCAAAGTTTTCTTTTGATACCGCTATGCTGGCCTTGGCAATCTCGATAGGCGGGATGTTAAAGAAATCGTAATGAAGAATTTCGAATAATAGTTCGTCTCCACTATACGGCGAATCAAGTTCCATAGTTAAGTACCGCAGTATGTTGATGATCTTTTCGCCAAAGGGGATGGTGAGAATATCTATTTTACGTTTGGTGTTAACGGCAATTTGCTGGGTATCTAAAAAGTGCAGCAACTCTTCTACCTGGCTATGGTTACGGTATATTACTGCTATTTCGCCGGGAGGGGTGCCGGTTGTTACCAGTTTTTTTATCTGCAGGGCAACGTCAACCAGTTCCTGGCTTGGGTTTTCGTATTCAAATATGGTAGGCTCAACAACCTCGCTGTTAAAGCGCGGGTGCGATGCCTTCAGGTTTTTATCGAGGTTTAGCTGGGCGGTTAAGCGCTCGTTATTGTTGTTGATCAACGCACGCGAAATATCCAGGATATGCTGGTTAGAACGATAGTTATGTTTAAGCACAACCGTTTGCAGGGTGGCTACATAATCGCCGGCAAAATCAAGAATGTTCTTCATGTTTGCCCCCTGAAACTTAAATATCGACTGGTCGTCATCGCCCACCACAAATACGTTGGGGGTTTCCCAGTAGTTCAGCAAAAACCGAAGCAACTGGTTTTGCGAGCCGCTGGTATCCTGAAACTCATCCACCAGAATATACTGGTAGCGTTCCTGGTAACGGCGCAATATCTCGTCGTTCTCGCGGAAGGCTTTTAATACCCACAAGATCATGTCGTCATAATCGTACCGGCCGCGGGCTTTCATTTTGGCGTCATAGCGTTTGTATTCGGCAACGGCGGCAAGTAGCTTCTCCATGGTTTCGGTAGCCTTGTCAATATCCTTTTGTTTGGGATCTCCGGCCTTGATGCCCGCCTTGGCGTTTGCTTTTTTGTAGATAAATTCCTCGCGATTGGGCAGGTCTTCCAGGTATTCTTTTACAGATTGCCTGATCAGGTCTTCCGTCCAGTTCTCGGTTTTCATGGTCGAGAACAGTTTTTTCAGGCGGGGGGCATCATAGTACCTGTCGCCGGTAAAGCGTTTCAGCAGGTGGTCGTTCTCAAACTCATCTATCAGCTCCTGGAAAAACATGGCCGATTCCAGGTCAGACAATGCCTCCAAATTTAACTTGCCAAAATACTCCAGGTTCTCCTGAATAATTTCGTTACAGAATGCGTGGAACGTGTAAATGTTAATACGGTAAGCATCCGGCCCGATGAACTCGAACAAGCGCTTACGCATGGCAACAGCGCCGGCATCGGTATAGGTAAGGCACAGGATCTCGCTTGGCAGGGCGTCAGTATCGGTTAATATTTTACCTATACGTGCGGCTAATATCTGCGTTTTACCTGTACCCGGGCCGGCAACTACCAGCACAGGGCCATCCATTTGGTTAACGGCAGCCAGTTGCTCGGGGTTTAAACCGGCCAGCGCTTCCTGAAATTTGATGTTATATTTATTGAGTGGAGATTGTGTCATCGGTAGTGTAAAATTACTAAAAATTGTAGTGTTAATACGCTCAAAAAATGTTACGCAAGCGTTTGCATTTACAACAGCTAACGTTACTTTTATAAGAATTAACCTTATTACTTTTTACAATGGAAACCCCATACGGCGGCCGCGCAATTATTACGGAGCATTTCGACAAAATGGAGATCATCATCCCCGGTAAAAAGAACTATTTGCTGCTGGCGTTTTTTTCAGTTTGGATATTTGGCTGGTTTTTTGGCGAAACAATGGCAGCGGCTACAATAGGCAATGGTACCGGGCCCGATCTGTTTTTATTGGTTTGGCTCACCGGCTGGACCCTGGGCGGAATATTTGTACTCAGTACAATCCTTTTTATGCTGCTGGGCAAAGAGGTTATTGAAGCAGGGCAAGGCGTTATATCTATACAGAACAAGGCGTTATTCTTTTTATCGCCTAAAGTTTACGACCTGAACGAGGTTAAAAACATCCGCGCGGTCGAAGAGTTTTCGATGTATCATAGCTTTCAGTTTGGCCGCAGGCAAAACGGATTACGCAGCACCTTTAATTCCGGGACAATTAAATTTGATTATGGCCTTAAAACAGTAAAATTTGGTAACGACCTGGATGAAGCCGAAGCCCGATATATCATAGAGCGGCTGAAGAGCAAAAAGATACTGACGGATAAAAACCTTTAAACAAAAATAGCGATAGGTATAATACCCATCGCTATTTTATATAATTCCTTTTAACGTTCTTACTTCTGTCTGAACCAAACCTGAATAGGCGCACCCGAAAACTCAAAATTCTGGCGCAGTTGGTTTTCAATAAACCTGTAGTATGGTTCTTTTACATACTGTGGCAGATTACAGAAAAACGCGAACATGGGTGATGTTCCGGCTATCTGCGTAATGTATTTAATTTTTACGTATTTACCTTTTAACGATGGCGGCGGATATTTCTCAATGATAGGCAGCATGATCTCGTTCAGTTTACTGGTAGGGATTTTGCGCGCCCGGTTGGCATAAACCTGGTTGGCTACTTCAATTACCCTTAACACACGTTGTTTTTCGGTAACGGATGTAAACACAACTGGTACATCGGTGAACGGGGCAATTTTCTGACGGATCTGCTCTTCAAATACCTTTACGGTTTTGTTGTTCTTTTCTATCAGATCCCATTTGTTCACTACGATAACGATACCTTTCTTGTTCTTTTCGGCCAGGTGGAAGAGGTTCACATCCTGTGCTTCCAGGCCTTCTACAGCATCAATCATGATGATCACCACATCGGCTTCTTCTAAAGCTTTAATGGTACGCATAACCGAGTAAAATTCGATATTCTCTTTTACCTTGGTTTTTTTACGCATCCCGGCGGTATCTATCAGCATAAAATCATGACCGTACTGGTTATAATGTATGTGAATAGAATCGCGCGTGGTACCGGCAATTGGGGTTACAATGTTACGTTCCTCGCCAATAAGCGCGTTAATGATAGATGATTTACCAACGTTAGGGCGGCCAATAATAGCATACTTAGGGCGTTCGTTCTCATCAAACGGTACATCCTCAAAATGTTTAACAACATCATCAAGCAATTCGCCTGTGCCAGAACCCGTCATGGACGATATGGTGTAGATCTCGCCTAAACCCAGGCTGTAAAACTCGGTAGCATCGGCCAGGTTGGCGTTGTTATCAAGTTTGTTTACTACAACAAATACCGGCTTTTTGCCTTTACGCAAAAGATTGGCAATTTCGTCATCAAGGTCGGTGATACCGGTAGTAACATCAACCATAAATAAAATTACGGTTGCTTCCTCAATAGCGATAATTACCTGCTCGCGGATGGCAACCTCAAAAAGTTCTTCGGAGTTGGCTACGTAGCCGCCGGTATCAATAACCGTAAATTTTTTATCGATCCATTCGGATGTTCCGTAATGTCTGTCGCGGGTTACGCCGCTAAAATCGTCAACAATAGCTTTACGGCTTTCGGTTAAACGGTTGTATAAAGTGGATTTGCCAACGTTTGGCCTGCCTACTATAGCTACTATATTACTCATTTCAATTTTAGATTGCAGATTTTAGATTTACGATTTACCGCATCCCAAATCCATATGCTAATTTACAAATCCGATCAGCATAAATCTAAAATCGTAATTCGTAAATCGTAATTATTTATTATTCGTACCCGAATTTTTTCAGGTAATTTTTTTTGCTGCGCCAGTCGGGGATAACCTTAACAAACATTTCCAGGAAGATCTTCTTCTGGAAAAAATCTTCCATATCCCTGCGGGCATACGTGCCTACAATTTTCAGCATTTCCCCTTTGGTACCTATGATGATGTTTTTCTGCGAATCGCGCTCAACAATAATTTCGGCGCTGATGCGGTGCAGTTTTTCGCCCTCAACAAACGCGGTAACTATAACCTCGGTGCTGTATGGAATTTCTTTTTTGTATTGTTTAAAGATCTGCGCACGTATCATTTCTGATGCGAAGAAGCGGTCGTTCCTGTCGGTTAATGCATCCTTCTCGTAATAAGCGGGGTGCTCGGGCAGGCCGTCCAATACAAAATCCATTACGGCTTTAATGTTATGATCAAGCAGGGCAGATATCGCGTAGATAGCTTTCGGGTTTAATTTTTCCTGCCAGTATTCTACTTTCTCTTTTACCTCTTCTTCGCTTGATAGGTCTATTTTATTGATCAGGACAACCAGCGGGGCTGTTGAGCCGGCCAATTTTTTGACCACGTCCTCTTCGTTAAATTCCTCGTGAATATCAGTAACCAGCAATATCAGGTCGGCATCTACAATAGAGCCATCTACCTGGTGCATCATACTCTCGTGTAATGCGTAGTGCGGTTTAATGATGCCCGGGGTATCAGAGAACACTATTTGATAGTCGTCAGTATTAACAATCCCCAGGATACGGTGGCGGGTGGTTTGCGCCTTTGGGGTGATGATCGACATTTTTTCGCCCACCAATGCGTTCATAAGGGTTGACTTACCCGCGTTGGGCTTACCAATTATACTTACAAAACCTGCCTTATGCGCCATAAAAAAATAATTAAAATATTATTTGGACTGCAAAGAAACGAATTATATCTTTGCAGTCCAATTAAAAGGAACAGCAAATTGCTTTTTTGACAATTGGAACAAACATTTCGGAGTTATGCCCGTTATGTAATATACCAAAAAGATAGTGCGGGATGGAGCAGTTGGTAGCTCGTCGGGCTCATAACCCGAAGGTCGTAGGTTCGAGTCCTGCTCCCGCTACCTGAAAAGTAAAAAGCCTCAAGTCGAAAGATTTGAGGCTTTTTTTATGCTTTTAGTTTTGTAAATTATATTTCAGCAATCGGTTCTCTCTGCCAATGGCCTGCCTTTTTTTGAAGAACTAAAAACAAAATTGTGGATATGTGTTAGAATATCGATCATTTTCCTTTCATTTATAAACCCAAACCAATTATAAATATGTTAACAATTAAAAAACTTGTAACCGGGTGCATGTTATCTGTTCTCATTAGCGCCTGTGTTAGCAATACACCCGGCGATAACCAATTGACTGAAAAAGAAAAAGCCGAAAACTGGAAACTTTTGTTTGACGGTACCACAACGAATGGCTGGCATTTATACAATGTTAACACTATTGGAAATATCTGGCTGGTGAAAGACGGTGTACTTTACTGCAACCCAAATCTCGACCTTGACCACGGTGACCTTGCAAGCGATGATGCTTACAGCAACTACGATTTTGTTTTTGACTGGAAGATACCCGAAGACGGTAATAGCGGCGTGTTCATCAACGTATTAGAACGTAAGGATATTGCTACCGCTTGGGCTTCGGGTCCTGAGTACCAGTTGCTTGGTGATAAACATCCGGACGCATCGGTTCCGAACAAGATCTCGGGTTGCCTTTTCAATTTTGGCCCGCAACTACATCCCGCTAAAAACAAACCGAGCGGGCAATGGAACCATTCGGAGATAATCCAAAAAAATGGGAAGATCAAATTTTTCCTAAATGGTGTGCTTACAGTAGAACAGGACTTTACCACAGCCGAGTGGTCAAATACAATAAAGCAAAGTAATTTTAAAAACTACCCCGAATTTGGCCGTTATACAAACGGGCGCATCGTTTTACAGGACTGGACTAAAGGGGTGTCTTTTAAAAACTTAAAAATTAAAGAGTTGTAAGTGATGGCAATGCCTGCTTATAGCAGGCATCCTTTAAAAAAGATTTAATTACGAGCATTGCGCATCATAAAAAAGCCTTAAGTCGAAAGATTTGAGGCTTTTTTGCGTTTGGTAATAATTCATCGGGTTCAGCAGCGGCATCTTCCAATAAAGCTTATCAAAAATTAAATGATAGATGTTATCCTCCCCGTTCTTATTTGTTTCAAATAATGGGTTTAACTTGTTAACCCGGCTACTATAGCTGAAAAATATAAAGTACAAGGGTTCATTTTATACTTTTCTTTTTTTACTTTTCTATGTAACCTTTTTTATCCATCGGGATAGTACTATTAAAAGAGCCTTTATAAATGACCGACGAAGCCTTAATGTTATGTATTAAAAATGATGATTTAGACAAGGCGGCTATTATTTACGACCGGTACAAACAAAAGCTTTTTAATTTTTTCCTGTTTAAAAACCATTTGAACCGCGAGTTAAGTAACGACAGTGTTCAGCAGGTTTTTTACAGGATGATAAAATACCGGAAATCGTACAACGAAGTGTATGATTTTAGTAAATGGATATACGGTATTGCCAAAAACATTCACAACCAGGATATAAATGCGCGGAAAAAAGCAGAGAGCCTGCAAAGTAATTATCGCGTAGAGGAAGTATACGAGATACATAACGACGATCATGCTGCTTTACGGCAGGCTATTGAAAAGCTGCCCGAGCCTTACCGCGAAACATTGCTGATGAGCAAGTTTCTGCAAATGAAGTATGAAGAGATAGCCGAGCTGAATAATTGCTCGGTTGGGGTTATCAAAACCAGGGTTTTCAGGGCTGTTAAAATGCTGCGCGAGGTATATCTTAAAATAATCTGAAAGATGGAAAGAGAAGAAATTGAAGAATTGATAGCTGAATATATCAGTGGTGATATGCTGCCCGGGAGGAAAAAACAATTGCTGCAGTTGTTTGAAAGCGCCCCTGCATTAAAGCAGGAGGCTGAGGAAATGCTTGCTGCCTGGCAATCGCTTGATGGGGCAACAAAGGCAGTTGATAGCTCGGCAGATGCGCAGTTTTATTTAATGCTTAACAACGAAAAAACGAAGAGCCGTAATCCGAAAATAATAAGACTGAATTGGCTGGTAAATATAGCAGCAACTATAATACTGGTTGTGATAGCATTTGTACTTGGCAGGCAAACCACCCCGGTTAAAACATCCTTTGTTACAAAAACAATAGTTGTTAAACAGCCAGCACCGGCTGCACAGATCATCACCAAAACGGTTTACGTAAAACCTGATGCCACTCCACCCCAAAAAGCAGCGAGGAAAACTGCACCTGAAGTGAATGATAAACCACAGCAGCCCATATGGTCTGTTTATCCCTCTGAGCGATTGGCTTCAATAATGAAGATTGCACAAAAACCGCAGCTGAACACAGCCGATCTTGATCAGCTTACATTGGTACTTAAGGAAGACCCCAGCCCCAACGTACGCCTGGCAACAATAGACCTGCTGCGCCCCATGGCCGGGCAAAAAAATGTGCAAACGGTATTGATCAGCGCACTTAATGACCAGGGTGATGGCGCCGTTCAGGCATCAATTGTTGACATTTTATTGGATAACCGCTTAAAGCAGGCTATACCGCAAATGGTAAACCTGCTTCAAAATAAAAACACCACGGCGATGGTGCAGGATAAAATAAAAACCGGTATAGAAAGCTTTTTAAACTAAACCTAACCTAATGAAAAATCTATTTTTTTGCATGGCCATTATTTGCATGCACCGGGTATCATTTGCCCAAACAAAAGAGTTTCGCATCAACCCTTCTGATAAACTCATCATTCTCCGGCTTGATCAGGTATCTGCCGATGTGGTTGGCTATGACGGCAACGAGGTGATTATTAAAGCGATCTCAAAAACAGATAAAGATACTACGGGGTTAAAGCAATTACCCATTTATGGCCGCAATGCTATTGATAATATTATTAACCCAAAAGTACAGCAGGTTAATAACGCACTTAGGATAACAGTGCCGCCAGGAAATTTTAAACACCTGCTGATAAAGGTTCCGCAACAAGCGGTGATATCTGTTGAAATGCTCGCTTTTTTGAATGAGAATAAGCTCACCGTTAACCATGTTAATGAAATTTATATAGGCGCTATTGTAGGCGATATAGAAGTGAATGATGTTGCGTTTTTCTCTATCTCGTCAGGCGGGGCCATTGCAGGCAGGCGAATGTCAGATAAAATAGTACTCTCGAACATAAGATGGAGCGATGAGCCTGTTTATTTGAATGGGCAGCCCAGGCCCCGGATATACCATGTTGGTGCAGGTAGTGCCAGCATTACATTGCTGGTGCCTGATACCTTAAAAAGTGATATTTTTTTCACATCGCGTAATGGCAGGGTATTATCGGGGCTTCAAACTACGCCACCTGATGCGGCTACTGATAAGTCTATCATAGCCTCGCAGTTCCCAACCGATGCTGACGTCCGTCATATTTCTCAAAACGGTGGGGGCATTAAGGTTAGTTTATCTAACGATTACGGAAATATTTATTTGAAAAAAGAAGGTAAATAATTAATAAATCCGATAACATTATGAAAAAGATATTAATAATAATTGGCCTCGTTTATGTATGGGCGAATGCCTTTTCACAAAAAACATCCGAATTTGCATTGCACGGCCGGCAATTATCCCTTATTACCAAAAACGCATCGCTTGAGGTTATTGGAACAGACGACGATAAGCTGATTATAGAATCATCTGTTTCTGAAACGTTACCCGAAATCCCGGCAGACGCCGCGGGATTGCAGCTGATCTCCTCATCCATAAAAAGCGAAAATGGTTCTTTTACACCCCAGGTGGTAAAGTATGATGATAAGCTGATGGTTATAAATATACCTGAAAGCCAATGCCGCCATTACCGCATAAAGGTACCCAAAGGCGGCCATCTCAAAATAGCGTTTGATATATCATCGCCCTATGGCAAGGTATCCTTTACCAATCTCTCAGGCGAACTGGAAGCATCAGGCAACGCGCCCGTAATAGATTTTAGCTACGTAACCGGGCCGTTAACATTATCGTGCGGAGAAACGGGGTTTTCCATAGGCGCGTCAACACAAATAAATATTTCGCATCTGCAATTTAAAAACACAACCTATAACAAGGATACGCCATTTATAAATATTATATCCAGCTATGCCGATGTTAATATCAGCCTGCCGAGCAACATTGGGGCCAGCTTACAGGTCGATTCACAATACGGTAATTTATATTCAACGTTAAACTTTGTTACTAACTTAAAGATGCCCCCGGTTAAAAACCGGTATTACGGACTTTTGAACAGCGGTGGACGGGTGCTTACTATAAATTCTACTTATGGTAGTATTTATATAAGGGGAGAAAAGAATTTGTAATAATGCACAAAAGGTAATATTGGCAAATTGATTTAACCCATGTAATAAACGGTCGGGTTTTAGTCCTGCTCCCGCTATCTCAAATAAAAGCCTCTTGGAGAAATCTAACAGGCTTTTTGTTTTACGCAAGTACCCCCACCGGTATAAAAACAAAGAAGCTGGAACCCCGGCCCGGTGTGCTTTCAAAGTCTATTCTACCATTCTGTCGCTCAACAAACTCTTTACATAAAGTTAGGCCCAGGCCAACTCCTTTTTCATTATTTGTGCCATAGTCAGGTTCGGCATTAATAGAAAATATTTTTTTCTGTTTATTAAGTTCTATCCCCTTGCCGTTATCGCTAACAGTTATCTTACATTCTTGCCGCACAAGTTGTGCATCTATATTAATTATACCGCCATTTGGGGTAAATTTAATGGCGTTGCTAATCAAGTTACGCACCACTAATTGTAGCATATTTATATCCGCAATCAACATCAGCGCCGGATTAATGTCATAGTTCAGGGTGATATTCTTTTTACCAGCTTGCATTTTGCCCATATCCAGTGTGCTTTTCATTATATCCAATAGGTTTGCCGGCCCCAAATTAACCACCGACCCTTCCATTTGTGATTTAGACCATTGCAGTAAATTGGTAAGCATATCCATTGTACTGTTGGTATCAGCCAGCAACTCTTGCTCTATTGTTAGCCGTTGTGTGTTGTCCAGCTCATTCCCGTTAAGTAATTGCAGATAACTTTGTATGTTAACCAATGGCGTACGCATATCATGCGATATAATTGACATTAGCTTATTCTTTTCGGCATCACTTTTTTCAATCTGCTCTTTTTGAAGCAGTATTTGCCTGTTTTGGGCTTCAATAGCTATGGCCTTTTCTTCTACTGCCAAACGCTCTTTATCGTAGCTTTTCCGGATGTATTTAATAATGATATAAATTGTGATAACCGGCATCGGGAACGCCGTAATCCTGTCTATTAGCTCACCTTTTCCCGCAGTAAAAGGATGCTTAACCAGCATTGGATTATAATAAGCCACAAGGTGTAGCGCCAGAAAAAGCACAATATAGGCTATTAGCCAGGCCAGGTGCTGCCTATAAGGAGATATGGCGAATACCAGCAACAAATAGGCTGGCCATATAATATCAGTTGAGCCATTAATGCCCGAATTGGCGAAATAGTTAACCGAAAAAATAACTATCCCGATTACACCAAATAAAATACTACTGTGCGGTTTATTATTAAAGCGCGAATTATAATACTCGTATAAAAAAAACAAACTTATTAGCAGGGCAGATAAAGAAGCTACATAAAGCCCGGCAAAAAAATTATAAGGGATATAAAAAGCAGCCAGTATAATTAAACCAGCACTAATGGAGTGAAATATTCTACTTTCTAAAGAGAAATTTGAAGAACCACCTATTAGCTTAAGCCAAATAATATTCAATTTTTTAACCATGGTCTAATAGTAGCGTCTAAAATAAATCAATTTATAGGCTTTACGTAAATACTGGGTATTAGTTGCCAATTTCTTATAATCGCGCTAAGAAAATGTGATAGCAGATTACAATGAATAATGCTGTCGTAGCCCCGGGCTTGCTCCCGGTACCCCATAAGTGAACCAAACGCTCGCCAAATAAACACCTAAAACTAAATTTTTACAATTTTCGTTCTTAAAGCATGAAACGCACCTTTTGCCTATACATCCTACTAATGGGTTTTGTGCAGATAGTTAATGCGCAAAATGAAAAGCCCGTTATCGCTTTTGCCAGCGATACGCAAGAACCCATGTGGGTAGAAAAGCTGTGGCTTAAACCCAATCATAATTTGCAGGCAACAAAAATGATCTTTAAGGATGTGGATAGCCTGCGCCCCAAAGCTTTTTTTATTTTGGGCGATGTGGTTTCGCTTGGAAAGAGCAAAAAGGCCTGGAAAAATATTGACCGTTACATTGCGCAAATGGTCAGCGATTCTATTCCTGTTTATGCAACCCTGGGCAATCACGAAGTAATGTTTAATTCTAAAAAAGGGATACGTAATTTTAGAAAGCGTTTTCCCGCGTATGATCCATCCGGTTATACCGAGGTTGTTGATTCCGTAGCCGTAATATTGCTGAATTCCAATTTTGGGGCGATGACCGTATCTGAGATTACAGCGCAGAATAATTGGTATAAGCAGGAACTTACCCTGCTTGACAAAGACCCTTCAGTAAAATTCGTGATTGTTGGTTGCCATCATTCACCTTATACCAACAGCCGGATCGTGAATCCATCCGTAGCTGTACAGGAAAGTTTTGTTGAGCCATTTCTGCACGCTACCAAATGTGTGTTATTCCTTTCCGGGCACTCACATAACTATGAACGGTTTAAGATGAAGGGCAAATATTTTTTGGTCATCGGCGGCGGCGGCGGGTTACATCAGCCATTAAAAGCTAATAATGATAGTATGCATGATATTTCTGCCGATTACAAGCCCGCATTTCATTACCTTAAGATCTGCCGGACACAAGAAAGGTTAGAGGTATCCTCCAGACAATTAAAACCCGACTTCTCCGGGTTTCAGGATGGGTTTTCATTTTCCATAAACAGCGCTTCGCGCTAATTTTTGTAATAATTAAAAACCGGCTGGGCCGAGTCCTGCTTTAACTATTTTATAATTTCATAGTGCAGATCCACTATTCCATTTTTGTAGGCGGTAGCGCCCTTCAGGTGCAATGTTTGCTCTTGCCCAATGGCATCAAAAAATAGCTTCCCCTCACCTAAAATAATGGGCATAATGGATACCCTTATTTCGTCGGCCAACTTTAAACTGATCAAATCTTTGGCAAGTGTCGCGCCCCCAGCCATCCAAACATTATTGTAGTTCGGTTTTAACCGTTCATTTACAAGATTATTCAGATCTCCCGCATAAAGCTCCACGTTCGGCCTATCAACCGGTAAATTTCTGTGCGTTAATACAATAACCGGCACGTCGCCATAAACCCACCCGTAAGATTTTGAAAGTTTTAGCGCATGCTCGTATGTACGGGACCCCATTATATAACAATCTATGGTTTTCAGAAATTCCGCCATATCCTGTTCTGTTAGTGTAACCCCTTGCTCATAGTAATCAACAGTCTCAAACCATGAAACACTATTATCTTTTTTCGCAATAAATCCGTCAAGGCTTGCAACCATGTGGATAGTTAATTTGAATGCGGATTTCTTCATTTTGGTAAGCATTGTTGGCGTGTTACCGGTGCTGCTAAAGCAATATAATAAAAAACGAGGCACTCCAGTATTAAACCTGTGTTTTGCTCTTTGGCCTATTAGAGCCCTGCTCCTAAAGTAGAAAGCCTTAAGTCGAAAGAATTGGGGCTTTTTTGAACAAATAACGGCGCGGTGAAAACACCGGACACTGGAGGAATTGCCCTGTACATTAGTCAATTTTATTTGCGTGTTTTGAGTATATTAATTAGATTGTAGCATAATTTAAAATATGTCGCAAAGAGAACGTTTGAAAGTTGGGGAAGGGCAGATAAGTGGGTATATATCCATCTTTTTAGCCATATTGGTACTTTTGGGGATTTTTTGTTTCCGTTATCCGGAGCAGCTCACTACGCCCGAGTTTAGGGAAATCTACACCAAGGAAAGCATGCAAATTTTAATGGCTGCAGGTATTATAGCCGCGTTCTTTTTTGCGTTGCTTAGCATCATACTAAGTAAAAAGTTTACACTGGCTTTTTTAGGGTCGGGTATTGCCGGGGTAGCCATATTGCTGGGGGCCTTAACCGTACAAGGCCGGAGTGTTGAAAAAATAAGCTGGCATTTTGGGTTAGATTGGATGCTGCTCGATTTGCTTTTAATGACAGTGATCTTTATCCCCCTGGAGTTGTTTTTTCCTAAGAATAAACTCCAAACCAAGTTTCATGAAGAGTGGCGTACCGATCTGATGTACTTTGTTATCAGCCATTTGTTCATCCAATTTTTTGGCATCATTACCCAGAAACCCGCAATATTGTTTTTTGGGTGGATAGGTATGGATAAGGTACATTTGTGGGTGCAAAACCTGCCTTTTATTGTAGCATTATTCCTTGCTTTTTTCACAACAGACCTGTTTCAGTATTGGGCGCACCGGTTTTTCCATACACGGGTTTATTTATGGCGATTCCACTCCATTCATCATTCTACACAAAACATGGATTGGCTGGCCGGTAGCCGCACCCATTTTATGGATATATTTTTTACCCGGGCAATGACATTTATTCCCTTGTATGTGCTGGGCTTTTCAACAACTGTTTTTAATGTTTATATCATCTTTATTGCCATACATGCGGTGCTTATACACGCAAATACCCGTGTTAATTTTGGTTTCATAAAGTATATTTTTACTACGCCTCAATATCATCATTGGCACCATTGCGAGGATCCTAAATATTACGGGCATAATTTCGCCTCAATTTTTCCTTTTATCGATATTATTTTTGGCACCTATTATTTGCCGGGCAAAGAATGGCCGGCCGGTACTGGTGTACACGAGGGGAATTACCCCAAAGGCTTTATAAGGCAATCCGTTTATCCATTTACCAAAAGCCCGTTTGATAACGATTTAAATATGGAAGAGCGAAGCGACAGGTAAGACATGCCTATACAGTTGTTTTAATTCTATTATGCTTGCCTTAAAGTAAAATGCCTCAAATCGAAAGAGTTGAGGCATTTTTGCGTTTATCTGAAAACGGAAATCATTAGATTAGCGAAAAACTCACGCTATGCTACGCAATCTGCTTCTGGTTACCTATCGCAATCTGATAAAAAACAAGTCTTACACCTCAATTAATGTGATAGGTTTGAGTTTAGGGCTTGCGGCATTCATTGTTATTAGCGCGTACGTACACTTCGAGAAGAGCTTCGATCAAATGTATCCAGATAGTAACAATATTTACCGTGTGGAAAGCCAGTTTTACAGGTCGGGAGAGCTTACCGATAGCTGGGCGACCGCCAGCAACGGCTACGCAAAAGCCATGTATGACAATTTGCCGGGCATAGCCAGTTATGCCCGCATCAGCTGGAATGATAATGAGCGGGTAGTACGTTACCAAAACGTAAAATACCGCGAGCAACGCGTGTGTTTTGCCGATAGCAATTTCGTTTCTTTTTTCGGGCTACCCTTGCTTAAGGGCGAGGCATCATCGGTATTGAAAAATGTTAACAGCGTTGTAATTTCAGCTTCCGAAGCAAAAAAATACTTTGGCAATGCAGATGCTGCCGTGGGGAAAATGATGCAGCTATCGTCAAGGTTTAATAGTTACAATTGCATGGTTACCGGCGTGTTTAAAGACCTGCCTGCTAATTCAACGCTGCAATTTAATATGCTGGTATCATTTGCTACAGCCCCAGCCTGGATCAAAGAATTTTGGTACCAGCATGAAAATTATACGTTTTTAAAGCTTAAGCCGGGTGCAACGGCTGCCGGTATCGAACAAAAGTTCCCGGCGCTTGCCGAGCGCTTTAAAACCGAAGCGCCTTTAAAAGAACTTAAATGGAGCGTAAAACTGGTGCCCCTTGCCAATATCCACCTCAATACAGCAAAACCCTATGAAATGGAAGCAAAGGGAAACAGGCAGGCAGTAAATTTCCTGGCAATAATGGCATACGGTATTTTGCTTATTGCCTGTATCAATTATATTAACCTGGCTACCACAAAATCAGTTGACAGGGCCAGGGAGATTGGGATAAGAAAAGTTAACGGGGCTCATACTTCTCAACTCATACTCCAATTTTTTATAGAATCATTTATCATCAATCTGATATCGCTTGGCGTTGCTGCCCTGCTGGTTATATTGATCAGTTACCTGTTGCAGCAAATAGCTGGCGATACCCAAACCTACCGGTTATTGATAGATGGCAGCCTGATTATAAAAGTTGTACTTGTTTTTATAGGCAGCATATTGTTATCGGGCATTTACCCGGCAACTGTATTATCAAGGTTACAACCTATCAAAGTGCTCAAAGGCCGGTTTGCGTTTTCAAAAAGCGGTGTGTGGTTGCGCAAAGCGATGGTGTCTTTTCAATTCGCGGCATCGCTGCTGTTGCTGGCGGGTACGTTTGCTGTTTACAGGCAGCTATCATATATGAGCAGCCAGGAAACCGGAATAAACTTAAAACAAACCGTGGTTATTAAAGCGCCCACCAACACAGATAATTATATACAAAAAGTTAGTAGATTTAAAAACAGGGCAACGGGTGTTGCAGGCGTGCAGGAAATTAGTGTATCGGGTGCGGTACCAGGCAAGCAGGTTGGTATGGCTGCGGCCTGCCGAAGATACGGCACTTCAAAAAGCGACGAACGGACCTACGAGATGTTACGGGTTGATTTCGATTTTATGAAGATGTACAAGCTACAACTCATCACCGGCAGGGGGTATGATAGTGGCAACCCCGGCGATTCAACCAAAGTGGTGCTTAACGAGGAGGCGGTTAAACAATTTGGTTTTAAATCGCCCGAGGATGCTGTAGGCAAAAAAATATGGATAGAATCTTTAGATAAAGAACCCAATGAGGTGATTGGAGTGATCAGGAATTACCACCAGCAATCATTAAAAGAAGCGTACACCGCAACCGTACTTTTTATGGACCCTAAACTTACCTGGGTGCCGCTTAAGTTTATATCGGTACAGATAGACCAGGCACAAATGGCGGGTTCTAACCAAGCCCTCGGTCAGTTATGGACGGATCTTTTTCCGGAGTCTTCCTTCGATTATTTTTTCCTGGATGATTTTTATGCAAAGCAATATGAACAGGATATACATTTCGGGCAGGTGTTTATGCTTTTCTCATGCATGGCTATCGTTATCGCTTGCCTGGGCCTGTTTGGTTTAACAGCCTACTCAACCGCCAGGCGTAAAAAGGAGATCGGTGTTCGTAAAGTATTGGGTGCATCGGCCCAAAGCATTATACAATTGCTAACAAACGATCTGTTAAAGCTGATACTCTCGGCAAGTGTGGTTGCCTTGCCGGTGGCAGGGGTGCTTATTTATCAATGGCTGCAAGGCTATGCCTTTAGGGTACAGATAACCTGGTGGCAATTTGCGGTACCAATTGTAATATTAATGCTTATCTCCTTCTCGGCAACAATTTACCTTACATATAAGGCCGCACTTACAAACCCTGTAAAAACGTTGCGCGATGAATAGTTTTATAGAAGAACGGGGTTTGGCCAATTAGCCAAACCCCGTTCTTCTATATATTAAATGATTGGAGGGGGAATCTATCTCCAGCCGCCGCCAAGTGCCTTGTAAAGGTTTACAATGGCTTGCAGTTCCTGCAGGCGGTCGTTAACGCTGCTTAACTGGGCGGCTAACAGGCTCTGTTCTGATGTTAACACATCAGTATAGTTAGTGGCCGAACTGTAACGCAAAAGCTCCTTGGTATAATCAACAGATTTTGTTAAGGCTTCCAGTTGCTTGGTTCTTGATCCTTGCTTCTCTACCGCGTTTTGGTAAGAGTATAAAGCGTTGGTAACCTCCTGTCCGGCTGTTAACAATGATTGCTGAAAAGCATAGTATGCTTCTTTTTGTTGCGCCTGCGCGGTTCTTAAACGGGCTTTGTTTTGGCCCTGGCTAAATATAGGCTGGGTTAAACCCGCAACAAAGTTGTAAAAAATAGAGTTATCAAAAATGTTTTTTAACTGCAGGCTCGATACACCACCCTGGCCGGTGATGGTTAACTGCGGATAAAAATAAGTACGTGCCAGGTTGGTAGTTTCAAACGCGCTCCTGAAAGCAAACTCGGCCTGCTGTACATCCGGCCTGTTTTTTAACAGTTGGGATGGTATCCCGATTTTAAGATCGGCAACCGGTTTTTGGTCGGCTAATAAGGTGCGTTTAATAGGGCCGGGGGCGCGGGCAAGCAAAATGCTTAAAGCGTTCTCGGCCTCGCGGATGCTCTGGTTAAGATCTGGTATGGTAACCTCGGCAGCGTAGCGGTTTGCCTCGCTTTGTACCACTGCAGCGCCGTTTACAACAGCTCCTTCTTTTAAAGCCTTAACAGTTTCCACATCTTTTATGCGGATCTCCAGTGTTTGTTTGGTGATGGCCAGTTGCTGGTCTAAAGCTAACAGGTTATAATAGTTGTTGGCAATATTTGCTATCAGCTGGGTTTGTACCGCTCTTTTTGCCGCGTCGCTTTGCAACAGGGCAGCCAGTGCCGATCTTTTAGCACTGCTTAGTTTACCCCATATATCGGCCTCCCAGCTGGTATTTAAAGCAGCCTGGTAGGTAGTGGTTTTTAGGTTGATAGAACCCGCAAAATCTGCCGGGAAGTTTAAACTTGCCGCAGATGATTTAGCCCTTGTTGCCTGCACGGATCCGCTTAAGCTTGGTAAAAAGGCCGCTTTGGTTTGCCCCAGCGTTGCCTGCGCTTCATTAATACGTTCAACAGCCGTTTTCAGGTCAAGGTTTTCTTGTATACCCTCGTTGATAAGATTTACCAGTACCGTATCAGAGAATAGCTGATTTACCGGCATATTAGCTAATGAAGAAGTATCGGTAAGGGTACTATCGCGATATAGCTTATCGGCATTAACTACCGGCGGCTGGTATTTTTTGGTGACACATGAAGCAAATACCAACGCTGTAACCAGCGCGGTGAATAGTTGCTTTTTATATGAATTGATCATGATATGTTATTCAAATTTTTAATAAATAGCTTAGTTATGCTGCTTTGGTTTCCTCAGGTATTGGTTTGCTGCTTATTTTTTCCTGTAAGGATTGGAATATGATAAACAGAACCGGTATTACAAATACACCGAAAATGGTACCTACAAGCATCCCGCCTACGGCGCCCGTACCTATTGAACGGTTACCTACGGCACCCGCCCCCGATGCGATCATCAACGGTACTAAGCCCAATATAAAGGCAAAGGAGGTCATCAGGATTGGCCTTAAGCGGGCTACCGCGCCTTCTACTGCCGCCTGCACAAGGCTTAGGCCATGCTTACGGCGGGCAACGGCAAACTCTACTATCAGAATGGCATTTTTGGCTAATAGCCCAATCAGCATGATTAAAGTGATTTGTAGGTAAATATTGTTTTGTACCCCAAATATCTTGGCAAAGATGAATGCACCAGCCAAACCAATAGGTAACGAAAGCAATACCGCAAATGGCAGTATGTAGCTTTCGTACTGCGCACTTAGCAGGAAGTACACAAATATTAAACAAAGCATAAAAATGAAGATGGTTTGGCTGCCGCCTGCTAGCTCCTCGCGGGTAAGGCCAGAGTATTCATAAGTATAACCCACAGGGAGGGTTTTAGCCGCAACCTCTGTGATGGCTTTAATGGCATCGCCCGAGCTAAAGCCCGGTTTTGGCGACCCCTGGATAGCTATTGCCGTGAACAGGTTGAAACGGTTAATGGCTTCGGGGCCGTAAACTCTTTTCAGGGTTATAAATTCAGATATTGGCGCCATTACATTATTGGCATTGCGCACATATATCTTGTTCAGGCTTTCGGGTGTGCCGCGGTAGTCGGCATCTGCCTGTATCATTACCCGGTATTGCTTACCAAACTCGTTAAAGTTGGAGGCGTATAAACCACCATAATAACCTTGCAGTGTGCCTAAAACCGTGTTTACGGTTAGCCCGGCCTCTTTAACTTTAGGTACGTTAACATCAACCTGGTATTGCGGGAAGTTGGTGTTGAACGATGTAGCCGCGTATTGTATCTCAGGGCGTTGGTTCAATGCAGCTAAAAATTTATTGCTAACATCGCTGAACTTGCTGATATCGCCGCCGGTTTTATCCTGTAGCTGAAACTCGAAACCATTACTGTTACCAAAACCCTGCAGGGTTGGTGGCGCAAAAAATAGTACCTGTGCAGATTTGATGCCGGCTGTCATCCCGAAAAGTTTACCGGTTAGGCTGGTAAGGTCTTGCCCTTTGCCGGTACGGTCGCCCCAAGGTTTTAGTTTGATAACGATCATGGCATACGAGCCACCTGCGCCTGCAATAAAGTTTTGGCCGGATATGCGCAGGGTAGATTGTACCTCGGGTAATTTTTTAATAATGCCGTCAACCTCTGCCGCTACCACTTCGCCACGTTCAAGCGATGAACCGGCCGGTAAGCTGATGTTGGCGAATAATACACCCTGATCCTCATTTGGCACAAAGCCAGATGCGGTGGTTTTGATCAGGAACCAAAATATCACACCAAAAATTGCGATGCCCGCAATAGCCAGCCATTTACGGTTGATTAAAAAGTTAACCGATTTTTTGTACTTACCTGTTACGGTTTCAAACGAGGTGTTAAACGCATCATAAAAACGTTGCAGGTAGGTGGTTTTGTGTTTCTCATCACGCGCATGTGGCTTTAATAACAGGGCGCACAATGCGGGGCTTAACGTTAACGCGTTTACCGCCGATATAATAATAGCTATAGCCAGGGTTAAACCAAACTGTTTATAAAACACCCCGGCAGAACCTGTAATGAACGATACAGGTACAAACACCGCAGCCATAACCAATGTAATAGATACGATGGCGCCGCTGATATCGCCCATAGCCTCGATAGTTGCTGTTTTGGCTGAGGTTGCGCCGTGGTCTAACTTGGCATGCACGGCCTCTACCACCACAATGGCATCATCTACCACAATACCAATGGCCAGTACCAATGCAAACAGCGTAAGCAGATTAATGGTAAAACCAAACAGGTTAAGGAAGAAGAAGGTACCCACAATAGCCACCGGTACCGCAATAGCGGGGATCAGTGTTGAGCGGAAATCTTGCAGGAAGATGAACACCACAATAAATACCAGTACAAAGGCTTCTATCAGGGTATGGATAACCTTTTCTATTGAGGCATCTAAAAAGTCGTTGGCATTTAATAACGAAGTATATTTTATGCCCGGAGGGAACGATTTTGAAGCACCCTCAATAGTTGTTTCCAGTTGTTTGATCAGCTCATGAGCGTTAGAACCGGCAGTTTGGTTAATGGCAATACCTATTGATGGGTTGCCATCTGTTTTGGTATTACCCGAGTAGCTTTGCGACCCTAATTCGACACGGGCCACATCTTTAAGCCTTAACACCTGGCTGTTACCGGTAGATTTGATAACGATGTTCTCAAACTCGGCAGGGGTTTTTAAACGGCCTTTATATTTGATGGTGTACTGGAACGATTGATTGCTGTTCTCGCCAAATTTACCCGGCGCAGCCTCCACGTTTTGCTCGGCTAATGCGGCGTTAATATCATCAGGGATCAAACCATAAGTTGCCATTACATCGGGCTTTAACCAGATACGCATCGAGTAATCTTTTGAGCCGAATACACTGGCATCGCCCACGCCTTCAATACGCTTAATTTGTGGCAACAGGTTAATGTTGGCATAATTCTGCAAAAAGGTTTGGTCGAATGATTTGTTAGCGCTATAAAGCGAGAAGATCATCACCATACTGCTTTGGCGCTTGCTGGTGGTAACACCAGATTTGGTAACCTCGGCAGGTAATAAACTGGTTGCTTTTGATACCCTGTTTTGCACGTTTACTGCTGCCAGATCGGGGTTGGTACCCAGTTTAAAGTAAACTGTAATTGCGGCACTACCATCATTACTGGCGGTAGATGTCATGTAGGTCATGTTCTCTACACCGTTTATCTGTTCCTCAAGCGGAACGATAACGCTGTTCATCACCACATCGGCATTGGCACCCTGGTATGATGTGGATACCTGTACGGTTGGCGGGGCAATTTCAGGATATTGCGAGATTGGCAGCGAGGTTAAACCCAGCACACCAAGTATTACAATGATGACCGATATTACGGTAGATAGTACCGGCCGTTCTATGAATGTACGTAACATAATATTATGTTGAATAAGTGATACAGGCCTTTAGGCCCGTGTAAATGTGTTGGGTTACTTTAAGCCTTCGTAAACTTTGTCGTCGGCCATGGCTTCGGCTTTTATTGTGGTAGCATCTTTTAATGAGCTTGTGCCATCAAATACCACCTTATCGCCGGTTTTTAAGCCGCTGGTAACCACATAAAACTGTCCGGCTGCCTGGTCCATTATTTCTATCTCGGTGCTTTTAACCGCATCACCCTGGCCTACTACATAAACAAAGTGCTTGCCCTGTAGCTCGTAGGCTGATTTTTGCGGGATAAGTATCCCATCTTTTATTTGTTGTGGTATGCGTACTGTAGCGCTGCTACCGCTGCGTAATAAACCAATGGGGTTAGGGAAGGTAGCACGGAAACTTGCAGAACCTGTTTCGGTATTAATTAAACCGCTGATGGTTTCTACACGGCCTTGTTCCGGGTAGTTGCTGCCATCAGATAAAAGCAGGGAAACCGGCGGGGTGTTGGCCAGTTTCTGGTTCATGGTGGTGCCTTTTACCGTGCGGCTAAAGTTTAAAAGTTGTTTTTCGTTCAGCGAGAAGTAGGCGTAAACTTTACCAATGTTAGATACCGTAGTTAAGGGCTGCGTATTGGTGCTGCTTACCAAACTCCCTATTTTGTAGGGTATGCTGCCAACAACACCGTTAACCGGGCTTGTAATATTGGTATAACCCAGGTTGGTTTTGGCATTTGCCAAAGCCGTTTTGGCTTGCGCCAAAGCGGCTTTACGGGCTTGCAACGTATACATTGCCGACTCTAACTCGAAATGGCTGATGATATCTTTTTCTACCAATGGCTTGGTTTTATTTACCTGAAGCTGGGCGGCGCTAACATCGGCTTCTGCGCTGCTTATGGCTGCTGCCGAGTTGCGTACATCCTGCTCGTATTGGGGTGCCCTGATACTAAATAAAGGCTGGCCTTTTTTAACAACCGAACCTTCATCAATAAATATCTTTTCAACAAAGCCATCCACCTTTGGGCGGATCTCAATGTTTTGTTCGCCCTGTAAGGTGGCGGGATAATCACTATTAAGCGTTGCTGCCTTTGATGCTATTGTAAAAACCTGGTAGCTTGCAACGGGTGGCGCGCCACCTGCAGCAGCACCGCCGGCTTGTTCTTTTTTGCCACCACAAGCCGATAATGCCATTATTGCTATGCCTGTTAAAACAGGGAATGTTATTTTTTTCATTTTAATAAGATGATAGATCATTGTTGTTTTTGGATATATGTTTTGTTTGTTGTTGACTGTGTTGTTTGACGTTTGTGTCAATTTTGGAATAAAAAAAATCTTAACAGAGCAGCATTTCGAGGATCATTTTTTTCCGGTCGTGCAGTAATCTTTCAAATTCTATGTCGCTTAATTCAAAAAGCTTTTTAAACAACGGGCGTGTAATCAATGGGTAAGCCAGTAACGAAAAAAGGTTAAGCATAAAGTTGGCAGGCCTCATTTTTTTAATGGTGCCCTTCTCCATTTCCAGCTGAATATCTTTAATGAAGATGCGTAAAGCTGGCGATATCTCTTTTTTATCAATATCAAAATCATGGGAGTTGATCTCGGTGATCATGAAAGATTCTTTATAGGGGAAAGCCGTTACTTCAGCATAGAACATATCAATAAAACCTTCGAGTTTTTTCCTGAACGGGAGGTCTGCTGCAAGTACTGCGTCAAACTTATTGCGCATATCAAGCATGGCCTCGTCAAATACCTGCTTAAATAAAATGTCTTTACTACGGAAGTAGTAATTTACCAATGTGCGGGTAACACCTGCTGCATCGGCAATATCCTGCGTGGTAGCATTTCTTTTCCCTTCGGCAAAAAATATTTGTTTTGCGGTGTCTTTAATTAACTGCTCGGCTCCGGTATCTCTTACGGCCATTTTATGTTGACTTATTAGTTTGACATTTTAGTCAGACAAAATTAATGCTTAATTTGAACACCTCTGTCAGGTAATTATCATCTTAAATATTAAAATTCCATCAAATATTATAGCTCTATACCTGTGTCAAATAGCTGCGCACAGGCCTGCTAAAAACCCTTAGCCCGGATATCGCAGTGGACTATCTCGTCAATTACAATGCTTTTAAAGCCTCGCCTTCAAAAATTATCCCGGGCCAGCCATGGATCATGAATTGCCTTATATTTTGATGATCTGTGCCATCGGGGTTAACCAGTACCGCCCGGTAATGCTCGGCAAAAAGGTAAAGGGTATCTGCTGCGCTCAGGTCATTTAGTTGGGCAAAGGCAAACACTTTAGCGCTGCCCTGGTTTTGCGTTGCTTCGTTGTACGTTTCGCCATTTTTAAATGCAGTTGGCTGATGCTGGTAATGCGCCTGAATGAAGTCAATAACATCATTAAACGATACCGCGTTTGCTTTTAATCCTATAATTAAGGCGCTTAGTTGTTCTTTCATCTAAAAATAATATTCGCCGAAAATAACTAATACGCCCTCCCAATGCAATCCGGATGGATAATACTTTTATAATCCATCGTAAAAGTTTCCAAATTCGGCCCATCTTAAGGCAGAGTGGCGCTTTATTTTGAAGCTGTCACTGTATAAAAACCAGCTATGCGTCTGTTTCAAATAATTACAAAGCCGGGTAGCGTTTCGCATAGGTGGTGCGTATTGTAATAGATTGCGGGTGCAGTCCCATCATATTTAAGCCCCATGACCCCTAAATTAAACGCATTGCTATTGTATGTCTTTATTGTAATATTACTACTGGCCGGCATTGGCTTATTTGCGTATTTGTTTTATAGCATCCTTATCTGTTGTACCTCGTCAATAATGGTGCTTATAGTAACATTTTTAATTATTATCACCCTGATTGTTTTTGCCTTATGCCTGCGTAACGATATTAGAAATAAATTTAAAAACCATACCCGCTTTTAGCACTTGGGTACTGCGTTAACCACGTGTATCAATTTATTTTTTGCTGAAAACCCTTGTAAATCTGATCGGTTTTAAATCCTGAAAGGATATACATACATAGCATCAAACCGCACTAATGCCCTTCGCCCTCATTCGCCTTATCCGGATAGTGGTAATAAACATCCTGTTGTGGGAATGGTATCATAATCCCGTTTACCTTGAATGCCGAGGTAATAGCCATAATAATATCGCTGCGGGTAGCAAAACCATCCTTGATATCCTTTGGCCAAAAGTAAATTTTGATATCGATGGAGCTGTTATTAAACTGATCGTACTGCACAACAGGGGGCTTATGTTTACTAATGCGATCGTCGGCATTTAAGATCTCGTTTAAGATCTGCTTTGTTTTTCCAAGGTCGGAATTATAAGCGACACCAACCATAATAGACATCCGCTTACGGTTTCCGCCAAGCGACCAATTGGTTAAATGCGAGTTCAGCAGATCTCCGTTGGGCATTACCATATCGGCGCCATCCCAGGTTGCAATTACACTGCTCCTAAAACCGATGGATTTCATGGTGCCACCTTGCCCGTCAACGTCAACTATATCGCCAACATTAACCGGCTTTTCAAACGCGATGATAAGCCCGCTTACCAAATTATTCACCAACGTTTGCAAGCCGAAACCAATGCCCACACCCAGCGCGCCCAAAACAATAGTTATCCTATCCATTGGGATACCGGCGGCGGCTATGGCCAAAAACAAGCCAATACTAAGGATGCTGATACGGATAAGCAGCAGCCAACTGCCAACACCCCTTTTGCCATCTTTATCGGGCGACAGGTGCTTGTCTGATGCGAAATAGGATACTATTTTTGAAATAATAACAGATACAGCCATGATGCCAATAAACAACACCAGGGTGTTAATACTAAAGGTATAATCGCCAAGGGTGCGTTCGCGGCTAAAAAACTCTCTAAGGGGCTTGGCAATAAATTCAAACCCGGCAAAGTTACGCCCGAACAAAACCATCCAGCCAATAATCAGCAATACATAAAACAACGCGGGTGCTTTTTTACCAACCTTATCAAAGTTCAGGTAAAAAAGTTTACGGTCCTGTTCTGTATATACATTAAAAGCCAGGAACAACCCCTCGTTGATAAGCCTCACCGTCCACAGAAAAAGGATGGCAATAATTACATTCAAAAAACCGGCTATGAGTAATGCTTTAGATAGGTTATACCGCCCAAACATATTGGCAAGTGTTGAAAACACTTCAAGCACGGCCATAAAACCAATTGATATTACTATCCATTTTTCCCTTAGCTCATTTGTGCGGCCTTTTAAAATTACAAAGGTGCCGGCAACAACACCCGATATGGAGGTGAGCAGCATGATCCAACGCTCGGCACGTGTTGCCTGTAATATCAGGTTATCTAAAGCGGCTATCATGAAAAGGGCCATCATAACAAGCCACACGTTTGTCCAGTATTTGGTGATGAAATTTTTAAACAATATGGTTAGGCAGATGCAGCCTATCGCCCAGAAAACAACACTTAGAATAAAGGGCGGCGAGAAAAAAACAAACTGGAAAAGATTAACAATAATAATTACTGCCGATAGCAAGGGATACCTGAGTACAAGCTGGCCTTCAAAGCTGCTATCCAGCAACTTGTTTTCTATATAAATACTTTTTAATGATCGTAAATAGATGAAGGAAATTATAGCTAATAAAAGCATTAGCACCAGTTTCCCACTATTGTTTTGTACATAAAAAGATAGCGTGAGAATACCCTTGGCTTTTGCCTGCGACAGGATCTGATCAAAAGGCCTGTAATAACCCACCGTTCCCCATATATTATCAAACTCCCGTTTAAAAGTATTATCAGCCATTTGCCTTTGGTATAGTTCTATCTCTTCCAGGCTGCTTTGTAGTTTAAAAACTTCCAGGTTTACTTTGTTAAGCAACGTTTGTATATTTCCATTGGCTTGTTTAAGCGCACTATCAACAGGGTGCACTTCATAAGCAAGAACTATTAATTGCTGCAAATACTTGGTAAGAAAGGCCGAGTCTGTAGGGAATTTAAATAGTGATGATGCACTTGAAAGCGAATCTAATTCGTACCTGAATGTGCTAAGTGTATGCTGATGCAGATCGAGCCTGGTTTTGCTGGCGTTTGCCTTGTTCTGCAATTCGGTAAGTATTTTAGAGGTTGCTGTTAAGTTTCTGAATGTTTGCGCAGTGCCTTTATTAGTTAATACGCCATCCCCGGCTACTTCATAATCTTTTACTATTAATGCTAATTGCGCCTTAATGCCCACTGTATCAACCCCTGTTTTAAGGTAGATCTTCGCTTTCTGGATCGCCTTTTTTATTTCTTCTAAGATCTTGTTTTGGGCAATTACGGCTTTATCCGCATTAAACTCATCCGAACTCTTTTTAGCCTCGGCCTTTGCAAACAGCTGCATTTTGGTCACAAAATCTACCTTAGCCTTAACTGCCGCTGTATCTTTTATTACAGTATCGTTTTTTTGAGCGTATGATGACAAGCCGAAAAAAAAGCTTGTAACAAATATGAGCAGATAGCAGGGGATTTTTTTTATCATAAATAGAAGATTACTGCCCGTGTAGATGTTATAAAAATAAAAGATATTATTTTTAAATCAAACATATATTGCCTTGCACGAAATATTTATGTAAACACTTATATTTGATATCATCAATGATCATCCCTATGAAAAAAGCTTTTTTACTTATTATTACCTGTTTAGTTTCCATTTGCTCGTTTGCGCAAACCAAAACTGCTGCCAGGCCGGATGTTGTTTTAAAGACCAACGGCGATGAAATGAAAGGAAAAGTGACCAGGATAAACGATACCGATATTACGTTTATCTATACGGGTGAAACACTGGAATACACCATCAAAAAATCGGACATCTTAAAGATTACCTACTCCAGCGGTAGGGTGGAGATGATGAGCCAGCCTTCAATGCCATCTCAAGACAGGCAAAAGGATGCGGTAAGCATGACAGCGAGCCCGGTTGACCATCATAACAAAATAGCGATACTGCCTTTTACTTATTTACTGGATAACCAACCGGGGGCAGAGCAAATTGGTTACAAGGCGCAAGAGGATACCTATACCATGTTATCCCAGCATTCTGCCGGTTATACTATTTTAGACCCGCGCACTACTAACGCCTTATTGGTTAAGGCCGGCGCCACCAGGGATAAAATGATGGGTTTTACCATGAAAGAGATCTGTGATATACTGGGTGTAGAATATGTAATTGATGGTACCGTTATGCAAACCAAAGGCATGCAAACCAGCACCACCAGCGGTAGCTCAAATACAACCGTTAAACGTGATGGTGATAAAGATGTAAAAGGGGTATCAACCTATGGTTCTAATTACAGCAACGCGGCTCAACGTTATGAGGTGGCTGTTAGCCTGCATATTTATATGGATACAAACGCCAGTATTTATAATCAAAGCCATAAAGCCTTCTGGACAAATACCGATGGTTCATACAGCAGCCCGCTTGAGTATTTGCTAAAACGGTGCCCGTTGTATAAAAAGTAAAGTGGTTACATAATGCAAGCGGTTATAGATGGCACAAACGTTTTTAAACCCCACCACTGTTATACCACCAGCAAAATATTGACAGTCATTTCACAATCCCGCCTTTTAGCTTTCACCTCAAAACCCTTATCTTTGATACAGAGGTAGCAATTGGATAAAGTAAAAGTATTAGAAAAATATCTTCCGCCTGATGCGGCACCACTTATTGGCCGCTGGATAGATTATTTTAAGTGTGAGTTTAAAATATCGCGTAACCGCGGCACCAAGTTTGGCGATTACCGCGCCCCCTATGCCGGCAAAGGGCACCGCATATCTGTAAATTTTGATTTGAATCCTTACGCCTTTTTGGTAACTACCGTACACGAATTTGCACACCTGCACACTTGGAACGAGCACAAGCATAAGGCAAAGCCCCACGGCACGGAATGGAAGGACAATTTCAAAAAAATGATGCAGCCTTTTTTTGAGAAGGATGTATTCCCGCCGGATGTGAAGCAGGCTATTACCGGGTATCTCAGCAACCCCGCCGCATCCAGCTGTTCAGACCTTACCCTGTACCGTTCCCTGCGCAAATACGACGCGCCGAAGGAATCTGTGCATACGGTTGAGAAGCTGCCGCTAAAGGCCCTATTTAAGCTAAAGGATGGCCGCGTGTTCCGCAAGGAAGAGAAACTGCGCAAGCGTTATAAATGTGTGGAGGTAAGCACCCGCAGGGTTTATTTATTTAGCCCTGTTGCCGAGGTGGAGGTGATAGAGGAGGGTTAAAATAGATCTTTATAAAAAGGATGATCTTTATGTTTGGCATTTAACCAGAGTAAGTTTCCGTTACCAAATATGGCAACCCTTGATCGTTTCGCGCCTGAATTATCAAACAAGTAGGCTTTGTCAAATAGGTTTATATGTTTTATTAAGTTGACCTTACTTTTGTCAAATCTCCGTATCAGGTCTTCCAGTTCAACATTGTGCCCCATATTGGTTTTTCGTTCTTCCACACGGATAACGTTATCCAAAACGGATTGCAGAGCAACGTAATATAATACTGTTTTGTAGCCCGCATTTTTGGCCGCTATCACATCGCGTAATTCAGAGCTGCCCGAAAACGTAGTTTCAAAGGCGAGGTCAGTATGTTGTTCAATTAAGAAATGGCGTTTTTCTAAAGCAATCTTAGCCGCTTTAATATGGAATTGATATCCACCAAAACTGTTTAAAGCAATATCATCGGGGTTGATAACATCAGTTTTGATTCGCCCTTTTTGAAGTAAGTGAGAAGTTAGGGTTGTTTTCCCCGAACCATTTGGCCCGCCAATTACAACAACGGTGGGCATTATAAAGCGTTTAGTGGTCTGATAGTTTCTTCTAATAAACGCAGGTCGTCTGTCAATGTCTTTTTTACGATAAATTTAGCACCGCTGGTATATTCTTTTACAAAAAGGTTTCCCTCCATGGTCTCGGGGTAATTTTCGTCACGATAGAAAATAGGTACACCTGCCTTTAGCATTTGTTCGGCGCCCCATCCTGCACCTTCGTCAATTACCCGTTGATCGGGGTCTTGCGCATATAGTTCTTCTAACGTAAGCATATGCTAAGATACTTAAAATTTCAACAACGTCTCCATCGCCTCTTCCAGTCTTGCTTTGGCTAAAAACTGGTCTTCAAGCGCCTTGTTCATAGGGATGGCGGTATCCAGGCTGGCACAGCGCATTACCGGGCCATCCAGATATTTAAAGCAATGCTCACCTATGTAGGCAGCTATTTCGCCGCCAAAGCCACTGGTGAGTGTATCTTCATGCAATACCAACACTTTCGAGGTTTTCTTTACGGTTTTTTCAACCGCTTCTTTATCCCATGGCTGCAGGCTGCGCAGGTCAAGTATCTCTATAGATTGATCGGGGTGACTATCGGCATATTCAATGGCCCAGTGTACACCGAGGCCATAGGTAATAATGCTGGCTTTGGTGCCTTCGCGCACAACCCTGGCTTTGCCTATCTCAACATAATAATCATCATCGGGCACGTTGCCGCTCATGCTGCGGTAAAGGGCTTTGTGTTCAAAAAATATGACCGGGTTAGGGTCATCCACGGCAGCCATCAGTAAACCTTTGGCATCATCAGGGAATGCCGGATAAACTACTTTTAACCCCGGTGTTTTGGTGAACCAGGCCTCGTTGGTTTGCGAGTGGAAAGGTCCGGCACCTGTGCCCCCGCCTGCCGGCATGCGGATCACCACATCAACCGTTTGGCCCCAGCGGTAATAGGTTTTGGCCAGGTTGTTAACTACCTGGTTAAAGCCACAGGTTACAAAATCGGCAAACTGCATCTCAACAATGGCCTTATAACCGTTTATGGCAAGCCCCATGGCCGTACCTACAATGCCCGATTCGCATATCGGGGTGTTGCGGATGCGGTCTTTACCAAATTCTTCTAAAAATCCCTGGGTTATTTTAAAGGCGCCGCCATACTCGGCAATATCCTGGCCCATAATAACCAGGTTATGGTGCATGCGCATGCTTTGCCTTAAACCATCGCTTAGGGCATCAATATAACGTTTGTTAGTGCTAACCTCTGATGGGATATGCCTTGGCGTATTGTACAAGCGGTACATACCCTGTATTTCGGTTGGGGCGTGTGGTATAATATCGGGTTCGCCAAATACTTTTTCAACCTCGGCATCAATCAGCGTAGTAAATTCATTTCTTAAATAAGGCACCCACTCCGGGCGAAGCACCCCTTCATCCAGCAGGAATTTTTCGAAGCAATCCAGCGGGTCTTTCTGCTTCCACTCGTCAAATAAATGCTGCGGTACGTATTTGGTGCCCGATGCTTCCTCGTGCCCCCGCATCCTGAAGGTCATACATTCGATGAGTACCGGGCGCGGTTTTTCCCTTAGTTCTTCCGCAAGTTCATTAATGGTATGGTAAACTTCCAGCACGTTGTTGCCATCAATGCGGCGGCCTTCAATGCCGTACCCTATGGCTTTATCAACCAGGGCCGCGCAGCGGTACTGCTCGTTGGTGGGGGTAGACAGGCCGTAGCCATTGTTCTCTATCAGGAAAATAACAGGCAGGTCCCACACGGCGGCAATATTAAGCGCCTCGTGAAAGTCGCCCTCGCTGGTGGCCCCTTCGCCGGTGTACACCAGCGTTACTTTTTTATCATTTCTTAATTTATCGGCAAGGGCAATACCATCAGCCAGGGCCAGCTGTGGGCCCAGGTGTGATATCATCCCGATGATCTTAAACTCTTGCGTACCGAAGTGGAAGGAGCGGTCGCGGCCTTTTGTAAAGCCGGAAGCCTTGCCCTGCCACTGGGCCATTAACCGTGAAACAGGAATGTTACGTGAGGTAAATACACCCAGGTTGCGGTGCATAGGCAGGATATATTCATCGGCATTTAAGGCCATTGTACTGCCTACGGAGATAGCTTCCTGGCCTATACCGGAGAACCATTTGCCAATACGGCCCTGCCTGAGCAGAATTAACATCTTCTCTTCAACCAGGCGGGGCAATAACAGTTTCTTATAAAACGTTATCAAACCGTCATTATCTATCTTTTTCCGGTCAAAAATCATCGGGTAAAGCTAAGAAGTTTTTAAAACTTTGTATGTTTGAGCAACACATCTTTTCACTATGAAGCACTTGTACGTCAGATTCCTTATAATGTTTGCATTTATTGGTTTGGTATCTTTTATTCCCGACCAATTTTTGATGCCTGAAAACTTCTTCCTGCATAAGGGAGATAAGTTTAACCTGCACCTTTTATCGGGCGAAAACCTCATTAAGGAACGCGAGGTCCCTTACGAAGCCAAGCAAACCACCAAGTTTGTAATATACGAGGGCAAGAAAAAAATCGACCTAACCACCGTTGTAAAAAATGATGCATCGCCATTGTTGAGTTATGCCATGGATAACAGCGGCCTTGCGTTAGTGCAAATGAATACTAATGAGCTGAATGATATTGCCCGCGAGGATTTTTTACCTTATTTAACCGAGCAGGGTTATGACGAGATTGCCGATAAACTGAAGAACAGTAACGCGCTTAACTTTACCGAGAAATACAACCGCTATTTAAAAACCCTGATACGGGTTGATAATGAAAGCGGCAGCGAATACAGCAAGGTATTAGGCGATGAATTTGAGATCACCCTGAAAAAGAACCCATACAAATTAAACTATGGGGATGACCTTACCGCTACCGTGCTTTTTAAAGGCAAGCCATACGCCGGCCCTGTGGTGTTGTATATTAAAACCCAATCGGGCAATGTATACCCGCAAAAATTAAGCAGCGATGCCTCTGGCCAGGTTTACTTTAATATGAGCCGCGAAGGTATATACCTGATAAGGGCCACCAAGTTCGAAGAATCTAAGAGCAAAGACGCCGATTACCAATCGTGGGTGGCATCATATACCTTCTCATTCACCAACCATGATGACGAGCCCAATACTTACAAAGAGTTTGGTTTTGGCGATAAGCACTAATTGAGCGCCATTCATCCTATTTGATATCTGCCTAAATGTTGTTGGTGACAACACCAACAACGGCGAAAGGGAGAGAGAATTATAGGCGCACTATCCTAAAAACGGAATTTTTTCCGGATCGAACCAGGGGTTTAGCTCATACCTGACCTGTAGCAAGCCGGTATTGTATGCTTTTTGGTCGATAAGCGTAAGTGTTACCCTGTCTTTAATATGCTGAAACAAGGGCTTGCCTTCTCCCAAAAGTAAAGGGTGGATGGCTAACAGCAACTCGCTTACCAGGCGTTTATTTACAAAAGTGGTTACCAGTTCGGCTCCGCCGAATAACCAGATATCGCCACCTTCGGCTTCCATTATTGCTGCAACCGTGCTTTCAAAATTAGCAGATGAGATAACGTTTATATTTTCGCCGGGCTCAGGTACCAATGTATCCGAAAACACATAGATGTGTTTAACGGGAAACATCCCAGCATCATTACGGACCAGCTCAAAGCTTTTACGGCCGATGAAAATGGTATCTGTACGCGCAAAAAAGGCATCCATACCATAGTCCTGGTCGGCAAGGCACCAATCGTATTCGCCGTTAGGGCCTTCAATAAAGCCATCAAGGCTTACTGCCAGATTTAAAATTACTTTACGCATAGTTGGTTATTCGGGTCGGTGGCCATCTTTCCACATCTGGCTGAATGATTTTGGTGATACTTGCGGCATCTCTTTATAATGTCCCCATGATTTTTTGAAGAAGGTTTTCATCAAAAAGTTCTTGGTTTTACCGCTGAAAAAGTCGGTAAGGCTGCGTTTAAGCATCCCCTTTTTCCAGCCGGCCCAGCCCCATTTTTCTTTAGTGGTAACAAGGCCTTCGTTAACCGCATCGCGGCGATTAAGCAGCAGCATTTGGTGGATCTCTATTTTCACGGGGCAAACCTCGGTGCATTTACCGCAAAGGCTTGATGCATAGCTGAGGTGTTTAAACTCTTCCATGCCGCGCATGTGTGGGGCAATCACAGAACCTATAGGCCCGCCGTAGGTAGTATCATAGGTATGGCCGCCAACGTTTTGAAACACCGGGCAAACGTTAAGGCAAGCCCCGCAACGGATACAGTACAGGCCCTGGCGCTGCTCTTTTTGTGCCAGCAAGTTGGTGCGGCCATTGTCAAGCAACACCACGTACATTTCTTCGGGGCCGTCGGTTTCATTGGCTTGGCGGGGGCCGCTTAATATGGTGTTGTAAACCGTTAAATTTTGGCCGGTACCATGTGTAGCCAGCATGGGCCAAAAGGTATCCAGATCGGTTATGGATGGCACCATTTTTTCGATACCCACCACGGCGATGTGTATTTTTGGGAAACTGGTTGATAAACGTGCGTTACCCTCGTTCTCGGTGATGGCAATACTGCCGGTATCGGCTATTAAAAAGTTAGCACCGGTGATGCCAACATCAGCCTGCAGGTATTTTTCGCGCAGTAATTCGCGGGCTTTTTGCGTAAGCTGCTCGGCCGTGCTATCCAGCGGACTGCCAAATTTTTCGTTAAACAATTTGGCAATATCTTGTATAGACAGGTGCATGGCCGGCGTTACCATGTGGTAAGGCTCCTGCCCCAGTAGCTGAACAATGTATTCGCCCAGGTCGCTCTCTAACGATTCAACGCCATGTTTTTCCAGGAAAGCGTTTAAATGAATCTCTTCGGTAGCCATCGATTTTGATTTGATGACTGTTTTGGCCCCGGCTTTTTGGATGATGTTCAGGATCTCGCGGTTGGCTTCTTCGGCATCATTTGCCCAGATAACCTTACCGCCGCGCTTTTGGAAATTCGATTCAAACTCGGGCAAAAACTTGTCCAGGTTTTCCATCACCTTCCATTTAATGGTGTGGCCTTTCTTTTTGGTGTTTTCAACGTTGATCATCCGCGAGATACCCTTGTCAAAAGCGGTATCGTACTTGCCGATGCTTTTGTTGATGATGTTGCGATGATCCATCTCAAACGCCTTTTGCTCTGAGGCTACCAAAAATTCTTCAGCGGTATTTCCCATGTATGCGAAAGTAGTTAAACCTGATAAAAGTTTTTGCAATCTGTTAAAAATACGGGTATTAAAATTAAAAACTATGCGGCATAAACACCAAAAGCGGCCATTAGGCCGCTTTTGGTGTCGATATATAGATAAAATTATCTTGTGCCTTTGGCTGCGTCGGCCTTGTCAACAACAGGGCGTGCATCTCGGTTAGCCAGTTCCCAACCGGTAAAGAATGCCAATTGGGCTCGTTTAACCAATAATGGGAAGTTAATTTTGCTCACCTCATCGCCGGGGGCGTGGTAATCTGCATGTACACCGTTAAAGTAAAATATAATTGGCACGTTGTAACGGGCAAAGTTATAATGATCTGAACGGTAGTAGAAACGGTTAGGGTCGTTAGGATCATCGTACTTGTAATCCAGCTTCAATTTGGTATAGGTGTTGTTTGCATCTTCGCCAATTTTGTGCAGATCAGAGCTTAGCATATTAGAACCTATAGAGTACACATAGTTTGCAGAATCGGGCTTGCCAATGTACTCTTCGCCAACACGGCCAATCATATCAATGTTCAGATCGGCAATGGTGTTAGCCAACGGATAAACCGGATGATCTGTATACCATTCTGAACCTAACAGGCCTTTTTCTTCGCCTACGTTACCTAAGAACAATACACTGCGGCGTGGGCCTTTACCATCTTTTTTAGCTTGTGAGAATGCGCGGGCAATCTCCAGGATACCGGTAGTACCAGATCCATCATCATCAGCACCGTTGTTTACTTTATCTGTAGCTCCCGGTTTGGTAACCAAACCAATGTGGTCATAATGTGCAGAGAATACCAACACTTCATTTTTAAGCTTAGGGTCAGAACCCGGCATAAAGCCTAATACGTCTACCGCTTTTACATCTTTGTTAGCAGATGAGATAGCAACATCGGCAGTAGTTTTAACAACCTGCGTTTGTTTGGCAGTTTTTGCCGCGGCTTTCAGGTCGGCAAAGGTTTTGCCGGTGGCTTTAACAGCTGCATCAGCTACAGCACCTGTTACCAAAAACAGAGGGGCTGCTGTATTAGGGGCTTCCGTTTCGGCCTTTTTAAGCGATAAACGGGAAGAACCACCCGGGTTTACACCATTAAAACGCGCAAGCACAGTAGTTAAACCTCCGTTTACGGCTAATATTAAAGCCGGTTTTTTAGCTTGTATGGTTTTTATGATAGCCTGGCGGGTGGCAGACATGCGGTAGCTGGTATTAGTGGTTTTGCCATCTTCGGGCTTATCCTCATTTATCCAAACCACTACTTTGCCGGTAAGGTCGGCATCTGCTATTTCGTCGGCTGTTCCGTAACCAATAAATACAATATCGGCTGCAGTTATTTTTGTATCAGCCGAACCCTGGAATATAAAATCTTTCCAGTTAGTAAAAGCCTGCCCGTTAATGGTTAAGGCGCTAACGTTTACAGCGCTTTCGGTTAATGGCACATCTAAAAAGTAAGACCCATTTACAGGTGCCTGTAAGCCTAATTTTTTAAACTCGGCTGCAATGTAGTTGGCAGCCTTTTCGGCACCGGCTTTACCGGTTTCGCGGCCTTCAAATTCGTCTGATGCAAGTATGCTTAAGTGCTTTTTAGCATCGGTGGTGTTTATAACATTGCCGTACTTAAGCGCGGTTGGGTTTTGCTGGGCACAGGCCGTTGCTGAGAAGGCAATCCCGGTGAGCCATAATGATAATTTCTTCATTTAATTTAATGTGTTGTAATAGTATGTTGGTTAGCAGCCAATTTTATTAACGCGGTTTGCATGGCGTCCGCCTTCAAATTCTTCGGTCAGGAATATCTCTATTATTTTTTTGGTATCCTCAATAGATACGTGGCGCGCCGGGATACAAAGCACATTAGCATTGTTATGTGTGCGGGCGGGGATGGTGACATCGGGTTTCCAGCATAGCGCCGCGCGGATGCCCTGGTGCTTATTGGCCGTCATGGCTACACCGTTGGCGCTGCCGCAAAGCAGGAAACCAAAATCGGCCTCACCTTTTTCAACGGCGCTGGCTACCAGGTGTGCAAAATCGGGGTAATCGGCAGATTCTGAAGAGTAGGTGCCGTGGTCTGTAAATATAATATCGTCGCCAAACATGCCTAAAATGGCCTGCTTATAATCAAACCCGGCGTGGTCTGCACCAATGGCTATCTTTAACCCTTTTTTCATCAACTCAAATTTATAAGATTATTGTGTTGCCGAAGGTAAAGATTTTGTTAGAATTTGGCAGGATTGCAAAGGAGAATTAAAAAAGGAAATATCGAATATAGAATAATGAAGGTTGAATTTCGGAGTACGAAATGCAACCTTCATTATTCTATATTATCTAATAAATTACAGTGCTGCTTCCCTTGCTTTTTTGCGTTTTTCAACCACGGCGGCAACCAATATACCTACCTCATACAAGATAAATAATGGGATACTTACAATGGTCATGGTCATCATATCAGGCGTTGGGGTAACAACAGCCGCTATGATCAGTATCACAACCACGGCGTAACGCCTGGTTTCGCGCATAAACTTAACGGTAAGGATGCCTAATGACGATAGTACATATACCAGTATTGGCAATTCAAATACTATCCCTGTTGCCAATGTTAAAGTGGCTACTGATGACAGGTAAGAATCGACAGAAAACTTATTCTCTATAGTAGGGCTAATGGTATAGCCGGCCAAAAAGTTTATTGACTCGGGGGTGATAACATAATAGCCAAACATCACCCCTATGATAAATAAAAAGGTAGCGTAAATAACAAACCCTGAGGCTGCCTTACGCTCTTTCTCGTGCAATGCCGGCCTGATGAAGCGCCATAGCTCCCAAAGCAGGTAAGGGAAACCAGCGGTTATACCGATAAGCAATGCCGAATTGATCTGCAAGGTAAACTGCCCGGCCATTTCGGTATTAAGCAGGCTGATATTGATCTTATTGATACAAAAGCCATCGCGGTGCAGGTAGTCGCCCAGTTTACAAAGCATCCGGTAGGTCCAGAAGCTTGGCTTACTTGGGCCCATGATGATGGTATCGAATATAAAATCGTAAAAGTAAAAAGCAGCGCCGGTAAAAATAACAATAGCAATTGCCGATCGTACCAGGTGCCATCGTAAGGCTTCCAGGTGATCAAAGAACGACATTTCGGCCTCCATTGTCTGGCCTTTCTCTTTTATTGCTTTTATTAATTTGTTTTCGCTCATTACCTGTTTTCCGCATTATTAACGCCGGAATGCTATTTACGTTGTATTAACCCGTGAAGATTTATTAAATATTAATATTCGAACGTTTCCATAAACTTGGTGGTGAAGTTACCCGCACGGAAGTTAGGGTCTTGCAGCAGCTTTAAATGGAACGGAATAGTGGTTTTAACCCCCTCAATAACAAACTCGCTTAAAGCACGCTCCATGGTTGCCAAAGCCTCATCGCGGGTTTGGGCCATACAGATAACCTTGGCTATCATCGAATCGTAATTTGGCGGGATAACATAGCCACTGTACACGTGCGTATCTACACGTACACCATGGCCACCCGGCGAGTGGAAGTTGGTTATTTTACCCGGTGAAGGGCGGAAGTTGTTGGCAGGGTCTTCGGCGTTGATACGGCACTCAATGGCGTGCATGGTTGGCTCGTAGTTTTTGCCTGATATTGGGATACCCGCTGCAACTTTTATTTGTTCTTTAATCAGGTCGAAGTTGATCACCTCTTCGGTAACCGGGTGCTCTACCTGGATACGGGTGTTCATTTCCATGAAGTAGAAGTTGCGGTCTTTATCAACCAAAAATTCTACTGTACCGGCACCTTCATATTTTACAGCTTTAGCGCCTTTAATGGCAGCCTCGCCCATTTTTTTACGCAGTTTCTCTGTCATGAACGGAGATGGCGCCTCTTCTACCAGTTTCTGGTGGCGGCGCTGTATAGAGCAATCGCGTTCAGATAAGTGGCAAACTTTGCCGTATTGATCGCCCACTACCTGTATTTCGATGTGGCGCGGGTCCTGTACGTATTTTTCAAGGTATAGGCCATCGTTACCAAAGGCTGCGCCTGATTCGGCACGGGCACTATCCCAGGCATTTTCAAATTCTTCGTCTTTCCAAACAATGCGCATACCACGGCCACCACCACCGGCAGTTGCTTTTAATATAACCGGGTAGCCAATTTTATGGGCGATGCCGATGCCTTGTTTAACATCAGTCAACAACCCTTCTGACCCAGGTACAATGGGTACGCCGGCCTTTTTCATGGTTTCTTTAGCCGAAGCCTTATCGCCCATTCGGTTGATCTGATCGGCAGTGGCACCAATAAATTTGATACCGTATTCGGCACAAATGGCCGAGAACTTAGCGTTCTCAGATAAAAAGCCATATCCCGGGTGTATCGCGTCAGCGTTTGTAAGTTCGGCTGCAGAGATGATGTTGGGGATATTTAAATATGAATCGCGGCTTGGAGGTGGGCCAATACAAACAGCTTCATCTGCAAAACGCACATGCAGGCTATCACGATCGGCGGTTGAGTATACAGCTACGGTTTTAATGCCCATTTCCTTACAGGTGCGAATAATTCGCAGGGCAATTTCACCTCGGTTAGCTATTAATATTTTTTTAAACATGACTTTCGAATGTGTAGATATGCAGATGTGCAAATATGCAGATTAATGCGCAGCTCATCTGCACATCCGCATATTTGCACATCAACGAATTTACTTAGGTTCTACTAAAAATAATGGCTGGTCGTATTCAACCGGCGAAGCGTTATCTACCAATATTTTAACGATACGGCCTGATACTTCAGATTCGATCTCGTTGAAAAGTTTCATGGCTTCGATAATGCACAATACACTGCCTACGCTTATTTCGTCGCCTACGTTTACAAATAACGGTTTATCGGGCGATGATGAGCGGTAGAATGTACCTATCATCGGCGATTTTACGGTGATCAGGTGTGATGTGTCAGCAACAGCCACAGCTTCGGCAGCAGGTGCTGCTGATGGCAGGCTTACAGGCTGCGGCGCAGGGGCTGCAGCAAGCGGCTGATGGGTTGGTACCGAAGCGTTTACATAAGTTGGTGCTTCGTTAGTTTTTATAGTGATCTTAAAATTCTCTTGCTCGATCGATACTTCGTTTACGCCCGATTTTGACACAAAGCGTATAAGATCCTGAATCTGTTTAATATCCATAATAAGCGATAATTGGTTTGGATAAAAGTAATTTATAAATATGCAAATGTGCGGATATGCAAATGTGCAAATGATTTTTAATGAATTATTTATTTAACACGTACAATTTTAAGATGTTTTAATTTAAAATCTGCATATCTGCACATTTTAAATCTGCACATCAT
>NZ_LGEK01000242.1 GCF_001636615.1 Mucilaginibacter sp. L294 | reverse complement strand
CGTAGGCTCGGGCCAGGACCCTGACAAAGGCCGCCGCGCCGCCATCGTTCCGGGATAGGTCCAGCGCCGGGCGGATATAGGCGTCGAGGACGTCCTCCAGGGAGGTGTCTTCCTGGCCCGCGACCTTGGCCAGGGCGGCCAGGCGCCGGGTGTTCAGCGCATCCAGGGGGCGGCGGAACACCTCCTCGATGAGCTTGTCCTTCGATCCGAAGTGATAATTCACCGCCGCCAGATTGACCCGGGCCGCCGCCGTGACCTGGCGGAGCGAGGCCCCGGCGAAGCCGTGGGTGGCAAATAGGGCCTCGGCGGCGCCCAGGATCCGCTCCTTGGTGCTGCGTTCGCGGGACGCGTAGGGTGCGCTCGTCATGTCGGCGACTCCGGAGGCGGGTGGTTTGAATCAAACGATCGTTTGAGAATACGCCCGGGCCC
>NZ_LGEK01000244.1 GCF_001636615.1 Mucilaginibacter sp. L294 | reverse complement strand
CCCCGAGCCCCTGCTCGCCTACCTCGCCGACCGAGACCAGCAGCGTGCCGACCGGGTAACCGAGTTCCTGGCCAGCCTCACCGACTACGAGCGCGGCCTCGTCCACGACGCGGCCGTCATGGGCTACGTCCAGGGCCTCATGCGCGACCGCAGCGAGAGCGTGCCTAAGGACAGCCGCACCGTGGCGCTCGTCCTCGACGCCTGCTTCGCGTTCCCCGACCTGTACCCGGCCGTCAACGGGCGCCCGGCAGAACGGCGCGCCACGGTCGAGTACTTCGTCCAGTGCAAGCAGCCGGACGGGACGTGGGAGCAGTGCACCGGATCGTCACCGGACGGCGATCACGCCCTGCGGCAGCGGGACATCAAGCGCGACCGTCACCCGGAGCTGGCGTTCCGTCTGGCCCGGCGGACGACCCGCGTCATCGTCGAT
>NZ_LGEK01000243.1 GCF_001636615.1 Mucilaginibacter sp. L294 | reverse complement strand
TACCGATCAGTCCGTCGCGCTTGAACTCGGTGGCGCTGACCACCGACTCGAGTGACGGCGGGACCGTGATCTGCGGGCCTTTTTCCTGTCCGATGTCCTTTTCGGCAAGGACGATCGCACCCCACACCCGGTCGCCGTACTGGGCGGGCGCATCAGAACAGGCGGCAAGTGCGGGTCCACAGAACAGAGCCAGAACGAACAAAACCAAACTGACGGGTCCGCGTCCGCGGCGGCTCACGGGTCCGCGTCCGCGGCTATGTCGGGAGATCTCAGGCACGGAGCTATCGTGCCACTAGCCGGGCCGGCGCGCGAGGAGGGCCGGGCTGATCGGGTCAGTTGATCCCCGATCGGATCCGGCGAGCCAGTGCCATCGCGGCCGGAACTCCCAGGATCCCCCTCCCGATCAACCCGTACGGGACCGCCGCATGCA
>NZ_LGEK01000233.1 GCF_001636615.1 Mucilaginibacter sp. L294 | reverse complement strand
CCGCACCCTGGCCTGTCCCAGCCGATCTCGGTGGAGTCGGGCAGCGCGACCGTGGCCGCGCTGCCCGAAGTTCGTTTCGTTCGTCAACCCGAAACCCCTTCGCCGATGACTCCGGCCGCCTCGAGAACCGCGATCTCTTTCGTCGTCATCCCGAGGATTCCATTCAATACGTAATCGTTGTCCGCGCCAAGAAGTGGCGCGGGGCTCCGGTGCAGGTGATACCGGTCGCGCGAGAATCGGACGGGTGTACCCGCGACCAGAGATTCCGGGGCCGCCGGGTGCGCTACGTGCTCAAAAAAATCCCGGACCGCGAACTTTGTCATGTCCGGAGCGTGGGGCATCGCCACCCGGGCCACGGGCACACCCGCCGGCCACAACAAATCCACGATCTCGTCAGCGGATCGTCGTCGACACCAGTCGGAAAGACCGCCATCAAG
>NZ_LGEK01000240.1 GCF_001636615.1 Mucilaginibacter sp. L294 | reverse complement strand
CACCAGAAGAGGCTCCGCCAACGCCGGCTCGTGGAGGCGACGCAGCGCGACGCCCGCAGTTCCGGTGACCTCAACGGAGCGCGGATGTTCGTGTGTGGCGCGGATGAGTTCCGCCTTCGCCCATTCTCGGTAGTAGCCTTTGCTACCCAGGTTGCCGACGACGTAGAGTGCGTCGTCCTGCGAGTTATCGAATCTCAGCGCCTCCACCGCCAGCACGAAGGCTTCTTCGCTCTGCCCGGCGCGGTTGGCGTCTGCGGCAAGCTGGCTGAAGTCGTGGCCCGTGGCTACGTCACTAGCCAGCGAAAGATATCCGTCGTCAGCCGGTGGGGTGAGGTTCCCGTCCGTCGCGGCCTGAATACGCGCATGGCTTGCCGCGACCCAGAGCAGAGGCGTGTGCTCGGCAGCGGCGGCTGCCTCCTTGGCTTGTTGGTCGACCCAGGCC
>NZ_LGEK01000239.1 GCF_001636615.1 Mucilaginibacter sp. L294 | reverse complement strand
CGCTCATCATCCGGTCATAAGCTTCGGGCGCGCGCTCCAGCGGAAACTCTTCGATCATCGGCTTGACGCCGGAGAGCGCGCTGAACTCAAGGGTGTCCTGCGAGTCGGCGGACGTGCCGGACGGCCAGCCCTGAATCGAATTGCGCCCCATGATGAACTGGGCGATGGGAACCTCGACGGGCTCTTCGGAAATGCCCACCATGATGAGCTTCCCGTTTAGTCCCAGCCCACCGACTGCCGCGCTCATTGCCTTGCCGCTCGTGACCGTCGCGAGAATGACCTTCGCACCGCCGAGCTTGCTGAGTTCCTCGGCGACACTCTGCGTCTTGCTGTCGATGTAGTGATGCGCCCCGAGTTGCTTCGCCAGCGCGGCCTTGTCCTGGCCACGGGCGATCGCGACGGTGTTGAAGCCCATCTTGCGTGCGAACTGCACGCCGAGGTGT
>NZ_LGEK01000237.1 GCF_001636615.1 Mucilaginibacter sp. L294 | reverse complement strand
CTACTGACCTTATTGATGCTTATGAGACTGGAGATTTACGCAAGGATGTATCACTAGCCGAGGGCTTTACCAATAGCACCGGTTTTGTTGCCGTTCCATACGTTAAGAAGTATAACCAGGGCTTTGTACAGCCGGGACAAACAAATGTTAATTTTCCTGTGATCCGTTATGCGGATGTGATGCTGATGATTGCAGAGTGCTTGAATGAACAAGGTTTTGTAGCCGGAGTCGAATCATTTACTGTATTGAATGATGTACGCAGACGTGCCGGTTTGCTCCCAAAAACTTCAGGGAATCCTTTTCCTGCACTTAATGTAGCCTCTCAAGAGGAATTCCGTTCTGCTATAGGCCAGGATCGTAAGCTGGAGTATTCAGTTCACAGTCATCGCTGGTGTGATGTGATTCGGACAGCGAATGCTCTACACGTAAAGGCTCCGCGTGGC
>NZ_LGEK01000236.1 GCF_001636615.1 Mucilaginibacter sp. L294 | reverse complement strand
CGCGGAGCACCCCGACGACGAGGGCTCCGGGGAGGGGCGCGTTCGCCGGTCAGGCGTGCGCCCATGGCTCGCGCCGTGGCGCGCATCGCCCGTAGAGGTGAGTTGAGACCTCTTCGAAACATGGACCGTTCGACAGGTCCAGACCGTTCCTTGCATAGTAGATCACGGTGAAATCCACCAACCCCCTTATTTTCCAAGCCAGTTCGGGCCATTAGACCTTGCAGAAAAGTGACTGCTGCCGGGTGCATATGCGACCGGCCCTACCGCCCGCCCGAGCCCTACTATCGGCTCGCCATGACAGCAGCAGGGAAACACCAGGTGAGCCGGACGGACACGACGCGTCGGGGAAACCGGCAAAGCCGGGCGGGCATCAGGGACGTGGCCGCCGCAGCCGGTGTCTCCATCACGACTGTCTCGGACGCGCTCAACGGCAAGGGCCGCTTAC
>NZ_LGEK01000024.1 GCF_001636615.1 Mucilaginibacter sp. L294 | reverse complement strand
TTGGGAGTAATATGCAAATAAAAGAAGCTTTTATTGTTAACTTTACTTCGATTACGAAATACATTTACATGAATATTACAATTGAGTTGGTTAACCAATGGGGCAAATTCGAACAGCAGCACCCGAACGCAAGCATTGAAGATTTTTGCAGGCATTACCTTGCGCACCAAAGCCCGGGTATTACAGAAGGGATGTTGGTTGGCGGGGTTGTGCCGGCACTTAAAGATGGGTTGTTGTTAAAGATTATAGGCAGGATAACCAAGCTGAATATGGCTTATGCCAACCTGGCGTTAAAAGGCACCGGCTTAAACCAGATAGAAGAATTTGGAATATTGCAAACCATTAAAAAAGAAAAGAGCCCCAGGAAAACCGAAGTGATATATGCCAACTTGTTTGAACTATCAAGCGGGACAGATATGTTGAACCGCATGAAAACGCGGGGTTTAATAAATGAATACGCCGATAAGGAAGACAAGCGATCTAAACGGATAGAATTAACCGAGAAAGGGCAGATGATAGCGGACGAATGCCAGGTGAAAATTGAACAAAACGCAACCATGCTGCTCAATGGGATGGCCGAAGATGATAAAAACCTATGCATCCAGCTGTTGAAAAGTGTAGAGATCAAATTCTCTGCCTTATGGCAAAAGCATAAGAGCAGGGAATTTGACGAGATCTATAAAGAAATTATGAGCTAAGTTTTATCACAGCTCAATCTCCCGCTCCGCGTTTATCTGCTTCAAAAAATAGATGTCGTGCGATATAACCAGCAGTGTACCCCTGTATTCATTAATAGCGCTGGTTAATATCTCTATGTTTTGGATATCCAGGTTATTGGTGGGCTCATCGAGTATAATAACATCGGGTGATTGATTGCTGATGCTTAACGAGCAAAGCATCAGGCGCATTTTTTCACCGCCGCTTAGTGCACGGCAAGGCTTATCCCAATAGTCTTTAGTGAACAAAAACCTGTTCAGTCTTATCTTGATATCATGTTCCTGCAAAGCGCCGCTGTTAAAATGCTGCGCCTGTTCATAAACGGTAAGGTTGTTATCAATCAATGAATAATCCTGGTCAATATAAATGGCTTTAACAATAGTCCGGTCAATTATACCTGTTGTGGGTTGCAGTTTGCCCAGCATTATTTTTATCAGCGTTGTTTTACCAGATCCGTTTTGTCCTTTAATGGAAATGCGTTCACCACTGGTTATTTGAAAACCGAGGTTGTTCTTCCATAGTGAATTGCCATCATATCCGAAGTTTACATCCCTGGCGGTAACCAGTATTTTGCCTTTATGCAGCGATGAATTATCAAAATCCATCTTCATCTTGTCGGCATCAGGGATCTCTTTACGCAGGTCGGTAAGTTCCCGGGCAATTGCGCCTGTTTTTTCGGTGTGTACGCCTTTAATGCGAGAGGTGCTTTTCTCGGCATTGTTCCTTAGCGTATTCATCATTATGGTAGGTACACCGGCTTTCTCCTGTTTTTTCTTGCCCCGTGCATCCAGCTTTTGTTGGCGCTCTATCGCTTCGCGTTCTGTTTCTTTAGCTTTACGCAGGGCCTTCTCTTTGCTTTTCAGGTCGTGGTTAAAAGCATCGCTTTCAATTACTTTTTGTTCGGCATAAAAGTCGTAGTTGCCGCCATAAACGGTTATACCGCGTTTGCTAAGTTCAAAAACGGTATTCAGCCGGTTTAACAACACCCTGTCGTGGCTTACAACTACCAGGGTGTTTTTGGTGCCTGTGATATAATGATAAAGCAGCCCGCGACTTTCGGCATCCAAGTGGTTGCTCGGCTCATCAAGTAAAACAACATCCGGTTGGTGTATGGCTATGCCAGCCAAAAACACCTTTGTTTTTTGCCCCCCGCTAAGTGTTGCCATACTTTGCGACAAGGCAACGCCATCAAGTTTCCACTGTGCAAGGGCCCCGGTACAGCGCTCCTCAATAGCCCAATCGTTATCCAGTGCGGTCATGTTCTCGTCGGTAATGTTGCCGTTCAGTATTTGTTGCAGGGCCTGTAGTTTATTGGCAACCTGTAGGGCCTGCGCAACACTCAGATGGTTAAACTGCCCAAAAAGCTGGGGTATGTAGTACGGTACCGATGTGGTTTTAACTATCCCTTCGGATGGTTGCAGCTCGCCGGCCAATAATTTTAATAAGGTTGATTTACCGGTGCCATTATTGCCTATCAGCGCAATTTTATCGTGTTTGTTTATAATAAGGTTGAGGCCGGCAAATAGCAGTTCGCGATTGGGGTGTATATAAGTAATATCCTGAAAAAGAAGCATAATTCCTTTCTTTAAAGAGTGAATAATTGCAGAAGCCAGATATGGTTTCCGTTTATTTTTTCCTGAAAGAAATTACATATTACATGGAGGGTGTTATGGAGTTTATTACGGCTGCAAAGATAGAAAATTTATAAAATCTTGCAAAAAAGCTACCTGTATTCAGTTTTTCGCATCTCGTTATTAACAATACACCCACGGAAAAATCCTTTTTTTACATTGTAATTATTACCATATCTTGAGATATGAAAAAACTACTTACCCTTTTTGTTTTTATAGCTGCTTTTGCTTTTAAAGCATCGGCACAAAGTTTTAATAGTCAGGATTTTAAGGATAATATTGGCAAAACCAAAACCCTTTGCGATGTGGTGTCATCTGTAAAAATATTTAGTGACACCCTCACGCTCATCAATATGGGCGGAGATTATCCAAACCAAAAATATACCATAGCTGTAAAGGGCAATAAGATCACGCTGGATTGGGCCAACCTGAAAGGGAAAACGATTTGTGTTACCGGCGTATTTGAACTGCATAAAAACCGCCCCGAAATTGTTGCCGCGCAGCCAGATCAAATTGAATTTAAGTAATTATTTGCCGGTTTACCTCTACAACCGGTAGCTATGCTTAATAGCTATAGCTTTAAATATTTATATAAAACAAAACCGTAATTTCATGTAAATTGATATTGCTTGCTTTTGCGATATAAGTTTAATTATTGGTTATGTATTGGGTGGCTATGAAGCAAAAAAAAGTGCCTTGTTTTAAGTGAAAATTAAGTGAAATTTTTTACCAACAGCCCTAAGCCTTAGGATTAAAATTTATATCTTAAACCCGATTAACAAACCGAATAAGGGTAACTACCAGGTTAGCTTTTAATCTAACCCACTTATTTAGCTTAATGGATATTCTTACCGATAATAAGTACACAAATATCTCATCCGGTGATGTATTTATACATCATTTGTTTGAAGAGCAGGCTCGGCAACATCCGCAGGTTATAGCAGTTAGTTTTGGCGACCGTAAAATCACCTATGCCGAACTAAACGCCAAAGCCGGTGAGCTGGCTAAAGCCATCGTGTCCGTTGCCCCCGCTTCGCTTGTTATCGGGGTAAGCGCTACCCGTTCTATCGAAACCATCATCAGCCTGTTTGCCATTCTTAAAGCAGGTAAAGCCTATTTGCCTTTAGATCCATCTTTCCCGGCCGATCGCCTGCAGGATATTGTTGCTGATAGCGGTATGGATACCATACTTGCCCCGCAAAGCGATCAGGCGGTTTTTAGCGCTGTCGTTAAAAACGTCATAGTATCCGATCAGCCGGTTAATCCACCTGCATTTATGGGCGAGCGGGATAAAACAAAAGTTGCCTATATCATCTACACATCGGGTTCAACAGGCAAACCAAAAGGCGTTTGCGTTGGGCATGCGGGTGTAGTAAGCATGGTAAACTGGCAACGCCACCTTTCGCCTTATTTGGACGTGGGGCACCGCACCCTGCAATTTTCGCCACTGATATTTGATGCATCTGTAATGGAGATATTCAGTACGCTTTGTATTGGCGGCACACTGGTATTGATAGATGATGAAACGGTTATTGATCCGCTTAAGCTTTTAAAATATATTGATGAGCAAAGGGTAAACCGTATGATAGTGCCTTTTGTAGCGCTGCAATACTTTACCGAAACTGCGGATGCCGAGCAATACTTCCCGCAATCGTTACAGGAAGTGATCAGCGCCGGCGAGCAGTTAAAAATTACCCCGCAGATTTTGCGTTTCTTCCAGGCACTACCGGGTTGCGTATTTTACAATATGTACGGCCCAACCGAGGCCAGCGTATGCAGCACCGCCCTTAAAATGGAAGGCCCAGCCCAAAACTGGCCGCTATTACCAAATATTGGCAAGCCGATAGCTAACGTAGCTATCCATGTGGTGGATGAGCAGCTAAAACCCCTTGTCGATGGTGAACAGGGCGAGCTTTGCATTAGCGGCATTAGCCTGGCTTATGGTTACTTAAACCGCCCCGAACTTACGGCAGAAAAATTCGTTAACTGGACAGATGCCAGTGGCAACCCAACCCACATTTACCGCAGCGGCGACCTTGGCCGGTACCTGCCCAATGGCAATATAGAATACCTTGGCCGCCTGGATACACAGGTAAAGATCCGCGGGAACAGGGTAGAGGTTGGCGAGATAGAAGTGCTGCTGAATCAACTGGATGGCATCAGCCAGTCGGTAGTAATTGCCCGCGAGGATGTACCAGGCCAAAAACGGTTGGTGGCTTACCTGGTAACATCAGGCGGAAAAAAAGACATTGCCTTTCTTCGCGATAGCATAGAACAAAAACTACCTGATTACATGATGCCCTCGGCATTTGTTTGGGTGGATGGCTTTGCCAAAACAACCAGTGGTAAAATCGACAGGAACGCGCTGCCCGCCCCGGATACCCAGCGCCCCGAATTATCGGTACTGTACCAGGCCCCAAACAGCACTGCCGAAAAGCGCATAGCCGCTATATGGGCCGAACTGCTGCAAATGGATAAGGTGGGCATCTTCGATAATTTTTTTGAGCTGGGCGGTAATTCCATTCTGGCGCTAAAAACCGTTGCCGCGTTAAAAAAGCAATATAACTATACACTACCAATAACCAAGCTATACCAGTACCCAACGGTTAACGGCATTGCCTCCTATTTAGAGGGCAACAAAAGCGTGGCCAAAATTGCTGCAGGTAAACCTAAAAAAGATAAAACCAATAACGATATAGCCGTAATAGGCATGGCCGCCCGTTTCCCGGGCGCTGATACCATTGCCGAACTTTGGAAGGTTTTGGTAGAAGGCCGCGAAACCACATCTTTCTTCAGTGAGGAAGAGCTTGATTCAAGTATCCCCTTAGCCGTACGCAACGCACCAAATTATGTAAAAGCGCGCGGGGTGGTAGAGAATGCCGATAGTTTTGACGCCGCATTTTTTGGCATCAGCCCCAAGGTGGCCGAACTGATGGACCCGCAGCACCGGGTGTTCCTGGAACTGGCCTGGGAAGCATTGGAAACCACCGGCCATCTGCCCTCAAAGTACCACGGCGCTGTTGGTGTTTTTGCAGGTGTGGGCAACAATACGTACTACACTAACAACGTCATCTCAAACACAGAGAAAATTGAGAACGTTGGCCGCTTTTTGGTAGCCACCGTAAACGAAAAAGATTATATAGCCACCCGCACCGCTTACGAGCTGAACCTCACCGGCCCGGCAGTAAGTGTGCATTCGGCATGCTCCACTTCATTACTGGCTATCGCGCAGGCGGTGGATAGTATCCGTAACGGACAGTGCGATGTGGCATTGGCAGGAGGGGCATCTGTTAATTCGCCTATAAAAAGCGGGCACTTGTACCAGCAAGGCACCATGCTGAGCGCAGATGGGCATTGCCGCTCGTTTGATGCCCAAGCGGATGGTACGGTGTTTAGCGATGGCGCGGGCATTGTAGTGCTGAAAAGCCTGCAAGATGCCGAACGCGATGGCGATACCATTTACGCCGTTTTAAAAGGCGTAGGGCTGAATAATGACGGCGGCGGCAAGGGTAGCTTTACCGCGCCAAGTGCCACCGGGCAGGCAGGCGCTATTGCCATGGCCATGGCCGATGCAAGTGTTGACCCGGCAACCATCACCTATGTAGAAGCCCATGGCACAGCCACATCATTAGGCGACCCAATAGAGATTGAAGGCCTTAACCTCGCCTTTGGCGCGCAGGATAAGAAACAATATTGCGCCATCGGTTCCATAAAAAGTAATATGGGCCATATGGTGGCTGCGGCAGGGGTGGCGGGTTTTATTAAAACCACGCTAGCGCTGTACCATAAGCAGATCCCGGCATCGTTATATTACACCAAACCAAATCCCAATATGGATTTTGCCGATAGTCCGTTTTTTGTGAATACCAAACTTGCCAATTGGCAAAGCGAGGGTAAGCGCAGGGCGGGGGTAAGCTCGTTCGGTGTGGGCGGTACCAATGTGCATACCGTGTTGGAAGAGTACGTTAAAACAGAACAACCCGCCGCCGAAAACAAACCTGTGAGCCTGATAAGCTGGTCGGCAAAAACGGGAACCAGCGCTTCAAAATGGGCGGACAGGCTATATTATTATTTGCAGGATAACGAGGATGTTGATGTAGCTGATCTGGCTTACAACCTGCATACCACCCGTATGGGTTTTAAGGAGCGCAACTTTATCCTGGCTACCAACAGGACCGACCTGATGGAGAAGCTTACCAAATTTAAACGCGACCCATCCAACTCAAAAACCTTAAAAGAAAAAGCTACCGAAGTGGTATTCATGTTCCCCGGCCAGGGCGCGCAGTACCTTAACATGGGCCGCGAAATTTACGGGCAGGAACCTGTTTTTAAAACAGCGATAGATGAGTGTATAGCCCTGCTAAAAGGCACCGGCCATGAGGATCTCCTCAACGTTATTTATGCCGATGCATCCGTGGAAGCGACAGAAAAACTAAAAAATACTTTTTATACCCAACCGGCTATCTTCATTACCTCGTACGCCATGGCTAAGCTGTGGATAAGCTGGGGGATAGAACCAACAGTATTTAGCGGGCATAGCATTGGCGAATTTGTGGCCGCGCATTTTGCAGGCGTGTTTAGCCTACCCGATGCACTGAAACTGATCACCGAACGTGCCAAACTGGTAAGCCAGGTTGCCGAAGGCGATATGCTTTCGGTACGTACCAACGCCGCGGAGTTGGAGAAGATCCTGCCGACCAACCTTTCCATCGCTGTGATCAACAGTAATAAATTATCGGTAGTGGCGGGGCAAAAGGATGCCGTTGCGGCATTCGCCAAAGTACTGGAAGAAAAAGGCATCCCCGGCAGGTTGTTACAAACCAGCCATGCCTTCCACTCGGCCATGATGGATGATATTGTAGGGCCGTTTGAGGCGGTTGTAAAAACCGTGAAGCTGAACGCGCCGGTTAAACCTGTGGTGTCAACCGCTACCGGTAACTGGCTCAGCGCCGCCGAAGCTACCGACCCGGCTTACTGGGCATCGCACCTGCGTAAAACCGTACGCTTTGCCGCCGCTGTTGATACGCTGGCCGAAGATCAAGGCCGCTTGTTCTTAGAGGTTGGCCCCGGCCGTACATTAGCAACGTTAACCGCGCAGCAAACAACCGATGAACCTGTTGCCACCGTTGCCGGAATAGAAAATAGTGGTGATGCTTCTGAATATCAATCAGTAATTAAAGCCCTTGGGCAATTGTGGCTAAATGGCATCGAACCAAACTGGGATGCATTTTATGCGGGTAAACGTAAACGCTTAAGGTTGCCGCCTTACGCTTTCGATCATAAAAAATATTGGGTTGAACCTGTAGTAATTAATGAAACAGGAACGGTAAATTACCAACCGGAGGAAATTGTGCCGGACGAACCACAAACAAATGCAGAAGAAAATATTATACAGAATAATATAATGAGAAAAGATTTGCTGGCCGATAAACTGTACGGCATCTTTGAAGATGCATCGGGCATAGAGATAGGGAAAGATGCTGCAGATCTGAGCTTCCCCGAGATCGGTTTCGATTCGTTATTGCTAACGCAGATCGCTACCAATCTTAAAAAAACCTTTAATGTGCCCGTTACCTTCAGGAAGCTTTTTGAAGAGTATAACTCCATTAACCTGCTGGCCGATTTCCTGGACAAAAGCCTGCCTGCCGGTGCTTTTGAGCCTGTGCCTGCCCAGCAACCTGTATATAACCAGGCAACAGCGCAGCGCCCGGTACAAATGCCAAATATTCCGTTTAACGCAAACGGCAGTACCGATATAGCCCTGAGCATCATCAACCAGCAGTTACAATTATTGGCCAGCCAGATAGCGCATCTGCAGGGTACTGGATATCCTAAAGTAACAATGGTTACCATCGCGGCGCCACTTCCGGGTTCAGGTAAAGGGCAGTTAAAAAGCGAACCCGTTGCACCGCCTGCTTTAGACCAGGAGCCGGATATTACGCCGGAAGAAATGGTGGAGATCAAAAAACCATTCGGCGCTACCGCACGTATCGAACGTAAGGTACAGGAGCTTGATGATAAGCAAATGGCTTTTTTGGCTAAGCTTACTAAAGATTATAACGAAAAAACTAAGAAGAGTAAAGAACAAACCCAGCAGCACCGTGCCTACATGGCCGATCCGCGGGTGGTGAGCGGCTTTAGGCCGTTGACTAAAGAAGTTGTTTACCCGATAGTGATCAACCGTTCAAAAGGCAGCCGCCTTTGGGATGTTGATGGTAACGAATACATTGATGCCCTAAACGGCTTCGGCTCGAACATGCTGGGTTACCAGCCCGATGTTTTAAAGCAAGCTGTTTTAGCACAAATGGAACTGGGTTATGAAATTGGCCCGCAGCATGAGCTGGCCGGTGAGGTTTGTAAGCTGATGTGCGAGTTCACTAACCATGAGCGCGCTGCATTGTGTAATACCGGCTCTGAGGCAGTATTAGGCGCCATGCGTGTGGCAAGGACTGTCACCGGTCGCCCGTTGATCGTAGCCTTCAGCGGTTCATACCATGGCATCATGGACGAGGTAATTGTACGCGGTACCAAGAAATTAAAAACTGTTCCGGCCGCGTCGGGCATCCTGGCAGATAACGTGCAGAATATGCTGATACTGGATTACGGTACTGACGAGGCCCTGCACATTATCCAGGAACGCGCGGACGAGATTGCGGCCGTTTTGGTAGAACCGGTACAAAGCCGAAGGCCGGAGTTTCAACCTATCGAGTTCCTGAAAAAATTAAGAGTAGTTACCGAAGCTGCCAAAGTTTGCCTTGTTTTTGATGAGGTGATCAGCGGTTTCCGTTTCCACCCAGGTGGTACGCAAGCCTTGTTCGGCGTAAAGGCTGATCTGGGTACTTATGGTAAAGTTATTGGCGGCGGTATGCCCGTTGGTGCTATTTGCGGTAAAGCCGAATATATGGATGCGCTGGATGGCGGTTTCTGGGAGTACGGTGATGATTCGGTACCCGAAGTAGGGGTAACCTATTTTGCCGGTACCTTTGTGCGCCATCCCCTTGCCCTGGCAGCCGCTAAAGCATCTTTACAATATATGAAAGACCGCGGCCCCGCCCTGCAGGAAAAACTGACCGCCCTGGCTACCCGTTTAAAAAACGGCATAGAAGCTACCTGCAAAAAAGAAAACCTGCCGCTAACCGTGGTTGGTTATGCATCCCTGTGGCGGTTAAAGTTTTTAGAGGAGATACCTTACAGCGAGCTGCTTTTCACATTGATGCGTTTAAGGGGCATCCACGTGCTGGATGGCTTCCCTTGCTTTATGACGGATGCCCATACCGAGGATGATATGGATACCATGATAGCTGCGTTTAATGACAGCATTGCCGATATGATAGCCGCCGGATTTTTTAAAGTGCAAAATTCCGCGCCTTTTGTATCTTTGGTTACCCCTGCTGCCCCGGCCATCACTAACGCCACCCAGCCGCCTGTTGAAGGCGCAAGGCTTGGCCGCGATAGAGACGGTAACCCTGCCTGGTTTGTTGCTGATGAAAACAACCCCGGCAAGTATATACAGATAAACCTAAACGGCAAATAAATTTGGATCAGACTGCTACATATATCCCCCAGGTTAGTCCAGACGAATTTGATCCCTTTGCAGGGCCTGAAATACTATTGGTTGCCCCGGCCACCGAACCACAGATAGAGATCTGGACATCGTGCCTGATAGGTGGTAACGATGCCAGCTGCGCTTATAACGATTCATCGAGTATCGTGCTTACCGGTACATTTGATACCGATGCCATGATGAAGGCCTTGCAGTCATTATCTGACAGGCACGAAGCCCTGCGTACTGTTTTTAGTGCCGATGGCGCAAGCATCATTGTTTACAATAATCCTGAAATCAACGTTGACTACCACGACCTGTCAGCACAGGGCGATGAGCAGAACAAACTTTTCATCAAAAATTATAACCGCCAGCTGGCCATCACCCCGCTCGATCTGGTGAACGGCCCGCTGTTTAAAGTAGCCATACTAAAGCTGAACTATGATGAGCACATGGTGATCATGCTGATGCACCACATTGTTTGCGATGGCTGGTCGGTAGGGATCATGATGCAGGACCTGAGTAAACTGTATTCGGCATTCTCGCAGCATGAAGTGCCTCAATTAACACCCGCACCAAGGTTCAGCGAATACGCTGTTGCCGAAATAGAATTATCACATACCGCCGAACATAAGGAAACTGAACAATACTGGTTAAACCAGTTTAAAGGCAGCAACCATTTGCTGGATCTGCCTACAGATAACCCAAGGCCAACGCCGCGCACCTACAGAAGTAACCGTGCCGATTTTAGCCTGGATGCCACGCTGGTGAACGAACTGAAGCTTTTGGCCCGCAAGGCCAGTACCAGCTTTGTGAGCGCGGTTATGGCATCCTTCGAGGTGTTTTTACATCAGCTAACCGGGCAGGAAGAAATTATTATTGGCTTACCTGCCGCAGGGCAATCGGCCACGGGCAATTTTGGCCTGGTTGGGCATTGCGTAAACCTGCTGCCATTAAGGAGCTTCCCCAAAGGTGATCAATCGTTTGTAGATTACCTTAAAGAGCGCAAAAGCCCCGTGCTTGACGCGTACGACCATCAGCAATACACCTTCGGCAGCTTGCTTAAAAAGCTGAATATCCCGAGGGATGCATCGCGTTTGCCGCTGGTACCGGTGGTGTTTAATATCGATATCGGGATGGATGAAGGCATCAGTTTTTACAACCTGAAACACCGCTACATCAACAACCCGCGCGAGTACGAAACGTTCGAGATATTTTTGAATATTACCGACCATAAAGGTGCGCTTACCTTCGAGTGGTCGTACAATACCCAACTGTTCGGGCTGGCTACCATTAGCCGTTTTATGGATACGCTGGAACATTTGCTGCGCGAAGTGGTGAAAACACCGGATACGCCGATAGGCAAACTGCCGGTACTGAACGCGGCCGAAATCAAAGCGCAGCTGGATAAATGGAACGATACCAAAGTAGCTTACCCGAAAGAAAAACCGCTCCATCAGATCATCAGCGAAATAGCGTCGCAGTACCCCAATAACATCGCCCTAAAGTTTAATAACGAGGAGCTTACCTACAAACAGCTTAACCAAAAGGCCAATCAAATGGCGGCTATGCTGATGGAGAGCGGGGTAAAGCCGAATGATAAGGTGGCCATCTCGCTGGATAGGTCGGCAGAGTTGGTGATCGGTTTACTGGCTATCATCAAAGCAGGTGCAACCTATGTTCCGCTCGACCCAATATTCCCTATCAACCGCATCAATTACATGCTGGAAGATTCGGCTGCGGTGCTGCTGCTTACATCCGAAGCATACAAAGGGCAGTACGTATCAAACGCAAAGGAAATTATACTGGAAGAGATATTACCAACGCTAAGTGCTTATCCAACTACAGATCCAGAGGTTAGGGTAAAGGGTGATGATCTGATCTATATCCTGTATACATCAGGCTCAACCGGGCAGCCAAAAGGGGTGCAGATAAAGCACCATAACGTGGTTAACTTTCTGTACAGTATGCAAAGGCAGCCCGGCCTTACCGCTGCCGATAAACTGCTTGCTGTAACCACCATCAGCTTTGACATTGCCGGGCTGGAGCTTTGGCTTCCGCTGATAACAGGCGCGCAAATTGTACTGGCCGATGCCGCTACCACCAAGGATGGTAACGCGCTGCTTGATCTCATCAAAAAAGAAAAAGTTACCGTAATGCAGGCCACGCCATACACCTGGCGTATGATGCTGGAAGCAGGTTGGGATAAAGAGAAGATAAAAGTGATTTGCGGTGGCGAGGCCTTACCGATGGACCTGGCGCAACGCATCCTGGATAAAGCCACTTCGTTATGGAACGTTTACGGCCCAACGGAAACTACCATCTGGTCGACACTAAAAGAGATTACCGCGAACGATGGTTTTGTCAGTATTGGTAAGCCGATTGATAACACCGCGATTTATATTTTAGATCCGTTTCAAAATATGCTGTCGCCGGGCGTGGCGGGCGAAATTTACATAGCTGGTGAAGGTGTGGCCGAAGGTTACCTAAATCAGCCCGAACTAACAGCGGAAAAATTCGTTTCAGATCCCTTTTCGGACGAACCAAAGGCGAAAATGTACCGCACCGGCGACCTCGGGACATTCACTCCCGATGGCGACCTGATGTACCTTTCGCGGATAGATGCCCAGGTAAAAATTCGCGGGTACCGGATTGAAACCGGTGAGATAGAATTTAACCTGGCTAAGGAAGAAACCATCAAACAGGCCATAGTTATTGCCCGTGCCGATAATAATGGTGTGGATAAACTGGTGGCTTATATCATTATAAAAGAGGGTGTTACCGCTGCTGTTGATAATGCCGAACTGCTGCACCAATGGCGTAATAACCTGCGCACATCGGTGCCGGATTATATGGTACCCGATAATTTTATTGTGATAGATGCCATGCCGATGACACCAAACGGCAAGGTAGACAAAAAGGCATTGGCTGCCCGTGATATTGCCTCAGTGGAAACTGTGGCCTATGTTGCACCCCGCACGGATATTGAAAAGATGGTTGCCGATATCTGGACAGCGTTTTTGGGTATAGAACAGATTGGTATCCACGACAACTTTTTTGAGCTTGGTGGCCACTCGCTGATAGCCGTACAGGTAATGGCACGCATTGAGAAGGATACGGGCAAACGCCTGCCGCTGGCTATATTGTTCGAGAATTCAACGGTGGAAAAACTGTCGCTGATGCTGGAGATGGATGGCAAATCCATCACCTGGGATTCATTGGTGCCAATAAAGCCTACCGGTAGCAAAATACCTATTTATATTGTGCACGGTGCAGGCTTAAACGTATTGTTGTTTAACACGCTTGCCAAACACATGGATGCCGACCAGCCTGTTTATGGCCTACAGGCCAAGGGTTTGAACGGTGTTGATGAACCGCTGAGCAGAATGGAGGACATTGCTGCGCATTATATATCGGCTATACGGGCGCAAAACCCGGACGGGCCTTATGCACTGGCAGGTTTCTCTTTCGGGGGGATAATTGCCTACGAAATGGCACGCCAGCTGGAAGCCTTGAACAAAGAAGTACGCATGCTGGCCATGTTTGATACTTATGCCTATCGTACCCCGCATTACGACCCGTGGCTTGTTAAACACGTTAAGCGCGGCATGTATTTTGGCCGTAAAGTGTGGCATGCTATGCTGTTTAAGGATGGCTTCACAAAAACTATTACGACCCGTGCTAAAGCGCTTGAACGTGGTGCTGTAAGGCTTTTATGGAAACTTAAGTTTGGTACTGAACAAAAACAGACCGGCTTTTTTGGATATTCACACAAGATAGACGAGATGAACAATGTAGCACAGAAACATTACCGCATCCAGCCTTATGATATTGCTATAGAGTTGTTTCGTGCGGAAACGCGTTCGTTTTATTTGGATGATTACGTGTACATGGGTTGGAAACCCTATGCCTTAAAAGGGGTAAACATCCACAATATACCAGGCGAACATAACACCATTTTTAAAGAGCCAAACGACAGTCAGTTTGCCGAAATATTGCAGGATTGCCTGGATAAGATCAATTATTAATCAGGTTTTGGGGAGTATTACAAACCGGTATTTTAATGATGTATTGTGGCGGGATACCGCCGCGAATGGGTTTGTTATCAGCAATAACGACGTTCATGTATGGCGCATCAACATCAGGCAAAACCTAAAGCAGTTAGAACAATTCGAAACCCTGCTTACCCCCGAAGAAACCCTGCGTGCCGGTAAGTACAAACAGCAGAAAGATACCTACAGATTTATAGTAAGCCGGGGTGCACAACGGTTTATATTGGGGCGGTACCTGAATACGCCGCCTGCCCAACTACAATTCACATTGGGCGATAATAAAAAACCTTATTTGGTGAGCAATAACGGCGCTATTCTGCATTACAACCTTTCGCACTCCGGCGATTGGATAGTGCTTGCCATAGCCCAATTACCGGTTGGGGCTGATGTGGAATTTGTTGACCCTGTATTCCCGTTTCAGGATATTTTGGAAGAAAATTTTAGCAAGGAAGAGGTTGATTATATTGGCACCTCACCCGAAAGATTTTTCACCTTATGGACACGTAAGGAAGCCATCCTTAAAGCAACCGGGCAGGGCCTTGGCGATCATCTTAAAATAACTCCCTCGCTTAATGGTGAACATGTTTTAGATTCATCCCTTATCGGCACAGACAAAAACTGGCTGCTGCATAGTTTTAATATTGCGCCGGGATACATAAGTACCGTGGTTTGTGAAGGTGCAGGCCAGCAGTTAAAGTTTTTTGATGTGGATCTGGCGTAACCTACTTCTGCTCAACCAGCGAATGTAGTGTGTCCTGTGGCATGGGCGTTAGCCGTGAAAGCTCTTTGATCCTCACACTGGTTTTAGCCCATTTTTTCAGGTCCTTGGCGGTTAGCTGTGTGGTGTCGGCGGCGCTATAAAAGTCCATAATGCTTTTTTGCAGCTCAGGGGTAACGTTTTTATATTGTTGTTCCTGCAGTTCTTCTAAAAGTTCGGCGTAGGTATTATCGGCCAATTTGTATTCGCCTAAACAGGTAAGGTTACCGGTATCAAAATCAATATCAGGCAATATCAACTGGTTGTTACCTACCTGCCCTAAAGCCTCTTTATAATTCTTCAAAATAGTTTCAAAACTTATGGCGAAAAGCTTTTGCCCTTTCTCGCCCGGTGACTTAAACTTAAGCGTTTTTAAGGGGCCTATTTTAGGTAATATTTTGATGATGAATACAGCCACCTTCGCGAAAAACTTTGGCTCCTTCCTTTCCTTGCCAAATTCCAGGTTGAACGACCGTTTGCTCATTTTATACTGAAACTTCCGTGCGGTTATACCGGGATGCATTTTTTCAATGTCGGTTTGGTTGGCCTTGTATGCCGATTTGGTAAGCACCGGGAAAAGGTTACGAACCCCCCAGCGCATAGTATTGATGGATGAATTGATGTTTGAGAATATGCTGCCCAGTTCGCGGCCGTAAGTTTCATAAAAAGCCTTCTCTAAAACCGGGACGGAGATATTAAAACCAATAAAATCGTGATAGCCTTCTGATGTATAGCCGTTTTGGCCAATTTGTAAAACATCATAAGCAAATTCCATTCGGCTGTGTGAGGTATGATCGTCCTCGTAAGTGACCACATCACCGAATTTTTTTTGAAGCTTCGGATAAATGAGTGGCACGTTACGGTTAGTGGATAAAGAGTGTCCGTATTTATCGGCCATGTAATGCGATAAGGCACCCAATGCGAATGCGTATTCATTCAGGTTTTGTGAATCGGCAATAAGGGCCTGTACAAAATCACCGCTACGTACGTAGTGTACCAGGTCGGTAAAAAAGCCATTACCAAAAGGCATGTATCCCATATCAGCCACAATTGCGCCGCCATATGCGTAGGAGTGTGCCATCAGCAGTTGCTCGCGCGTAGCGTCAGGATATTTTTGCTTTAGTAAGGGCATCAATGTCGACTTCCATGTAGCATCAATAATAGCCTCGTGGGCTAATATTGAGTAAGCCTTTGAGCTAAGACCTGCCAATGTCAGGATGATGGTAACCAATAAATATCTAAGAGCGGATCGGAAAGTGGATGGCATTATAAAACTAATTCTGGATAAATTCTGTGTAAAGAACGATAAAATATGCAGAACAGTTTTGAATAAGCTATTTAATGATATAATTGTTACGTGGGGGGATAAAAGACGCGAAGTATTGCATCTCTACAAAGAAGACAATGTAGAGATGAGATACTTCGCGTCTTAAATGATTATATCTTACCTCCGCTCGTTATAAACGCCAAACTCCGCTATGGATACCTGCCCTTCGGCTTTATCAATAGTTACACGCACTTTGGTACCATAAACGCGGTTAAAACGATTGATCTTTACGCGTGATGTAGTGTTGCCCTCTGCAATTGGTTTCCAAACACCGTTTTGCAGGTACTCAAAATGGTAGGCGGTGATATTGGCTTTTGGCTCGGTTAGGGTTATGGTATTAAATTCGGTATCGTGGCCAAAATCAATTTCGTACCATGGTGTTTTAATGGTCGCGCTCGATGTCCACGACGTAGTAAAATCATCATCATTGGCAAAATCCATAATATTCATATCATCGCTCCAACTGGAGTTTGAGGGTTTGTTTTTGGCCAGGTTGCTTGATATGATAGGTGCGCCGGTAGCTGCAAGTTTTGGTGCCGGGCCATCGTTTTTCCAAAGTTTACCTATCTCTTTGAGGGCTGCTAAAGCGTTGTCATCAAATAACCCGTCGCGGTTTGGCGCAACATTAAGGATGAAGTTACAATCTGCTTTATTTAAAGTAGTTAGTTCGTTAACCATTTTGGCAGGGTCTTTTACGGCAGTGGTAGGGAAATTGGTTTTCCAAAACCAGCTGCTTTGCAATGGCAAACAAGCCAGCGAAGGCATAATATTGCTCTCTTTTGCCAGGCGCTGGCCGGCACCCATCTCATAAGTTTTTATATCGCTGTAAAATAAGCCTTCGGCTGGGTATTTGGCGCCATTTAGGTCCATCAGCACACAATCCGGCTGGATAGATTTTACCAGATGGTAAATATCCTCAAAGTTGATATCATCATAGCTTATTCTCGACCACGGGGCATCCCAGCCATCAATAATAATAGCCTCTATTTTGCCATATTTGGTTAACAGCTCGGTTAACTGCGCTTTCACCATCTCAAAATGTTTTTGGGTGATGTAATGCGGGCGCAGTTTGTGGTGGGTATCCAGTATGCTGTAATAAAGCATCACTTTCAGGTTGTTCTTGCGGAATGCATCCACATATTCCTTTACCACATCCCGTTTAAGCGGGCTGTTCATTACGTTATAGTCGGTTGTTTTGGTATCCCAAATGCAAAACCCGCTGTGGTGTTTGGTGGTTAGGCAACCGTAGGTCATGTTAGCGCTTTTGGCTGCTTTTGCCCATTGGTCGGCGTTTAGTTTTTTTGGGTTGAAGTTGGCTGCTTCAGCTTCGGGATCGGGCCAGTCGGCATCCATATAGGTGGGCATGTTAAAATGAATGAACATACCAAACTTAAGGTCGACGAATTTTTGCTGTAATTCGCTGTAATTGGCGGTAGTAGTTACTACACTATTATTTTGCGCTGACGTTTTAAAAATGATACAAGTTAACAGGAGGATAGCCGTAAGTAGTTTCTTCATGGATTATACGCTGATGTAAAACCCAAAGTAAGCGATTATTAGGTAAAGATTTGACAACTTTTAAAAAGTTGTCAAATCTTTAGGTACGGCTCCTGTCGCCGTAGGTGAGAGGTGTTCACGTTCACTGCCGTGAACACTTGTGAACACAAGTAAATATCTTATAATCAATTATTTATTAAATTGACTTGGCAAAGTATCGTCACCATTATCCACTATTTAATTATTTAATGCCCTCCCTTGTTATTGATCACAACAAAACGATTTAAAACGATATAAAACGACTCAAAACGCCCTTAAAAGGACTGGTAATTAGCCATCCTGAAAAGTTGTTGGTGACAACACCAACAACGGCGAAATTTTTTCCACGCGTCATTGCGAGCGCAGCGTGGCAATCTTCGATAGAAAAGCCGGCGATAAGCATGTAGAAGATTACCACGTCGCTATCGCTCCTCGTAATGACGGTTGGCGGAGAGGTAAGGTAGCCTACTTCTCCCTCGCCCCTAAAATTTCATCTATCATGCCAAACTCAAGTGCTTCGGCGGCTATCATCCAATGGTCGCGGTCGGATAAGCGGTAAACGGTTTCGTAATCTTGTCCGGTGTGTTTCGCGGTGATCTCGTAAAGTTCCTGTTTCATTTTGGCAATTTGTACGGCAGCTATTTCAATGTCAGATGCCATGCCTTGCGCGCCGCCTGATGGCTGGTGCATCATGATCCTGGAATGGGGCAGGGCGGCGCGTTTGCCCTTTGTGCCTGCGCATAGTAATACCTGCGCCATGGATGCCGCCATGCCGGTACAAATGGTGGCCACATCGGGCGAGATGAATTGCATGGTATCGTAAATGCCCAGCCCTGCATAAACCGACCCACCCGGCGAATTGATATAGATCTGGATATCGCGCCTGGCATCTGTTGATTGCAGGAACAGCAGTTGCGCCTGGATGATGTTGGCCACATGGTCATCAACCGCGGTACCCAGGAAAATGATCCTGTCCATCATCAGGCGCGAGAATACATCCATCTGGGTGATGTTCATTTGCCGTTCTTCCATAATGGCGGGCGTTTGGCCGGTGATACGGCTGTTGTTTACCTGTGCTATAAACCTATCAACATGTAAACTTTGGACATGGCGGTGCCTCACCGCGTATTTGCGGAACTCATTGGTATTCATTTTCTTAAAATTTAAAGGTTAGCGTTTAAAAAAGCGCAGTATGCTTTGGCGGAAGCTTTGATGCTCAGGCCTGGTAAAAAGTTGGCTATGTACAGCCTGGATCTCGGCACGTAACTGATTGCGCCCGTATTGCTGCACCAGGTTAAGGGTTTGCCTGTGCCAGGCCACATCCAGCCTTAGCTCAGGGTTCAGGATCATCTTCGCCTCGAACAACAATCCGTCCTGTGGGGCGGTAAGGCCCAGCACGTGGTCGTCTGTTTCTTTGATATTATTCAATGAAGTCCGCATAAGTTAATGATTTTTCTTTAACGGTGTCCCTTACTTTTTCCAGGCATTTGTATTTCTGTACGGTTACCGAGCGTTCGCCCGCGTAGCCAAATTGTTCGGCAGCATCTTTCATGGGTAGTTTGTGGTAATAAAAGGCGCTTAGTAGTTCCATACAGCGTTTGCCGGCAGTTGCTAAAAACTGTAAAACTTTGCTGTTAGAGATGTGCTGTTCTGCTTCATCCGCTTGTTCTAATGAATCATCAAGCGGTAAAGTGTTGCTTTGTTCCCTGAATTTTTTAAACCACAGGTGCTTCGCGATACCTAAAAGATATGCTTTACCATCAGCAGTAACTAAATTACCGGCAATCGCTTTCTCGTAATAAATTACCAAAGCATCCTGGAAAACATCCTTGGCATCATCAAGTGTGCCGCCCATTTTGGCCACATACTTAGCCACAGTGGGGAAGGTGCTTTTGTAAAGCTCCATCAGTAAGTGTTCCCTGTTAACCGTTTTTACCATAATACCTGCGTTTAATTATAAGTGCGCGGACGAGGTGATATATCACCATGAAATTAAGATTATTTTTTTAACATCCCGTCATTGCGAGCGTAGCGTGGCAATCTTCGACATGCTTGTGGCCGACTTTTCTATCGAAGATTGCCACGTCGCTATCGCTCCTCGCAATGACGCCGGAGAGTAAACCAACAAAAAAGGCCTGCCGAAGCAAGCCTTTTAAAATCTATCAAATCCGGTAAATCGTATAAATCCCGGTTTATTTCAACAGCTCTGCCTTAACAATATCCAGGATCCTGAAAGATTCGGCAGTGCTTGGGGCTTCGGCGTAAACACGCAGTACGGGCTCAGTGCCCGATGGGCGGATCATTACCCAGGTCTCATCCTCAAAGAAGAATTTGTAACCATCCAGGTCTTCGGTACGGGTAACCTTTAATTTACCAAAGGCGCTGTAGCCGCTTTTGCAGTTACTGATGATCTGTTGTTTCTTCTCTTCGGTAACATGCAGGTCATAACGCTCAACCGCAAATTTGCCAACCACGTCATAAATTTCCTGTACAAGGTCTTTTAAGCTGCGGCCGCTTTTGGCCATAAATTCCCATATCATTAACCCTATCCAAACGCCATCGCGCTCGGGGATGTGGCCGCTAACCGCAATACCGCCAGACTCTTCGCCACCTACCATAAATGGCTTGCCGCTGTTTACGATCAGGTCGCAGATGTATTTAAAGCCAATTTTAGTAACGGTGTTGTTCAACCCGTATGCATCACAAAGTTTTTGAATTTTGCTGGTGCACGAGAAGGTAGAGTAAACCTCGCCTTTTTCGCCTTTTACTTTGTACAGGTAATGTATCAGCAATAAAAGGATGTGGTGCGAATCAACAAAAGTACCGTCGCCGTCATATAAGCCAATGCGGTCGGCATCACCATCGGTAACTAAACCGGCAGCAATTTCCCCTTCAGATAGTTTGATCAGTTGCTCAAACTCCTGCAGGTTACGCTGAATAGGCTCGGGGGCCTGGCCGTCAAAGCTTGGGTTGTAATCGGCATGCAAAAAGGTAATATCAGGGAACAGGCGGCGCATTACGTTTTGGCCGGCACCATACATGGCATCGTAAGCCCATTGCAAACCGCTATCGCGGATGGCGGGGATATCAAAGCTGGCTTCGGCATGTTCCACATACATATCCTCCAGGTCGATGTATTCTACCAAACCTTCGGTAACATAATCGGTAACCGTTTTTAGTTCAAGGTTTATAGTATCCGGGATCTGCGATTCTACCTTTTCAATATCATCGGGCGTAGCCGGGCCACCATAAAATGCTTTTATCTTATATCCATTATAGGCAGGCGGGTTATGGCTTGCCGTGATAATGATACCTGCCGATGCCTGTTTACGCACAGTACCCAGGGAGATCATGGGGGTTGATATGAATGTATTTTCGGCACGGAATACCTTTACGCCTTGTGATGCCAGCACCGTAGTGGTAACATCTGCAAACATTGGCCCGCCAAAGCGCGGGTCGCAGCCTACAACGGCGCTTGGGTTTTCAAAGTTTTGTTTTAGCCACAATGCGGTTGCATAGGCCACTCGTTTTACATTCTCAACAGTATAGTCGTCGGCAATGATCGCTCTCCAGCCATCGGTTCCAAATTTTATTTTGCTCATTTTAGATATAAGTGGTTTAAAATCCTATTTTTAGCGCCTCAATATTCATACAAGAATATTAATGTTTTATGGTAAACGGAAACAAATAATGAAAGTTTTAAAATTTGGCGGAACATCAGTTGGAAGTGCCGCCCGTATGCAGAAGCTGCTGGATATAATAACCCCCCAGGAACGGCAAATAGTGGTGTTATCGGCTATGTCTGGCACCACCAATAATTTAGTTGAAATAGGCCAGGCCTACCTTACAAATGATAAGGCAAAGGCGGCAAATTTAATTGCCATATTAAAGGATAAGTACGAAGGTGTTATTAAGGAGCTTTTAAAGAAGCCCGAAACCTTAGCACAGGGTAAGGAGGTTATAGATTACCATTTCAGGTTATTAAGCAGTTTTGCTAACGACTTGTTTACCCCGATAGAAGATAAAATTATATTAGCGCAGGGCGAGTTATTATCTACCACGCTGTACCATATTTATTTAAAGGAGATAGGTGTGCCATCGGTTTTACTGCCGGCGCTTGAGTTTATGAAAACCGATGAGGATAACGAACCGGTTGTTGAGCATATTACTACCGAATTGACGCCTTTGCTTGATAAGCACCCGGATGTGAACCTGTTCATTACCCAGGGTTTTATTTGCCGTAATGCCTTTGGCGAGATCGATAACCTGCGCCGTGGCGGCAGCGATTATACCGCATCGCTAATAGGGGCGGGCATCCGCAGCGAGGAAGTGCAGATATGGACGGATATTGATGGCATGCATAATAACGACCCGCGTATTGTAAGCAATACCAAGCCAATTGCCCAGTTATCATTTGACGAAGCTGCCGAGCTTGCTTACTTTGGTGCTAAGATCTTGCATCCGCAAAGCGTGTTCCCGGCGCAAAAGTATAAGATCCCGGTACGGTTACTAAACACTATGGACCCGCAGGCTGCAGGTACCCTGATAACCAATACCAGCGAGAAGGACAGGATAAAGTCTATCGCTGCTAAAGATGGTATTACCGCTATCAAGATACAGAGCAGCCGCATGTTGCTGGCACATGGTTTTTTACGCCGTGTGTTTGAGGTGTTTGAGCGTTACCGTACGTCTATTGATATGATCACCACATCAGAGGTGGCGGTATCACTAACTATTGATGATACTACTTACCTGGGCGAGATCACTGCAGAACTGGCCGCGTTTGGCTCGGTTGATATTGATGTGAACCATACCATTATTTGTGTGGTTGGCGATTTTGGCGCCGAAAAGCACGGTTATGCCGCCCGCGTTTTGGAAGCTATAAAACACGTACCGGTTAGGATGATATCCTACGGTGGCAGCGACCACAACATGTCGGTACTGGTAAAAACAGAAGATAAGGTAGAGGTTTTGAGAAGCTTGCACAGCAGGTTGTTTTAATTTACGATTTTAGAATTACGATTTTAGATTTCGCCACTACAATTAATAAAGCGTCATTGCGAGGTACGAAGCAACCTTCGACAGAAAAGTTGGCGACAAGCATGTCGAAGATTGCCACGCTACGCTCGCAATGACGTGAGAAAAAGAAAAAAGAACAATGTTCAACAACAATACGATACAACGGTTTAACGATACAGAAACACCATTCTATTATTATGATATGGATGTTTTGCGCAATACGTTAGATGCCTGCAGGGATGCATCATCCAAATACGGTTTCCATGTGCATTATGCTATGAAGGCCAATTTTAACCCCAAGGTGGTGGATATGATCCAGTCCTTTGGTTTTGGTGCCGATTGCGTAAGCGGTAACGAGGTAAAAGCCGCCATTGAGCATGGCTTTGATAAAGAGAAAGTGGTGTTTGCAGGAGTAGGTAAATCTGATAAAGAGATAAACTTAGCACTTGATGCAAATATTTTTTGCTTCAATGTAGAGTCGGTACAGGAATTGGAGATCATCAACGATCTGGCGAAAGCCAAAAACAAAGTTGCCGGTATCGCTATCCGTATTAACCCCAATGTTGATGCACATACTCACCATTTTATCACCACCGGGCTTGATGAGAATAAATTTGGCATCAACACCTGGCAGCTTAATGATGTTGCCGAAACATTGCGTAAATGCGATAACCTTAAATTTTTAGGGATCCACTTTCACATTGGCTCGCAAATTACCGATATGGAGGTTTACCGTAACCTTTGTACCCGCATTAACGAAATGCAGGACTGGTTTGAGAACCACGGCTTCACCATAAAAATACTGAATACAGGTGGCGGCTTAGGTGTTGATTACTACAACCCCGATACCAACGGAATTGCCGATTTTGAAAGCTACTTTAAAGTGTTCAGCAAATTTTTGAATGTAAAACCGGGCCAGGAAGTGCATTTTGAATTGGGCCGTGCCATGGTAGCACAGTCGGCCTCGCTTATATCAAGGGTGCTGTATGTAAAGAACGGCCAGAAGAAGAACTTCCTGATACTGGATGCAGGTATGACAGAGCTGATGCGCCCGATGCTTTACCAGGCTTATCATGCTATTGAGAATTTGAGTAAGCAGTTAGCAGTTGGCAGTGGGCAATCTGAGCAAGAAAACCACTCACCAGTCTCTACTCACCACTCAACTATAAAGTATGACGTTGTAGGCCCGATATGCGAAAGTACCGACTGTTTCCGTAAGGATGTTGACCTGCCGCAATCATACCGGGGCGACCTGATAGCTATACGCACAGCAGGGGCTTACGGCGAGGTGATGGCATCAGGCTACAACCTGCGCGACCATGTGCAGAGTATTTATTCTGAATAAGGTGTATCAATTAAAACCATTAACACGTACAGGCCGTATATAAATTATAAATTAACCCTGGTTTACAAGGCGGAAGTTTTATAAACCAGGGCTAAATGATTAGTATGGTTATGTGGTTATAAGTTGTATTAAGGTATTTAGCAAACCCCTTTGGTTAACCCCATCGGGGTTTTTTAGTATGAAAAATATTTGCCGGATGGCAAACCGTGCAGCTATAATCCCCGTATTTAATTATAACCCTTGCTGAAATAATATTATAATACGCCGCCATAAACATTTTTAAGAGTTGCGTGTATAATTAAAAGCTTTTATACGGCTGCATATTATTTTCAACCATTTACCTTGTATGATTAACTATACCGAGCAACAACGCCTTACTGCTGTAGATAGGTTTATGCACCTTGATGCCGGTATTATTCATGATTTAAATGAAATTGTAGCGCTGGTAGCCGAAATTTGCCAGGCCCCGGTTGCCCTGGTTACCGTGCTTGATAAAGATACGCAGTGGTTTAAAGCATCGGTAGGCACCGAAGTTGAATGCACTCCCCGGGGGATGTCTTTTTGTAATATTACTATTAAACAAACCCATCTAAATATTATTCCTGATCTTAAAACCGACCCTTTACATTGCAATAACCCACTGGTTAACGGCGAGCCATACGTGCGGTTTTACGCAGGGGCCCCCTTAATTACTAAAGACGGCTTTGCTATAGGCAGTTTATGCGTTATTGATATGCAGCCAAGAGAACTGACCGCTCATCAGCAAAAATCAATGCAGGTAATGGCCAAGCAGGTAGTAAACCTGATGGAACTGAACTGGAGCCTGAATACACTGGCTAAACAACGTACAAAAGAGCAGGAACATGCTACCGCCATCGTCGAATCGGAATTAAAGCTGAAAGCCATCTTTGATAGTTCTAATGATACCCACATACTGGCAGACCGTAACTTTGAAGTGCTGGCGTTTAACCGGTCGGCTGCAGCGTTTGTAAAAAATGCTTATGGCCATAAGTTGGCCGAAGGCGATACTTTGCTTGATTTTACCGAGCCAAGTATACTGCACCAATTTAAGAAGTACTTTAACATAGCGCTAACAGGCCGTTCTATAAAACGCGAATGGCTTTTGATGATGGGCACACCAACCGCCTGTTGGAAGGTGACCACTTTTATCCCTGTACGTAACCGCATAGGGGATGTGATAGGGGTGGCGCTAAACTCTACCGATATTACCCACCATAAAAAACAGGAAGCTTATATCAATATCCAGAACGAGGCGCTTAACCGCATTGCCATCATCCAGTCGCATGAGTTGCGCAGGCCGGTAGCATCCTTATTAGGTATTATAGACCTTATTAAAATGGAGAATATAAACTTTAGCTATTTTGATATGATGGAGCTTACCGTTAACGAATTGGACGAGAAGATCCGCGGCATTGTTAAAGATTCTGAAAACACCCTGCATGGCCGGCACCTGGCTGTTGTAGCTTAACCCTATACTGTTTAGCATTACCACGAGCCCGCATTTACAGCGCTTTTGCACTATTGTGGATTATTATGCATACCTTGCGCACTTTAATAAATAATATAATGCAAAAAGAAGGAACAGTAAAATTTTTCAATGAAACAAAAGGATTTGGTTTTATTACCCCAGATGGTGGTGGTGCCGATGTATTTGTTCATTCAACAGGCCTAATCGACGAAATTCGTGAAAACGATAAAGTTGAATTCGAAGTAGAAAACGGAAGAAAAGGCTTAAACGCAGTAAACGTAAAGGTTGTTTAATTATATATTAATCCACTAAATGTTACAGAAAGCATCCGCCCCATAAAGGCGGATGTTTTTTTATGGGCCAGTAGGTGGTTGAAAGGCGCGATGTTATGGTGAGCCTGTCGAACCAATCATCATTCGTTCCCGCTCATCCAAAAAATTACCGAAGCCACGGCTATCACGATGAATATTAGCGCGATCAAAAAATCTAACAGCCGTCTCAGTATCCTGTCCAGTAAATCTTCTTTCCTGTTTATATAAGGTAATAGTTGGTATTTAAGTACAAGTAGTATACCTGCCAGTACAATTGTTACTAGGTAAAACATTTTACGGAAATGTACCGACCGGGTTGAATCTATAACTGAAGTAATATCCATAACCCCTTAAACAGCAAAGCACTTGCTTTGTGTGTTCATTACATTTTGTGGTTGTAAATTAATGCCATGTATAACTTATTGTAAACTTTTTTAAACAGTGCGGTATGGTATTTGTTAATTAAGTACAAAATCATCTACTAAAAAGTAAAGAATATGAAAGATCAAGCAAAAATTATAGCAGCACTTTTAGTGGGTGCTGCAGCGGGCGCCGCATTAGGTTTATTATTAGCCCCCGAAAAAGGTGAAGAACTAAGAGGCGATATTGCTGATTACGTAAACGACCTTGTTGACAAAGCAAAAAACAAAGCGCAATCTACTGCCGATAATATCAAAGAGTACGGTAGCAACGCGGTTGATTCGGTAAAATCGAAGTTCAGCGGCGCGGTTAGTGATGCTGATGATGCGATTGACAGCGTAAAGGCTAAAGCTACACACTATGCCGAAAACGGTGTTGATAGTGCAAAATCAAAAGTAAAAGGTACCGCTAACGACTGGAATAACTCTATCCAGAACGCATAAGGTATTTAACATAACATGTGTAAAAGCCCGGCTAATTAGCCGGGCTTTTTTTGTTTTTACCACCTTGTCATCCCGAGCGATAGCGAAGGATCTATTAGCGAACTAGGCATGGCCGACTGCGTGGCGGCGATAGATACTTCGCTATCGCTCAGCATGACAAATTTGTGACTGGGCAAGCACAAAAAATACCCAACTTCAGCCTGTAGTTGGTGTTGTTTCTACACTAACAATTCGGCTTGTGGTTGGTGTTATTTCTACACTACCGTATATATTCCTGTAATTAATTGATTATAAATACTATAATCTGTCTGTTTGACGGTAATGTGTAACCTTTTGATAATCACTGGTAATACAATGATGTACTGATAAATGCAAATTAATTTGATAAATAAATCGTGAGCGAATCGGTTTATGTATGCTTAAATAAGATATATTTAGGGGCTTTTATTCTGATTGAAATCAATTACAAATCAATTTATATTTTAAACTTTAAACAAATGTACAAACACAATTTTGGCGAAAAAATTGGTAAAGGCCTTTGTGCGCTTTTAGCATTATTTCTATGTAGTAATTCAGCTAATGCGCAATATGGCATATTGGATAAAAACATACTTAGTATTAAAAACGGACGCGAACTATCAGATTCTATCATTTATCATAAGGTGAAGGTAGATGGGGCGGGTAATCTTATCCCCTGGAACGCGGATAATTATGGTGATGCGTTTGATCAAACTATAAAACTGACATGGAAGTTCTGGAAAAACATGGAAGTTGATACCAATGGTGAAAAGTATTATATGAACCACCAGGTGTGGAAAGCCGGCCATGATAGAAGAGGTATCGGTGGCGATCAGGTGGCTATGGGCATATCTGCCTGGGATATTTTTTATAATTACCTTGGCGATGAGGCTTTCATAAAGGATATGAAGTATCAGGCCGATTATTACCTGGCGCATTCTATGTCTTCGCCAACCTGTAAATGGCCAAATTTGCCATACCCATATAATACTAAAGTAGAATCGGGGATATATGATGGCGATATGATGGCTGGTAAAGGTGTGCTACAGCCCGATAAAGCAGGATCGTTAGGTTATGAACTGATACGGTTATATAAAAAAACCGGAGAAGTTAAATATTTGAATATTGCAGTGAAAATTGCCAACACCATGGCAGCAAACATAAAACCCGGTGATGCAAAAAATTCACCGTGGCCTTTTAAGGTGAATGCCGTAACGGGTAAAATAGCTGAGCTTGGTAAGAATGATTATTACAAAGAACCAAGAATGGGGAGCTATACTGCAAACTGGACAGGCACACTTCAGTTATTTAGCGAACTAATTAAACTACATAAAGGCAACACTGTAAAATACCAGGATGCCTTTAATAAAACCTTACAATGGTTTAAGAGCTACCCGGAAAAGACTAATGATTGGGGGCCATTTTTTGAAGATGTACCGGGATACTCAAAAACACAAATAAATGCCACAACTTATGCCATGTTTGTGATGGAGCATAAGGAGCTTTACGCCGACTGGAAAAAAACGGTATCAAATATTTTTAAATGGGTGCACAAAACATTTAATAATAAAGACTGGGCAAAATATGGTGTAACAGTTACTAACGAACAAACTGCATACCCTGTAGTTGGTAATAGCCATTCGGCCCGCCAGGCATCAATGGAGTTGTTGTATTGGGCTATGACAGGCGATACCACACTTAACCGTAATGCGGTACGCGAGCTTACATGGTCAACCTACGCGGTAGATTATGATGGCAAAAATTATTACCCAACAAACGATGTTTGGATGACTGATGGATATGGCGATTTTGTTCGTCATTACATTCGTGCTATGGCAATTGCGCCACAGTTAGCACCTGCCGGTGCCGATCATATGCTAAAAACATCTTCTACGGTTACAAATATAGTGTATGGTACAAATGATATTTCGTACAAAATTTTTGATAAAGCATCCAATGATCTTTTCAGGCTTACAGCTAAACCTGCCAGCATTACAGTAAGCGGTAAAAAATTGGCACAGGTTGATAATAAAACCAAAGAGGGTTGGTTTTGGCAGCCGCTTGATAAAGGAGGGATATTAAGCGTTAAGCAAAAGCTTGGAAATGTGGTTGTGATAAAAAAATAATCAAATCAAATTCGGCTTTTTACAAGTATTTATAAACTAAAAACGCCCGGCTCATATTTGAGCAGGGCGTTTTTTATATCAAAGAAGTATAATCTTATTTAGCTTTAGGCGCCCAGGTGTTATCCTTGGTATTGGCATCCATGTAGATACCGTTATCTAACGTTACCGATTTTAGGCTTTTACCTCTTTCGTTGGTGAAAGTAACCAGTGTTTGTTTTTGGTTAGCTTCCCAAACTGCCGGGGTTTTGTGGATGGTTTTGGTAGTACCATCTGTATAAGTGATCACCACATCAAACGGAATAGCGAAACCGCCAATGTTGGCAACGGTTAAGGTATAGCCATCTTTACCGGTTACACCGCTTTTTATAGCCAGGTCGGTATAATAGTTGGTGAAGAACCAGTTGTTAAAGAACCAGGTAAGGTTACGGCCCGATACATTGCTCATCGAGTTAAAGTAATCCCATGGGATAGGGTGTTTACCATGCCACCTGTCCATATAACCATGCAGGGCTTTTTTAAATAGCTCATCGCCCAGCATATCTTTAAGCGCAAGGTAGCTTAATGATGGTTTGCCGTAAGCGTTGTTACCGTAACCGGTTGTTAATTCGCTGGTTTGGGTAATAACCGGGATATCCTGGTTGCTCGAACGGTTGTTTATCCAGCCGTTTATACGGAACTGTTTGTAAAACTCATCGGCTTTGGCTTTGCCTTTTTCTTCAATACCTATCAGGTACTCTAAGGTTGTGGCCCAGCCCTCGTCCATAAAGGCGTAGCGGGTTTCGTTTATGCCCATATAAAAAGGGAACCAGGTGTGTGCTATCTCGTGGTCCTGCACAAGCTGTGCAAAGCCTGGGTCGCCCATTTGGCTGTCGTTCACCATCATTGGGTATTCCATATCAGCAAAACCCTGAAAAGCTGTCATTTTAGGGAACGGATAAGGTACGCCCGGCCAGTTGTGGCTAAACCAACCCAACGCGTTGCGGCCATATTGTACAGATTGTTTAAAATCGGTGCCTTTTACAGAGTAAGCGGCCTGCATGCTCGCGCGCCTGCCGGTGCTTTTATCAACAATAACACTGCCTGCATCCCAAATGTAGTGGTTGCTTAAACCAAGGGCTACATCACTGATGTTGGTGGCTGTCCATGTCCAGGTGTTCATGGCGTTTTGTGCAGTTACTTTATTGCCGGTAACCTCATCAATGGTAGCTACGTGGATGGTGCTGTCGCTGGTCATTGATTTTTGCAGGCGGTCGGCATATTCTTTTTGCAATACCTGTGTTGGGTTTTGCAGGGTACCTGTAGCCCAAACTATAAAGTTTTTAGGTACGGTAACGTTAAGGGTGTAATCGTTAAAATCGTTATAAAACTCCTGTGCATCAACAAATGCTACGCGGTCCCAGCCGTTGTAATCGTCATAAACAGATACACGCGGGTAAAAATAAGCCAGGTAATAACTGGTCGAATCTATCTGCCCTTCGCGGCCGCTTTGTTTTGATGCATCAAAATGCCATGCAATGTTTATCAATACCGAATCGTGCGGCAGCAGGGGTTTGGTTAAACCCACAGCCTGGTTGGTTGACGATGCCGTAGCATTGTTCCATGCTTTTTTTTGCCCGCCAATTAAAAAAGTATCTATCTGGATACCCGAAGTTAAATAATCGGGGCCTGCATCACCCATCCTGGCCGAACCCGGGCGGTGAATGTTCAGGATCAGTTTCATGTTCAGCCTTTTTAAAGTATCGGGGCTATTATTAATATAAGTAATGGTTTCGGTACCCCTTACCGTGCTTAATGGCGGGGCAGCGGTAATAGAAATATTGTAACGGGCGTGGTTTTGCCAGTATTTAGGGCCGGGTTTACCATCCAGGCTGCGGGTGCCGTTATCATACGCTTTTTTAATATCGCGCGGTGTGTAAAGGCTTTGTGCCTGCAATTGTAACAGCGCAACGCTGCAAGCGGCAGTTAATAGTAATTTTTTAAACATAGTGTATTGGGTTTGTGATGTAATACGCAAGCAAATTTAGGATATATTATAACACTAAGTTAGAGGTGTTAGGTAAACGAATTGTTACACAGGGCGCTTGTTTACGGCAATTAATTTTTTTTCCTTTGTTGTAAGTTATTTTAGTAGGGGTATTAAATAACTATACAGAGCCGGGCCTATGGTCCGGTTTTGTTTTTTTACAGCTTTTTGTAATTACTCGGGTGTTATATACTCTTTAGCTATCAAAGTAAATAGCTGGTCGTTATCGGCCGATTCATCAAAGTTTTCTGTTAGCAATTGCTTCACTTCGTCATACTTCAATAATTTGGCTATCATAATAAGCATGCGGTATGATGTAATGTTGATGTGCTCTAAAATTTGCAGATACAGCATCAGGTCAAGATCATTTAACAGGGGTATACTTTGGTTGTCATCTAAACAAAATTCATCCTTAACAATTGTGCGGATAGGGTTACAGATCTCTGGCGATGGGGTTTCGCCTATCAGTTTGTAAATTTCTTCCATGCGCTCAATCTGTTTTTTAACATCGCCGCCAAATTCTTTTATGGCCAGGCGTAAGGCCTCGAAAGATGCCAGTTCTACCAGGTGGGGCGTACGTTCGCGCAAAAAGCGTTTGCCGTTGTATATGCGGGTTAAATGGTGCAGAAATATCTGCTTCAGAAATTTTTTATCAGGAGCGGGAGGGGTATGATGTTCCATATTAATTGAGTTTAAATTTGACAAGTAAACACAAAAACGATAGTCCTGTTTCTTTTCTTAATAAAAAACGATTTACAGGTAAAAGTAAGTTTAATTAACGGTGTTACACTATATTAATACCTTTGTTGCTATGAAATATAAATTAGGCGATTTTGTACGTTTTGTTGACGAGCGGCTGGAAGGCTACGTTACCAAAATTATCGACGAGCAAATGATTGGTGTTACCGTTGAAGATGATTTTGAGATACCTGTATTGGCAAGCAAGGTTACCTATGTACACGGCCACGGCGCCCAAAGCCACGATGAAGAGTATATTGCCGAGGCAATACAGCCCGTGGGCGAGTTTAAAAGCAAAGGCGTACACATAGCTGTAGTGGCCGATGCCAAAGCCAACGCGCTGGTGCATTTATATATCATTAATGAAACATCGTACCAATTGCTTGCATCGCTTACCACCCAGCAGCAAAAAGATTTTAAAGGCGAATTTGCCGGTATTGTTGAGCCTTATGGTGTGGCAAAGGTATACTCGGCCAAATTATCTGATCTGCAATTGTGGCCTAAGCTGATCTTCCAGGTGCTGTTTTACACTAAACAGAACCAGCCGTCGGTTGCACCATTGAACATAAGCGAGCAATTTAAGGCAAAAGATTTTGCCGGTGCTAAAAAGCTGGTACCCTACATTAAACAACAGGGTTGGATGATACAGCTTGATGAACCCGAACTGGTTATTGATGCCGAAAAGCTAAAGGAAAGCTTTTTTAAATCTGCCGAAGAAAAACAGCAAACCATAGCTAAACCTGTTAGCGAACTGGACCTGCATATCGAAAAACTGCGCGACGATTACCAATTTTTAGCCAGCAGCGAGATCCTGAACATACAAACCGACCACTTTAAAAAAGCGCTTGATGCCGCCATTGTACACCAGATGCCCGATATTACTTTTATACACGGCACAGGTAACGGTATATTAAAGCACGAGCTGCATAAACTGCTAAGCAAACATCCCAAAGTGCAAACCTTTATGGATGCCCGTAAAGAGAAGTTTGGGTATGGCGCTACAAAAGTGGTACTGAAATGATTTCACGCAAAGACGCTAAGACGCGAATAGTTCAACTGTTTTTTGCGTCTTAGCGTCTTTGCGTGAGAAATTATTAAAAAACTTTTCTTTGAATTACTATATTAATCGTAATATTGCGATTAATATATGGGGATTACCAAAACAGATATTTTTACAGACGAGCAAAATAAGCTGGCTATGCAGTTAAAAGCAATTGCACACCCGGCCCGTATTGCCATTCTGCAACAAATTATTAAGGCCAATGCCTGCATTTGTGGCGACCTGGTTGGTGAACTTGGTTTGGCGCAGGCCACCATCTCTCAGCATTTAAAAGAATTAAAAAACGCGGGCCTGATACAGGGGACAATAGAAGGGGTTAGCGTTTGTTATTGTATTGAACCAAAGGCCTGGAAAAACTTACAAAATGAGATAAGCACCATGTTTGCATCGTACAAAGATGTAAATACTTGTTGCTAAAATTTTTTGACCAAATCAATCGTAATATTGCGATTGATATTTAATTATAAAATAATGGAAAATTTAAAATGGGGTTTATTTAAACAACAGTTACAGGCAAAGCCCGAACTTATATTACAGTTTCAATACGCCGAAGACCAATGGGTGGATGCATCTTATCACATCACCGAAATTAAACAGTCGCCTATAACATCTGTGGATTGCGGCGGTGTAATGAATAAATGGACCGAAATAATTGTACAGCTATGGGAGCCTCAGCATGAGCAGCAGGAAAGGGCTATGACAGTTGGTAAGGCTTTATCAATTATTGACCTGGTTGAAAAAGCCCTGCCCTTAGATGTTGATGCTATGGTGAAAATAGAATTTGGCAACACCCGGTTTGATACCCGCCAGATGCTGCCTAAGGATATTATTGTAAGTGGAGATAACCTGATTATTGATCTTAGGCCAGATGCCGTACAGTGCAAGGCAATAGAGCGTGGCGGTAGTTGTGGCACAAATGATAAAGGCGAAGAATGCTGCACGCCCGCAGTAGACGTTAAACCAAAAATACAAATGCTAAACCTTGCCGAAACCGCAGCCTGCTGCACACCTGGTGGCGGCTGTTGCTAATTAAATCATGAAAAATATTTTAGTACTGTGTACCGGCAATAGTTGTCGCAGCCAGATAGCAGAAGGTTACCTGCGTTATTTTGCAGGTAGTAAAGCCAATATTTACAGCGCGGGTATTGAAACGCATGGCGTTAACCCCAAAGCCATACAGGTAATGGCCGATGATGGGATAGATATTTCGGCACATACCTCAAACCATGTGGATGAATATCTTCATATCCCTTTTGATGTAGTGATAACCGTATGCGATAACGCTAATGAGGCCTGCCCGTATTTCCCGGGGAAGGTGCAGCGTTTCCACTACAACTTTCCGGATCCGGCGAAGGCTACCGGTACGCCCGAAGAGGTGATGAACGAATTTAACCGGGTGCGTGATATGATCAAAGCATACGCTGCCGATTTTGTTAAACAACACATTGGTTAACCAATGGTAGCAAACAATTGCGCCCCGGCGGCTAACCGTAAAAGGTTGAGCTTTTTAGATCGCTACCTCACCTTATGGATCTTTGCGGCAATGGCCATAGGGGTAGGTATTGGTTGCTTTATGCCATCGGCGCCAAAGTATATCAATTACTTTTCCACCGGTACAACCAATATCCCGATAGCCATTGGTTTGATACTGATGATGTACCCGCCATTGGCTAAGGTAAGGTACGAAAGCCTGGGCGAGGTGTTCCGTAATACCAGGGTGTTAGGCCTTTCTCTTTTTCTGAACTGGGTAGTAGGGCCGGTGCTGATGTTTTTCCTAGCGGTTGTTTTTCTGCATGATAAACCCGACTATATGATTGGCCTTATTATGATAGGGCTGGCGCGCTGTATAGCCATGGTTATTGTTTGGAATGAACTGGCCGAAGGTAACCGCGAGTACGCCGCGGGACTGATCGCTTTAAACAGTATTTTTCAGATACTGCTTTATAGTGTATACGCTTATGTATTTATTACAGTGCTGTTGCCTTTATTTGGCATCAAAAACCAGGTGATACACATTACCGCAGGGGAAATAGCCAGGTCTGTAGGCATCTACTTAGGCATTCCTTTTGCTGCGGGGATCATCAGCAGGTATTCACTCATTAAATTAAAAGGAGAGGAATGGTTTAACCAAAAGTATATTCCCGCCATATCTCCCATAACACTTGTTGCCCTGTTATTTACCATTGTGGTGATGTTTAGCCTAAAAGGGCAGCTTATTGTTCAAATCCCATTTGACGTTTTGCGTATCGCTATCCCGTTGGTCATCTATTTTACACTGATGTTTTTGATAAGCTTTTTTGCAGGGAAATGGCTGGGGGCAGATTACTCCAAAAATGCGGCTATTGCCTTTACCGCAGCCGGTAATAACTTTGAGCTGGCTATCGCGGTAGCCATAGGCGTGTACGGCATCAATTCGGGCCAGGCATTTACCGGGGTTATTGGCCCGCTGGTAGAGGTGCCGGCATTGATCATTTTAGTGAAAGTGGCGATATGGCTGCGGGGTAAATATTATTGATGTAACTTAATTAGTTTGTATTGTCATTTTATACTTTGTTTTCCTTTTGTGGTATGGTAATTGTTTTATAGTTAATGTTATAAACCAATAAATAATATATACCATGAAAAAGATAAGTTTAATAATGGCGACGGCCATCGCTGCCTTCGGTATCAATTATGCCGCGGCTAAAAGTCACAACATTCCTGCATTAAATAAAGCCACATTGTTAACAGGTAATTTAACCGTTAACCAGGACACCGTGCCTAAAAAATCAAAAGTTAAAAAGCCAACAACACCAACAACAACGCCTACTACCCCAACAGGTAGCCCAACTATGCCTACGGTGCCAACAAGCCCAACAACGCCTGCTGTGCCGTCATACCCAACAACACCAACAAATCCGTCGGCGCCAACCAGCCCTACCAACCCAACAGTACCAACAAACCCAACAACGCCAACAGTACCAACGCCAACAACGCCTACTGTACCGGCACCAAACCCAAGTGTACCACCATCAACACCAATAGGTACACCGCCGGCAACGCCTAAAACTTTGCCAACAACACCAACTACCACACCCCCGCCAGCACCAACAGTGCCACGTACAGGCGGTCAGTAATCATATAATATATAAATGCGAGACCGGTGTAAAGCGTAAGCTTTCACCGGTCTTTTTTTTGTATCTTAATTTTCCTGCTCTACAAAAGCTTTTAAACTGATGCCCAGTATATGGTTCCAGCCTTTGGTAAAGCTTTCTACAGCAAAATCCGGCCCATATTGCGGGAATGTTTCCAGGCCGGTATGGGTTATCCTAACCAGCGTTTTATCCCCTTCGGGGAACAATTCAAAAGTAACTTCCGAATGGCCGCTAAACCCGTCGTACACCCAGGTGTAGCTTAGTTTTTTCTCAGGCTCAACCGCTGTTATGCGGCAATTATGTTTGAATTTTTCGCCTGTGCTGCCCTGCCCGCTAAAGCTAAATTCAAAGCCAACGCGGGGTTCAAAATTCTCCAGCTGAAAATACCATTGCTTCATTTTGTCGTTATCAGTCAATGCCTGCCATATGCGGCTTGCCGGTGCGTTAAGGGTGCGCTCTACTACAAGTGGTTTGGTTTCCATAATTTATATATGTCTTGGTTTTTGTTCGTTTTCCTCTTTGGTTAAAAAATCTTCCAGCGCATCAAGTTTGCTGGTCCAGAAGGCGCGGTATTGATCGGTCCATTTAGCTACCTGTTCCAGTTTTTTCAGGTCGGCCCGGCAGTAGCGTTCGCGGCCCTGCTGTTTAATAGTGATGAGCCCGCACTCGGTCAGTATTTTAATATGCTTGGATATAGCTGGCCTGCTGATGTCAAAATTATCGGCAACCGCGTTAAGGTTTAACTGCTGCCCGGCAAGCAGATTAATGATCTGGCGGCGGGTAGGGTCGGCAATGGCCTGGAATACATCTCTTCTCATATATTTGTAACCGTATGGTTACGCAAATGTATATGTTACCATTTGGTTACGCAAATTTTATTAAGTTTTTTTTATAAACCATTGCCAACACCCGCTGTTGAAATGTATGTACCAACATATTTACCATGGCAGATATTGCAAAACGTTTCCCGCAAAACCCTTTATTATCACCTAAAGACCTTACACCAAGCATAGATGGGTTGACTATTGCCTGTTTACTAAACCCGGGCGTGTTCAGGTTTGAGGGTAAGATATGGCTGTTGTTGCGTGTAGCCGAACGGCCCGAGCAAACCGAGGTGAAAGTTTCGTTCCCGATACTTACAGCAACAGGCGAAACCCAGATCATGGAAATTGCCCTGGATGACTCTGACCTGATAGCCACTGATGCGCGGGTAGTGCGCTACAAAGGGGTTGATTACCTCACCACACTATCGCACCTGCGGTTGCTTTGCAGCGATGACGGTATAAACTTTCACGAGCCCGAAGGGTATAAAAAATTACTTGGCAGCGGCCCTTTGCAAACTTTTGGTATTGAAGATTGCCGGGTGACGTTTTTGGAGGATAAGTATTATTTAACTTTTACAGCCGTTAGCGATAGCGGGGTAGGTGTTGGCATGCGCACCACTACCGACTGGAAAAACTTTGAAACCTACGGTATGATCTTACCACCCCATAACAAGGACGTAGCCATATTTGAGGAAAAGATAAATGGGAAATACTACGCCCTGCACCGCCCAAGCAGCGTTGATATTGGCGGTAATTACATCTGGCTGGCCGAATCTCCTGACGGGGTGCACTGGGGCAACCACAAATGCATCTTGAAAACCCGCGAGGGAATGTGGGATAGTGGCCGCGTTGGTGCCGGGGCAGCGCCAATAAAAACGGAAAAGGGCTGGCTGGAAATTTATCATGGCGCTACCAAAGAACACCGTTACTGCCTTGGCGCGGTATTGCTTGATCTGAATAATCCATCTATCGTAATTGCCCGCAGTACCGAGCCTATTATGGAACCTACCGAGGCTTATGAAACCACCGGCTTTTTTGGCCACGTGGTTTTTACCAACGGGCATATTTTAGATGCAGATGGTGACACACTCACCGTTTACTACGGCGCCGCGGACGAATACGTATGCGGCGCGCATTTTTCTATCAAAGAGATTTTAGAGCAGATGAAATTTTAACGCTTATTCTAATATGTTACCCTATTGCAGGCACGCATGCTATACCGATATTTGATTCTGAAACGATTTATAACCCAGAGTAAAGGGAGCCTGGTTACTATAAAAATCGGCATCAACCCAAATCAACTCAAACGTTTGCGAATTTTGAGGGCGATATCTGTCAAAAATGTTTAATACATTGGCACTTTATTAGCCAATTATGAAAAGTTTTTTGGATGAGGATTTTTTGCTGCAATCTGATGTGGCCCGCGAGTTGTATCACGACCATGCCAAAGATCTCCCCATTATAGATTACCATTGCCACCTGCCGCCCGATCAGATCGCCAATAATATCAATTTCACCAATATTACCCAGGCCTGGCTATATGGCGATCATTATAAGTGGCGGGCCATGCGCGCTAACGGTATCGACGAAGGCTATATTACCGGCGGCAAACCCGATAACGAAAAGTTTGATAAATGGGCCGAAACCGTTCCCTACACCCTGCGCAACCCGCTTTACCACTGGACACACCTGGAGTTGCAGCGTTACTTTGGCATTACATCGCGCCTGATGCCGGGTACTGCCGAATTTATTTATGCCGATTGCAGCGAAAAGTTGCAAAGCCCTGAATTTTCGGTACAGCAGCTTATCAAAAAAATGAATGTGGATGTAATTTGCACTACAGATGACCCGCTGGATGATCTGAGCCACCACAGCCAATTAAAAAAGGATGGAGCAGAGGTAAAGGTTTACCCCGCGTTCCGGCCGGATAAGGCTATGTATATCGAGGATATTGCAGGCCTGAATGCTTATGTAACTAAATTAGAAGAGGTATCAAATACCACCATCAATACATTTGAAGATTACTTGTACGCGTTAAAAAACCGCCACCATTACTTTGCAGCTAACGGCTGTACGGTGAGCGACCACGGCCTTGAGCATATCTACGCCGAGGAGTATACCGACGAGGAAATACGCGAGATCTTCGAAAAAGTACGTGCCGAAAAAAAGGTCACCAACTCCGAGAAAGTGAAGTTTAAATCAGCCATGCTGTATAATTTCGCGGTTTGGAACCAGGAGAAAGATTGGGTGCAGCAGTTTCATTTAGGCGCTTTACGTAACAACAATAGCCGCTTGCTAAGTCAGCTTGGGCCCGATACCGGCTTTGATTCCATCGGCGATTTTAGCCAGGCCAGGCCGCTATCCCGGTTTTTAAATAAATTGGATAAGGACGACCGCCTTGCCAAAACCATCATCTATAACCTAAACCCTGCCGATAACGAAATGATGGCCGCCATGATAGGTAACTTTAACGATGGCTCTGTAGCCGGTAAGGTGCAATATGGTTCGGCATGGTGGTTCCAGGATCAGAAGGATGGCATGACCCGGCAGATCAACGCCCTGTCAAACATGGGGCTGCTTAGTCGCTTTATTGGTATGCTTACAGATTCGCGCAGCTTCCTGTCGTTCCCGCGGCATGAGTATTTTCGCAGGCTGCTTTGTAATCTTTTTGCCGAGGATATTGTGAACGGCGAATTGCCGCATGATATAGCATGGACGGGTAAAGTGATACAGGATATATGCTACTTTAACGCCAAAAGCTATTTTAAATTTAAGCAATAAGCGGTATGTAAATGGCCACCAGTGTGCCCTTATTCTGGTCAGACGAGATATCAACGCTGCCTTTAAGGTATTTAACCCGGGTAATGATGTTCTTTAGGCCTATGCCTTCAAATTTCATTTTATCGGCGGTGTTAAAGCCAACGCCGTTGTCCTCAATGGTGACGGATATATCCCCCTCCTCGCGGGTAAGGTTTATATCCAGGCGGTTGGCTTTCGAGTGTTTTATTACATTGTTTACACACTCCTGCACTACGCGGTAAAGCACAATCTCTACATTGTTATCCAACCGTTCATCAAGGCCGTAGGCTTCCAGGTTTATTTTCAGGTGTTGCGAGTCTATTTTGTTCACGAAATCTTTTATAGCCGATGCCAGGCCGGTTTTTAGCAAAATGTTCGGCATCATCTGGTGGGCAATGGTGCGTACTTCCTTACAACTTTCATCAACCATGGCCAGTGTTTTTTCGGCCAGCGCCTGTTCATCCGCGTTGTTTAAAACCACGCGTTCCATCAGGCTGCTCAGGTTCATGCGCACGGCCGAAAATAGCTGCCCCACGCCATCATGCAGATCGGCTGCTATACGTTTACGTTCCTTCTCCTCGGCCTGTATAATGCCTTTTGTGGCTATCTCCTGTTGTTGCAGTACTGCCGACTGCAACAAAGCCACCTGTTTTAAACGGTACCGGCTGTATGATTGCAAGCCAATGATAACCACCCCTGCAAACAGCGCTGCTATCACTGCTATAGTAGTATTACGCCTGCTGATGGCGAATTGCTGCTGTTGTATCAGTTTCTGTTTACGTTCGGTCTCAAATTTTACGTTTAGTTCTGATAGCTGTTTGGTGCTCTCTACGTTTATAAATTTATCCTTAGTGGTAGCATATAATTTATGGTAGTTGAAAGCGCTTTTAAAATCCCCGGCTTTGGCTGCAACATCGGCCATGCTCTCGTAAGCCGCCTCAACAATTTCAATGGCGTTTATTTTTTTTGCTATCGCGATGCTTTTATTGCAAGCTGCAAAGGCATTTTTGTATTCGCCCATTTCGCCGTATAAGTTGCCAATATTGTTGTAAGTGGCAGCCAGCATCCATTTATCGCCGGTTTTTTCTGAAAGGGCCAGGGCCTTCAAGTTATACTCGAGTGATGAACCGTAGTTTTTTTGGAATTTATAAACAATGGCTATGTTGCTAAGCGCCATAGATATTTTTGCGGGGATATTCTTTTTTGTATAAACAGCCAGCGCGTATTTGTACACAGCTATGGCCTTATCATATTTTAACTGCTGTTCGTAAACGGTGCCCTTATTATTCTGGCAATCGGCAACCAGTTCCTCGTTATTTATTTCGCGGGCAAGGGTTTCAGCTTTTTCGTAATAAGCCAGGGCCTCATCAAACTTTTTCCAACTGATGTAAAGTGCCCCAATATGCTTGTAAATGTGTGCGGTAAGGTCTTTATTGTCGGCTTTTTCGGCTTTGGTAAGGGCTTGCTGGTAATTGCTTAAAGCCTTTACATTTTCGCCTTTATCGGCATATATGCGGCCAATGTTAATACAGGCTTCAATATAATCGGTGGCATTGTCAGCCTTTTCGGCTGCTGTGGCAACCTCGGTAAATAGTAATTGAGCGGTATCAATATTGCCCCCTTTTAATTGTGCAGTAGCCAGTTTAAGGCGCAAGGTGATGTTTTCGGGATGTTTTTTAAGCGCTGTATTTAGGCTATCTATCTGTGCGGTTTGCGCCAGTATCCTGATAGGGGATAATAACAGCAAAATGGCTAATATTTTAAAAAGGACGGGCTTTTTATGTATGGGTTTTATTTTACGCATCTTATAGGGGATATAAAACCATTTGCATGTATTAAGCTGGTATTTAAACCGGGAGGCCGTTTTTAACACTTGCAAATGATGTATTAAAATTGCCTAAAGGGGCGCTTAACCTATATACCGTAAATCCCGCATTTTTAAGTACCGCCATCATGGTAATGCGTTTGCTCACGCAAAAAAATAAGGTTAGAAAAAATTGTAGGAATATTTCACGCTAAGACGCCATTGCAATTCATTAAATCTTTGCGTCTCTGCGTCTTTGCGTGAAATAATTGTAGATCATGCTTAAATAAGGTAGAAGCGTGAAATTTTTGTGGATAATACTTTTGTAAATTATTTAAAAAGTATCCTATATTTAAATGTAGTTTTATAAACTCAGTACCGGTGGCCATAGCCGGTTTGTATCAACCTTTATTATCATAACACATGACCGCAAAAAAAGCCGATGGCACTACCGGTGCTGCTGATGTTAATACATCGCCGTTTACTTATGAACGCCTTTATTCGTTAGATGCCCTGCGTGGGTTTGATATGTTTTGGATATTGGGTGGCGAGGAGATCTTCCACACGCTGGCCAAGGCAACGGGTTCGCCGTTTTGGGGCAGCATTGCCAACCAGTTTACCCACCCGGACTGGAACGGGTTTCATTTGTACGATCTGATCTTCCCGCTGTTTTTGTTCCTGGCAGGTGTAGCCACGCCATATTCGGTAGGCCGCGAACTGGAAAAAGGAGCAAGCCGGCCGCAGTTGGTATTACGCGTTATTAAACGCGCAGCCATATTGGTACTGCTTGGCTTGTTGGTTAATAACGGACTGAAAACACTTAAATCTATCGACGAGATCCGTTTTGCATCGGTACTGGGGCGCATCGGTATTGCTTATATGTTTGCCAATATTATATATCTGTATGCCAACCGCAAATGGCAAATAGCCTGGTTTTGGTTTTTTATTATCGGGTATTGGCTGTTACTTAAATTTACATCTGCACCGGGCTTTCCGCATGGCGACCTTACCATGCCGGGCAACTTTGCATCGTATATGGATAGGTTAATATTACCGGGCAAACTTTACCTGGGTATTCATGATCCCGAAGGGTTGTTCTCTACCATACCGGCTATCAGCACAGGTTTGTTAGGCATATTGGCCGGTACATTGCTAAAAACCGGGCATCAGCATAAAGGGCGTAAAGCATTTATTTTAGCTGTGGTTGGTGTGATATTCCTGATAGTGGCGCAAATCTGGAACCTCGATTTTCCGATCAACAAAAACCTGTGGACAAGCTCGTTTGTGATGCAGGTTGGCGGCCTAAGTTTGTTGTTGCTGGCTTTATTTTATTATGTGATAGATGTACTGGGTTACAAAGCCTGGGCCTTTTATTTTAAAGTGATAGGCATGAACTCCATATTGATCTACATCTCCAGCAAGTTCATCAACTGGAACTACGCTACTAACGGTTTTTTTGGCTGGCTGGGCGAGTGGGTTGGCAACCCTTACAACATCGTGGTAATGGCCATTTGTTTTATTATGGTTAAATGGGCTATGTTATATTTCCTGTATCGCAAAAAAGCCTTCTTAAAAGTATAACATGAAAAATATAAAATATCTGTTCTGTCTACTGTTAAGTGTTGCTGTGCTGCAAACGGCATCGGCACAAATGTCTATCCAGGTTTTGCCCCGGTTAATGCTGCGGCTGGATGATATTGGCATGAACCACTCTGTAAACATGGCCATGCAAAAAATGGCCGATACCAAAATGCCTTTTTCGGCATCGGTACAGTTTGCCTGCCCATGGTACCAGGAAGCGGTTGAGATACTGAAAAAGAACCCGCAGATAAGCGTTGGCGTACATTTAACGCTAACATCCGAATGGAAGAACTATCGCTGGGGGCCTGTTACCGGGCGCGGGGCGGTACCAAGCCTGGTTGATGCTGTAGGTTACTTCCCACAGTCGACCGGGGCCTTTGCAAAAAGCGGGTACAAGATAGAAGAGGTAGAGCAAGAATTATCGGCACAGATAGAAAGGGCGCTGGCATCGGGCTTAAAAATATCGTATATAGATCCGCATATGGGTATTGCCCTGTCAACCCCGGCATTACGAGCACTTACCGAAAAGCTTGCGCGTAAATACAAACTGGGCATATCAACCCTAAGCGAAACCGTTTACTTTGGGGAAACTTACAAAGAGATGTGGGGAGAACCGGTAGCCACCAAAAAGAAAGCGTTCTTAGCTTATGTAACCAATAAATTAATCAAAAGCCGCCCTAACCTGGTGGTAATACATGTTGGCCTGCAAACTGCCGAGATGAACGCCCTGTTTGATATGAACAGCAGCATGATGAACACAAAGGCAGGCAAACCGCTAACAGCACTGCACCGGGAAACTGAACTGAACATGCTGCTATCGCCTGAGTTTAAGGCGCTGGTGAATGAAAAGCTTACGCTAACCAACTACACCGAACTGATCAAAGAACGTGGCGTAGAGAGCATGAAACTGGAAGTGGTGAAAAATTAAAAATAAGGCAGGGTTATTTATTAAGTTCAGCCTTTTGCGGGATGGAAGTCCTTCCTTTACTGATCATTACAATAGCTATCGCTATAACGCCCCATAGCAGCATTTGCCAGGTGCTCATGTTCCATTCGCCCATTTTCCATGATAGTAAGCCAAAATAGGTACCGGCTGAGCCGCCAATAAAATAGGTGGTCATGTAAATGGTGTTAAGCCTGCTGTGGGCGTGCTCGTCGAGCGCGTAGATACGCGCAAAATTGGTTATCTGGGTGGCCTGTACGCCAATATCTAAAAAGAAGATAGCGATAATAAGCGCCACGATAGAATACGGGAAAACTTTTAGCAATATAACACTGCCGATGATCATACCTACCGATATCAGCAAGGAGCGGTGTATATTGCCCTTGTCGGCCAGTTTGCCAAACCATGGGGCAACTAGTGCGCCGCCAATAGCTATAAAACCGAACAACCCAATAGTACTTGCCGAAAAATTAAGCGGGGCGTTACTCAGGTGGAAGGTTAAGGTCGTCCAGAAAGAACAGAAGATCCCGAAGGTGAAAAAGCCAAGCAAGGCCGCCTGCCTTAAAATTTTAAATTCGCCCACCAGCGATAATGCCGATTTAAGCAAGCCAACGTAATTCCCTTTGAATTTAGGCGGCACGTTTGGCAAATAAAGCTTAAGTAGTATGGCTACAATTAACACCATACCTGCAGATATGCCGTAAACATAACGCCACCCTAACCAGCCGGCAATTAACCCGGCAATAACGCGGGCGCCTAATATCCCCACCAATATCCCGCTGAATACCTTGCCAACTGTTTTGCCGCGGTTAACGCTATCAAGCGTAGCAGCCATAGGCATCAGTATCTGGGCAGATGTTGCAAACAGGCCAACAAATAAACTGAGCGCGTAAACCTGGTACAGCTTTGTAGCAAAGCTAAAACCTGCAAGGGTTATCATCAATAAGGTGCTTAGCAATAGTATAAGCCGTTTACGGTTTACCTTATCGCCAAGGGGGATCAAAAAGAACATCCCTAAACCATAACCCAATTGCGCAAACATAGATACCTTCCCAATTTCGGAACCGGAGGCGTGTACAGATTCGCCAATGTCATTAAGAATGGGCTGGTTATAATATATATTGGCTACCGTAACACCTGCGGCAACAGCCATTAAAGGGATTATAGCAGGGTGTAGTTTGGCGTTAGGGGCAGTCGTCATGGCTGCAAACCTAATAAAATGGGCTTCGCTATCAAACACAGGCGGGCTTTATATACACTGTAATGTATATTTGTGAAAGTAAATTGACAAATAAGCGCAATTTGCCCTGAATATTTTCATATTTGAAAAAACGCTCAGCATGATCAGGATCTGTGTTATAGAAGATGAAGAAAAGGTGTCATCATTTATAAAAAAAGGCCTTAACGAACACGATTACGAAGTAGATATTGCCGATAATGGCGAAACTGCTTTAGAAATGGTACAGGCAAACGAATATAACCTGGTGATACTGGATGTGATGCTGCCCGATATGAGTGGCATTGAGGTATGCCGGCAAATACGCAGGCATCAGCCGCAACTGCCCGTGTTGATGTTAAGCGCCCTGGGCACTATAGATGATAAAGTGAGCGGCCTGCACTCGGGCGCAGATGATTACCTGGTTAAGCCATTTCATTTTAACGAACTGCTTGCGCGGATCGAGGCCCTGCTTCGCCGTAAAAAGCTGGCAGATGGGGATGATCATATCCTGAGCTTTGGCGGCCTTAAACTAAACACCTGGGATAAAACCGCCGAACGGGAGGGCAAACAAATAAACCTTACCGCTAAAGAGTACAGCTTGCTTGAGCTGTTCATTAAAAATCCCAATAAACTGCTATCGCGCGAGTATATTATGGAGCGTGTATGGGGCATAAGCTTTGATACCGGTACCAATATGGTTGATGTGTATGTGAATTACCTGCGTAATAAAATACAGAAGGGGTTTGATAAAAAACTCATCCACACGGTTATTGGCATGGGCTATATTTTAAAGGACTAAATGAAAATAAAAACCCGGCTATCGCTTAATTTTACGCTCATCAGTTCGGGCGCGCTGCTAATTGTTTTGGTAGCGCTGTATATAGCGGTGTACTCGTTTTTTACGGCCGATTTTTATAGCCGCTTAACCGATCGTACTAACCTTGCCTCACAATTATATCTTAAAGCAGACGAGCTTGCTGCCGATTCGCTGCTACAGATTCAACAACAATACCTCGAAAAACTATCGGGCGAGGTGATCCGTATTTACGACCGTAACGATCTGTCGGCCTTCAAAATGGACCATAATATCTACTGGACAAAAGATATTATTAACCAGGTACGCAAGGATGGGTATATACAGTATGAAGAGGGCCGGCGAAAGGTGGTGGGCAGGTTCTATCATGATAACCAGGGCGATTTTGTGATCCTGGCATCGGCAATTGATATCAATTCGGAACGCAGGATGATCATTTTGGGGCAGATAGCCAGTTCTCTTTTTGTGGTTTTTGGGGTGATACTGTTTTTTGCCGGGCGAATGTTTGCGCAAAAGGCCCTCTCGCCGGTTGATAAGATCATAGCGCAGATCAGTAATATTCGGTCAAGCAACCTGCACCTGCGGGTAAGCCAGGTAAAAAGCAAAGACGAGATTGCCGAACTGGTAGATAACTTTAACCGCCTGCTGGCCCATTTGCAAAATGCTTTTGAACTACAACAAACCTTCGTGGCCAATGCATCGCACGAGTTGCGCACCCCGCTTACCAGTATTATGGGCGAGGTGGAGGTTGCATTGGAGAAAGACCGCGATAAGGTAGAATACGAGCGCATTCTGGCATCAATAGCGATGGATGGCGCACGCCTGCAGGAAACCATTACCAGCCTGATGGAATTGGCCCAGGTTGACCTGAACTACACCCGGGCCAAGCTAACCCCGGTTAGGGTTGATGAACTGGTGTGGGAACTGGAGGAGCAGTGGTCGGCGCGCAAAGGGGCGGGGATGCTTAAAATTCAGCTGGCTGACCTGCCCGATGATGATGAATTGCTTACTATACAAGCCAATAAATCAATGCTATATATAGCGTTGAACAACATTATTGATAACGCCTTTAAATACTCTGAACCGCACCCTGTTACACTAAACTTTGAAGCAACAGCATTACACATCAAAATTGCCGTTACAGACGAAGGCCCCGGTATCAGTAAAGAGAATGCAGAAAAGATCTTCCAACCCTTCTTCAGGGCAAATAAAGACCGCACTATAGCGGGCAGCGGGATAGGGCTGTACATTACCAGTAAAATAGTAGAGCTTTTTAAAGGCACCATACGTGTACAACCCGGTGCGGAGGGAGGCAGTACTTTTATAGTTGAGTTTTTAAAAAGCAATACCCCGCTGTAAATTCTAATGTAATTCTAATTCAGTTTTAATGTGTCTCTAATACACGTGCAATAGTTTTGGTACTATCAAACAAAGCACAAATGTTACGCACGTATTTTAGAACTTTTATACTTTTTGCCCTGGTTATTATATGCGGGCAAAAAGCTTCTGCCCAAACGGATACACTCCGTATTACTATTAAAGATGCAGAGAAAACCTTTCTGCAAAACAACCTTAGCCTGCTTGCACAAAAATATAACGTTGATGCCGCGCAGGCGCTTGTTAAACAGGCTAAACTTTGGGATAACCCCGTTTTAGGTACCGACCAGAACATTACCGATGCCAACAAAAAGTTTTTTGACCACAGCAACGGCAACGGCCAGGTATTGGTACAGCTAAGCCAGGTTTTTAAAACAGCCGGTAAACGCGGTAAAGAGGTTAAAATAGCACAGGATGGTGTGCAGATACAACAGGCGCAGTTTAACGATCTGTTACGCAACCTGCATTACAACCTGCTGCTTGATTTTTCGCAGGTGGCCAACCTGATAGATCAACGCAAGGTTTACCAGATGGAAATTGCATCGGCCACAAACATGGTTAACGCCATTGATAAATCATACCAGGCGGGTAACAACTCGTTAAAAGATGTTATACGCTTAAAAGCATTGAACTTTGGCCTGCAGAATGATCTGGTTGAAATAGACCGCCAGATAAACGACCTGCAAAGCGAGCTGAAAACGCTGCTTACCGCAAACCCGAATCAATTTATTGCCCCTCACATAACTTTTAACAATACCGATACCACGCTTAACGCGGCGGCCCTGGCAGAAGTTGCCAAATCCAACCGTGGCGATTATCTGGCCAATCAGTATTTGTTAAACCAAAACAATCACAATTTTGCGCTGCAAAAAGCAATGGCCGTGCCCGATGTAACCATCGGTTCCACCTACGACCAGAACAGCAGTTATGCGCGCAATTTTGTGGGTTTGGAAATTAGCCTGCCCCTGCCAATATTTAACCGCAACCAGGGTAATATTAAAAACGCCAAACTTGCCACACAAAGCCAGGAATACACCCTTAAAAATAGCGAACTGCAATTAACCAATGATGTTTACTCGGCCGTGCAGCAGTACCAGTTGAGCCAGCAGCTACTGGGATCAAAAGAGAACGACTTTTATGCCAAGTACGACCAGCTTTTTAGAAGTATGGGCAAGGGCTTTCAGTTAAAACAGATCAATCTGCAGGAGTATGTGGATTTTTTTGACTCGTACCGCGAAACCAAACTCAAAATTTTACAGCAGCAGCTAAACCTGCAAAAAGCCATTGCCGATTTAAACTACGCCGTAGGCATTACAGTAATAAACCCATTATAAGCAATAAGCATCAGCATAAACAATGAAAAAGCAAATTATATACTTAGGCCTTGGGCTAATTGGCCTTACCGCTTGCCAGGATAAAAAAACCGGCACTATGGAAACCAAGCAGGTTTGCATAAGCGATTCGCTGTCTAAAATGATAAAGATAGATACCGCCAAAAGCACACCGATGAAAGATGAGCTTACCCTATCGGGCGAGGTGTCATTCGATGAGAATAAAGTGGTGAAAGTATTCCCTTTTACCAGCGGGCAGGTGATGGAAGTAAAGGTTTCATTAGGCGATAAGGTAACCAAAGGCCAGGTGCTTGCGGTTTTGCGCAGTGCCGATGTTGCCGGCAGCTATACCGATCTAACCTCTACAAAATCAGACCTTGCCATTAGCAAGCGCCAGTTAGAGCAGGCCGAGTACCTGTACAAGAACGGCATATCAAGCGAGCGCGATTATACCGAAGCAAAAGAGAATTATAACAAAGCGGTTGCCGCGAATAGCAAAGTCCGCGACCAGATTGCTATTAACGGCGGCGGTAATACCAATGCCAGCGGCGCGCTTGTTATTAAGGCACCGGGCAGCGGTTATATTGTTGAGAAGAATATATCGGCAGGTAACTTTATCAGGCCTGATAACAGCAGCAGTTTGTTCACCATATCTGATATGAAGGATGTGTGGATCTGGGCAAACGTTTTTGAATCGGATATAACCAAGGTGAAGAAAGGGTATGCTGCCCGCATTACCACACTGGCTTATCCTGATAAGGTTTTTAACGGTAAGATAGACGAGATAAGCTCGGTGCTTGACCCCGATAACAAGGTGATGAAGGTGCGCGTAGCCTTAAGTAACAACGATATGCTGCTAAAGCCGGAGATGTTCACCAATGTGCTGATCACCAACAGTGAGAGCACAACATCAGTAGCCATACCTGCATCGGCAGTGATATTTGATAGCAGCAAAAACTTTGTAGTGGTTTACAACAGCAAATGCGATTTACAGGTGCGTGCAGTAAACGTAATAAAAACGGTTGACAGTGTTACCTATGTAGCCTCGGGCTTAAAGCCTGGCGATAAGGTGGTATCAAAAAGCCAGCTGCTGCTTTATAATGCTTTAACGGAGGATTAAAACCCGGTTACTATTACAAAACAACCCTTTAAGCAGTACTATTTTTTTCTAACAAACAAATGAACAAGCTAATTAAAAATATCATATACTTCTCGCTCAGGCACCGGGCGATGGTATTCTTCTTGACTGCGGTGCTGGCTGTATTGGGCGTCTGGAGCTACTTGAATACCCCTATAGAGACGTTTCCGGACGTTACCAATACGCAGATCATCGTAATTGCACAATGGCCCGGCCGCAGCGCCGAAGAGGTGGAGAAAATGATTACCATCCCGATGGAAACGGTACTAAACTCGGTACAAAAAAAGGTTAACCTGCGTACCACCTCATCATTCGGCCTTTCATACCTGCGTATCATATTTGATGATGATGTGGATGATGCCTTTGCACGGCAGCAAGTACTTAGCCGCCTGCAAAACGCCGACCTGCCCGACGGTGTAAAACCCGAGGTAGAGCCGCCATACGGCCCAACCGGCGAGATCTATCGCTACACGCTGAAAAGCAAAACAGAATCTTTACATGAGCTTACCGCCATACAGGATTGGATATTGGACCGCCAGTTTAAATCTATCCAGGGGGTTGCCGATGTGAACAGCTTTGGCGGCGAGGAGAAAACCTACGAGGTAAGTGTTAACCCATCGTTACTGCAAAAATACGGGTTAACATCGCTTGATGTTTATAACGCCATTAACCGCAGTAACATTAACGTGGGCGGCGATGTAATTGAAAAGAACGACCAGGCCTTTGTGGTACGTGGTATCGGCTTGATCAATAACATCAGCGAGATTGAGAATATCATCATCAAAAATGTAAACAACGTGCCCATACTGGCGCGTAACGTTGCCGATATAAAAGAAAGCGGACTGCCACGCCTTGGCCAGGTAAGCCGCGACAAGCAAAAGGATGTTATTGAAGGTATCATTGTAATGCGCAAGGGCGAAAACCCCGCGCTGGTGCTTGATAAGATACGCGAGAAGGTAAAAGACCTTAACGAGAATGTGTTGCCCAAGGATGTGAAGATAGATACCTTTTACGACCGTACCAACCTGATGGATTTTTGTACCGAAACGGTGATCCATAACCTGTTGGAAGGTATAGTGCTGGTAACCGTTATCGTGTTCCTGTTTATGGCCGATTGGCGTACCACGCTTATCGTAGCTATTATTATACCGCTGGCTTTATTGTTCGCCTTTATATGTATGCGTATAAAGGGGATGACGGCCAACCTGCTATCGATGGGGGCGATAGATTTTGGGATCATCATAGATGGTGCCGTGGTGATGGTAGAGGGCATTTTCGTAGCGCTGGACCATCGTGCCAAGGAGTTGGGTATGGAGAAATTTAACAAGATAGCCAAGTTGGGCCTGTTTAAAAATGTTGGTGCTGAAATGGGCAAGGCTATCTTCTTCTCTAAACTCATCATCATCACCTGTCTCATCCCGATCTTCGCGTTTCAGAAGGTGGAGGGTAAAATGTTCTCGCCGTTGGCTTATACATTAGGCTTTGCTTTGCTGGGTGCGTTGTTATTTACCTTAACGCTGGTACCTGCATTATCAAGTATCCTGCTCAGAAAGAACGTTAGGGAAAAACATAACCCGGTTGTGCTGTTTTTTGAGAACGGCATCCGTAAGATGTTTGGGTTTACCTATAAAAACCAAAAGCTGAGCATTATTGTAGCCTTTGCCTTTATGGCGATAACCTTCTTCTCGGCTAAGTTTTTAGGGACCGAGTTTCTGCCCGATCTGAACGAGGGCGCCCTTTGGGTGGAGGCTGAGCTGCCGATGAGCGTATCGCTTACCCAGGCCGAGAACATCAACCAGAAGATGATGCAGATACTGGAGAAATTCCCCGAGGTGAAGCAAACGCTTGCACAGGTGGGCCGTACCAATGATGGTACCGACCCTAAGGGTTTCTTTAATGTACAGATCCAGGTTGACCTGAAAAATAAAAAGGAATGGCCAAGCGGCTTAAGCGAAGAAGAATTGATAGACAAGATGGATCAGCAGCTGCGTAAGCTGCCGGGCATCGTATTCAATTACTCGCAACCCATACGTGATAATGTTGACGAAGCCGTAGCCGGTGTTAACGCCAGTATGGCCGTAAAAATATTCGGGGGGGATTTTGAAACGCTTGACCATAAGGCCGACGAGGTGCTAAAAGTACTGAAGAATGTAAAAGGTGTAGACGATTTAGGCGTACTGCGTAACCTTGGCCAGCCCGAGTTCAGGATTGAGCTCGATCAGCAAAAAATGGCACTGTACGGCGTTGCCACTGCCGATGCAAACTCGGTGATAGAAATGGCCATTGGCGGTAAAGCTGCCACCCAGTTATATGAGGGCGAGCGCAAATTCGACATCCGCCTGCGGTACCAGAAACAATACCGCGATACCGAAGAGAAAATAGAGAACCTGATGGTACCTACCATGAATGGCTCAAAAATATCCATCAAGGAAATATCAACAATTAAACAACTGACCGGTCCGGCATTTATCTTCAGGGATAATAACACGCGCTACATAGCAGTCAAATTTTCGGTGCGTGGCCGCGACCTGGGCAGTACCATTGCCGAAGCACAGCAAAAAGTAAATGCTGCTGTAAAACTTGATAAAGGCTATGCCTTTACCTGGAACGGTGAGTTTGAGAACCAGATCCGTGCATCAAACACGCTGGCCCACGTGGTGCCTATTTGTTTACTGGTCATCTTCCTGATACTGTACATCACCTTTGGGAATGCCAAAGATGCCATGCTGGTTATTATGAACGTGCCGTTCGCCTTAATGGGCGGGATACTGGCCTTGCATATTACCCATACCAATTTCAGTATATCTGCCGGTATTGGTTTTATAGCCCTGTTTGGGGTGTGTATCCAAAACGGTGTGATATTGATCTCCGTGTTCCGCAAGAACCTGGAAGATCACATGCCGCTCAACACCGCCATACTGGAAGGTGTGATATCACGTGTGCGCCCGGTGGTGATGACCGCCCTGATGGCCGCTATTGGCCTGATGCCGGCAGCTTTATCAACCGGTATTGGCAGCGAAACCCAAAAGCCTTTAGCCATTGTGGTTATAGGTGGGTTAATAACTTCTACTATTCTTACCCTCTTAATATTACCTGTTATTTATTCCATCGTTTATCGTTTGATACACAGGCGCGAAAACAGGAAATTGTTGAAAAGGATAGGTGTAGTTAGTGCTTAGTTTATTGTTTGAAACATTGTATAGCCCTAAAGTAGGCCGCGAGGGTGCTACTTTAGGGAGTACAATGCTACATCGGCAATATTTTGCATTACCTGCCTGCCCGCGCCCGAACGGGCTGTTACCCTTAAAGCGCTGATCGTAGCAAAAACAAATTGTGCTACAGCGCGTGATGATAGCGGGTTTAAAACCTGGCCGCTTTGCCTGCCCTTTTCAATGGCTGCGGTAAGTGCATCTTCTACACTTTGGTTATTAGCGTTTACTATATCGTTTATCCCGGCATCCTGCATTGAAAGCTCTACAGCGGTATTCACCATAAAACAACCTTTTTTCATACTGTCGGCCATATCCTCATCAATGATGTGATTAAATATCTGTTTGATGGTTTCGCCAATATGCTGCGATTGCTGAAGCGTGCTGATCATAAGACCCGTACGCTGCTGCTGGTACATTTTAAGCGATTTGGTAAACAGCGTGCGCTTATCAGTATAAGTATTATACAGGCTTGACCGGTTGATGCCAAGGCCGTCTACAAGATCCTGCGCTGATGTGGCATGATACCCTTTCTTCCAGAATAAATTTACCGCTTTTTCCAGCAACTCATCTTCATCAAATTCCTTTTTACGTGCCATGGCGATATAAATTAGTAGTAAACAAAATTACCGATTTGAAACAGTCGTTCCAAATCGGTGTAAAAAAATAGGGTTTGCGGCCAATTAATAAATAACCGCGTTAACAGTTAAACCACCATCAACAATAAGTTCGGTACCGGTAATAAATGAAGCATCATCAGAAGCCAGGAACCTTACTACGTTGGCAATCTCTTCTGGTTTAGCAAAACGTTTTAATAAAATACGTTCTCCTAATATTGTTCCAAAGCCATTAACTTCTTCTTCGGTTAAGCCAATTTTGCCATACAGCGGTGTAGCAACCGGGCCCGGAGATACCGCGTTTACACGGATACCACGCGGGGCAAGTTCAACAGCCAATACCCTGTTCAAAGAGATAAGCGCTGCTTTGCTGGCCGCGTAAACACTGCTGTTTGGCATAGCTAACGTTGCATTTACAGATGTATTGAATATGATAGCTGCACCATCATTTAAAATAGGGATAAATTTTTGAACGGTGAAGTAAACGCCTTTAAGGTTCAAATCTATCATGCCATCAAAATGAGCTTCGGTAGCGGTTTCAACGGGGCTAAAATTTGCTACACCTGCGTTAAGGAACAGGATATCTACTTTACCAAATTGTACTTTAACATCGGCCACCAATTCGTCTATCTGCTGTAAGTGCCCCTGGTCAGATACTATACCGGTAACGCCAAGCTCCTGCGCTGCTTTGGCTACCGCATCTTTATTACGGCCGGTGATGATAACCCGCGCGCCTTTATCGGCTAATTCTTTTGCTGTTGCGTACCCAATACCGCTGTTACCACCTGTAACTACGGCTACTTTGTTTGTTAGGATTTTCATTGTTATGTGTTTTAAGTTTTGTTTTTGTGATTTGATGAAGCAAATATAAACATATTGAAACGAACGTTTCAAATTAAAACAAAAAATAATGAAACGATCGTTTCATTATTACAATTCTATTACACGCCCGACTTAAATATCATCCTAAACGACTGGTCGCGACTAAGATAAGCCACCGCCCAGTTATATAAAGTACGCAGTTTATTACGGTAGTTTACCAATGATATGAGGTGGATAAACAGCCACATAAATAAGGCGATAACCCCACGGAAGTGTACCTTATGCTTAAACAGGTCAACCACCGCTTTGTTGCGGCCTATAATGGCCATATCGCCTTTATCAAAGTATTTAAATGCTTTAAGCGGCTGGTTTTTGGCCATGGCAATAAAGTTATTGGCCAGTGTTTTGCCTTGCTGTATGGCAACTTGTGCTATCTGCGGGTGGCCTTTTGGGTAATCGGGGTCGGTAGTTAGTATACAGGCATCACCAATGGAGTATATGTTTTCTAATCCCTGTACTTTGTTATGCTCGTCGGTTACCATACGCCTGCCCGGGCCAAGGCTGCTTGCAGGGATGCCATCAAAAGTATTAGCGGTGATGCCCGCTGCCCATATCAGGGTGTTTGATTCTATCACCTCACCGTTTGATAGCATGATCTTGCCGTCAACATAATCGTTAACGTGCAGGTTTAACTTAACCCTTACGCCAAGCTTGGTAAGCACGTTATAAGCCTCCTGGTGTGTTTTCTCGCTCATGGCGCCAAGCAGGGCAGGGCTACCGTCAACAATATAGATCCCGCCCGGCTGGTTAATCAGTTCGGGATAATCTTTAGGGAAGATATAGTTCTTCATTTCGGCCAGCATACCCGATACCTCAACACCGGTTGGGCCGCCACCTGCAACTACAATGGTAAGCAGTTTTTTGCGTTCGACAGGATCTTTGGTAATGGCGGCTTCTTCAAGCGTTTGTAAGAGCGCGTTACGCATGCGCAGGCCATCATCAATGGTTTTCATCGGGATGGCATTTTTCTCGATATTTTCGTTGCCAAAAAAGTTTGTTTTAGCGCCGCTGGCAAAAACAAGGTAATCATAACTCAGCTCGCCATCTTTTAAATAAACGGTTTGGGTAACCGGGTCAATCTTTACCGGCTCGCCCATCCGGAAACGGATGTTGTCCTTACGGAATAGTTTACGGAAAGGGTAACTGATGCTTGAGGGTTCCAAAAAGCTGGTTGATACCTGGTAAAGCAGCGGGGGGAAATAATTAAAGTTGTTTTTATCTACCAGGGTAACCTGGTAATTTTTATTTTTCGCCACGTTTTGTGCAAAGTTCACACCGGCAAAACCTCCTCCAATAACCACAATTTTTTTAGCAGTTACGGGGATATTACCTGTGAAAGCTTCCGGGTTAGAAAGATCGCTCATTGCTGTAAGTTTATGTTTGTCACCGTTATAAATGACGATGTAAATATACTTATTGTATTTTGTACACTATGTATATATCGTCTTATTTTACACAGTGTTGATGATGCATATTTAAGCAATTTCCCGGCCACAAAAAAACCGCTTTTAAACAATTTAAAAGCGGTTTTGATATTTCTGCGGATTAAGCAACTACTACAAGTATGATTGCAGCGCGCCACTACGCGATGATTGTTTAATGCGTTGCAGGGCTTTATCTTTTATCTGGCGTACACGCTCGCGGGTAAGCACAAATTTTTCACCTATTTCTTCTAAAGTGTGGGTGTGGTTATCGCCCAGGCCGTAAAACAACATCAGTACTTCGCGGTCGCGCTCACCTAATTTAGATAGGGAACGGCCAAGCTCGGTAGCTAATGAGTCATGAATAAGGCCACTATCAGTTGATGGGTCGTCGTTATGCATTACATCAAGCAAAGTACCTTCTTCGCCTTGTTGAAAAGGAGCATCGATAGATACCTGGCGGCCCGAGTTACGTAACGAGTCGGCTATTTTCTCAACCGTAGTTTCCAGGCATTCGGCCAGTTCTTCGGGTGTAGCTTCGCGTTCAAGTTCCTGCTCAAGCGATGATTGTGTTTTCCTGATCTTGCTCAGGGTGCCTATCTGGTTCAATGGTAAACGTACCGAACGCGATTGATCTGATATGGCTGATATGATTGATTGGCGGATCCACCAAACGGCGTATGATATAAATTTAAAGCCTTTGGTCTCGTCAAAACGGCGGGCGGCTTTGATCAGGCCAAGGTTGCCCTCGTTAATTAAATCGCCAAGGGTGATACCCTGGTTTTGGTATTGTTTTGCAACAGATACCACAAAACGTAAGTTGGCTTTAGTAAGGCGCTCTAATGCGGCCTGGTCGCCTTCGCGTATTTTTTGTGCCAGGATAACTTCTTCCTGTGCCGTAATGAGGTCTACTTTACCGATCTCTGTTAAGTATTTATCAAGCGATTGGGTTTCGCGGTTGGTAATGGATTGACTTATCTTAAGTTGTCTCATTTAATAGGGCTAATGCGGCACCGGGTGCCTGCGATTAAATAATATATTAAACTTTAAAAGAGCGGGGAACGGGCGTTTTTAATGGCCCTTAAAAAAAATAAAAAGCATTCTCCGGTTTAGGGAGAATGCTTCACGATCATTTATTATAGTGTGTTAAGCTATTTTAACTTTTACCGCGTTCGGGCCTTTTTTGCCTTCTTCAACTTCGTATTCTACAGTGTCGTTTTCGCGGATGCGATCAACTAAACCGGTTGAGTGTACAAATACTTCTTTGCCACCGTTACTTGGGGTAATGAATCCAAAACCCTTTTCTTCATTAAAAAATTTTACTGTTCCTTGTTGCATTATATTGATTTAAATAGTTACAAATATACCTTTAATTATTCATTAAATGGCATAAATAAATAATTGATACACTTTTACTTATAAAATAAACTTTTTTGTAAGGAAAATGACTTGCCGTCTACAAAGTGTGTGAGTCTGGTTTTACAGCACAGGCTGCTTTAGGATGTGTACCAAATATATAACGTTATATGGATTGTAATTGTTTTGTCAATATGGTATCACATTATTATTATACAGAATCGTAGCTCCGATTTTTTACGTTTGTATAATTGCATGCGTAAACATGCAGGCATAAAATTTAAAACATGAAAAAAATAACCTTTCAAATATTACTATTACTAACTACCTGCTTTACTGCTTTTGCGGGTACAGCCAACATTGCTGTTAGTAATACCAAAGCCAAATTGGATACGGCCACATTTGCTACCGGTTGCTTTTGGTGTACCGAAGCAAAGTTTCAACAATTAAAGGGCGTTAAAAAAGTGGTTTCGGGTTTTAGCGGGGGCACGGTTGCCAACCCAACCTATAAGGAGGTTTGTACCGGCAGCACCGGCCATGCCGAAGCCTGTAACATTATTTACGACCCCGCCCAGATAACTTATGACGAACTGCTGGAAGCATTTTTTGTAGCACACGACCCAACCCAGCTTAACCGCCAGGGTAATGATGTAGGCACGCAGTACCGCTCGGCCATATTTTACCATAACGCAGCCCAAAAACAAAAGGCCGACTATTACATAGGTAAACTAAACGCCGCTAAAGCTTACAAAAGCAAAATTGTTACCCAGGTAACACCCTACAAAGCTTTTTACAAGGCCGAAGATTACCACCAGAATTATTTTAACCTGAATAAAGGCAGTAACCCATATTGCCAATATGTGATACAGCCCGAACTGGATAAGTTTAGAAAAGTATTTAAAAACAAACTAAAGGATCAATAAAAATGAGAACGATATATATTGCGGCCGTGCTGCTGCTATGTTTTACCTGCACTTTTGCGCAAAACCCTAAAAGCGATAAAGGGCACCAGAATAACCCATACTACTCTAACACCGATACAAAGCCCGTTAAGGTAACCAACGCCGAATGGAAAAAGATACTGCCACCGGCCTTGTATGCAACTGCCCGCGAACAGGCTACCGAGCGCCCTTTTACCGGCCAGTTCTGGAACAAAAGCGCTAAGGGAACTTACTATTGCGCGGTTTGTGGTAATAAGCTGTTCCGGTCTGACGCCAAATTTGCGAGCGATTGCGGCTGGCCAAGTTTTTACGAGCCGGTAAGGAAGAACAGTGTGATCTATAAAGTAGATAACTCCATTGGCATGCAGCGTACCGAGGTGATCTGCGCCCGTTGCGAATCGCACCTGGGGCATATATTTGATGACGGCCCGGCGCCAACCTACAAAAGGTTTTGCATGAACTCCGTTTCGTTAGATTTTCAGCCGGATAAATAAACCGCTATAATTACCAAAATTGTCTCGTCCTAAAAAAAGTTTACAGGTTTTAAGATAGTCCTGTTATTTATTTACAGGTTAATAGTGTCCTGAGATAGGTTTACAATGTTACTATTTTTATGATAATAGTTCTTCCATAATTTTTCCGGTTTAAGCTTATTGGCATGTACAC
>NZ_LGEK01000235.1 GCF_001636615.1 Mucilaginibacter sp. L294 | reverse complement strand
GTATATCAATCTGTTATCAACCACGAGGCAGGCACAACGTCTGCTACACGGATCAAGTGGAGTAGTTATGCGGATAAATCCCGCATGCACAATCCGCGGTTTCGTTGCGGTTATCGGGGCTGACACAGCCACCGTCGCCGCCTGAGCGATTCTCGCCTGGACCCTGAGCCAATTGGGTCGGTTGCGGCATGCGCAGGGACGGCCGCGTCCCTTTGTTTCACAAGTTCATTGTCAGCGATTACCGACTTCGCCCGGGGAATGCAGTTGCGCCCCGGTGGTTGTCTGCTGCCCGCCGCCAGGCGGACCGATCACATCAGGAACCAGTTATATGTTCGCTTCTTCGAAATTGCTCTTGCGCGCCCGGGTCGGCGCATCACGCACCCACGTCCGCATCGTCGGGGGCGCCGCCACGCTGGCGATTGCCGCCACGATCACCGCAGGGGCGATCGTCACCG
>NZ_LGEK01000234.1 GCF_001636615.1 Mucilaginibacter sp. L294 | reverse complement strand
GGCGGTGTTGTTGGGCAAGCTGTCCGGGTCTCGGGACATTGTTGTGGGTACGCCGGTGGCCGGCCGTGGTGAGCGTGCGCTTGATGATTTGGTCGGGATGTTTGTCAATACGTTGGCTTTGCGTCTTGATGTGGATCCGGATGTGTCGTTTGCGGAGTTGGTGGCTTCGGCGCGCGATGGTGATGTGGCTGCGTTCGGGCATGCTGAGGTTCCGTTTGAGCAGTTCGTGGACAAGCTCAATCCGGAGAGGTCGTTGGCGTATCACCCGATTTTCCAGGTGGGTTTTTCGTTTCAGAATTTGGCGCCGGTGCGGTTTGAGTTGCCGGGGTTGGTGGTGGAGGCGCTTGATGTGGAGGTGCCTGATGCCAGGTACGAGTTGATGTTGAGTGTGGGTGATGGGGTTGGTGATTCGGCGGGGATCAGTGGGTCGTTGTCGTATTCGACTGCGGTGTTTGATC
>NZ_LGEK01000232.1 GCF_001636615.1 Mucilaginibacter sp. L294 | reverse complement strand
TATACACATCTGACGCCACTCATCTCGACCATTGCAGCCAACGACATGCTGCTCAGCGGAGCCTTCCAGCGGTTCCCGGATCTCAAGATCGCGATGAGCGAGGGTGGAGTCGGCTGGGTTGCGCCGTGGCTGGACCGTGTCGAACGCCACCTCGACAACCAGGCCGAATGGCTGGGCTCGGACTTCCTGCCGAAGGGGATGACCGCAACGGATGTATGGCGCAAGAACTTCCTGGCGTGCTACATCACCGAGCCGAGTGGACTGAGCAATCGGGACCGGCTCGGAATCGACACCATCGCCTGGGAGTGCGACTACCCGCACTCGGACTCCACCTGGCCCCACTCGCCAGAGGTGCTCAAGAAGGAACTCGACGAAGCGAACTGCACCGACGAGGAGATCGACAAGATCACCTTCGGCAACGTGGCACGGTTCTTCGACTGGGACCCGTTCAAGCACATCT
>NZ_LGEK01000231.1 GCF_001636615.1 Mucilaginibacter sp. L294 | reverse complement strand
GTGTCGATATCCGAGTGCAAATAAGCGACTTTGATGTTGTACTCTTTTAGATAACTGGTCAAATCTTCTGCCATGCGTTTGGTGAGCGTGGTAATCAGCACTCGCTCATCTTTGGCTTTACGAATGTTGATTTCTGATAGCACATCATCAACTTGGGTCAAGACAGGGCGAATCTCTAGTATCGGATCGACCAGACCTGTCGGACGCACCACTTGCTCTACGATTTGCTCGCTGTGCTCAAGCTCGTACTGCGCCGGGGTCGCCGACACAAAAATGGTATAAGGGGTAATACGCTCCCATTCTTCAAACATCAGCGGGCGGTTATCCATCGCAGATGGCAGGCGAAAGCCATAATTGACCAAAGTTTCTTTACGACTTCTATCGCCTTTGTACATCGCGCCGACTTGTGGCACGGTTACATGGCTTTCATCAATAAATAGCAAGGCGTCGGGCGGAATATAGT
>NZ_LGEK01000230.1 GCF_001636615.1 Mucilaginibacter sp. L294 | reverse complement strand
ATGCTCTGCAAACCGGTGCCGATCTGCATCGCAGTGAATACCGGATCGATGCCATTGTGCGGAATCGCCGCGTGAGCGCCGACACCCTTCACCTGAATCCGGAATTCATTGCTCGACGCCTGAGTCGCACCGACGCGCGCACCGAATTCGCCGGCGGGCATGCCGGGCCAGTTGAGCAGCGCGAACACCGCGTCTACCGGAAAACTGTCGAACAGGCCGTCCTTGATCATCGCCTTCGCGCCGCCACCGCCCTCTTCGGCCGGCTGGAAAATGAACACCACCGTGCCGTCGAAATTGCGATGTTGCGACAGATACTGCGCCGCGCCGAGCAGCATCGCGGTATGGCCGTCGTGGCCGCACGCGTGCATCTTGCCGGCGTGCTGTGACGCATGCTCAAACGTGTTGAGTTCCTGGATCGGAAGCGCGTCCATGTCGGCACGCAGACCAATCGATTTGCGGCTGGAGCCATT
>NZ_LGEK01000229.1 GCF_001636615.1 Mucilaginibacter sp. L294 | reverse complement strand
CGTAAACACCGCTTCCTTGCCATCGAACCATCTCACCAACTCACCTATGTCTGCATAGGCGATGTAACGTCGGCATCGCCAACCAAAACGGACTCCTGACGGTTCAAGGCGAAGAGCGAAGAACGAGCGAATCAAAAAGAACACCATGCCCGCCAACCCAAAGAGCGCCATCGGCCAGGTCTGATCCCGTTCCCTATGAAGGCCGATCGCGAACGCCATTAGCGGCGCGAACGAAGCCATCGAGAAAAACAAGACGACCAACCATCTCGGCGACCTCAGTTCTCCGGTTGCCTTGAACAACGCCGCATTCTGGCTTTCGGTGCGCGAATTCCTCAGCGCAGCGTACGTGACCAAGAGCGTACAAAAAAACAGAAAAGTGATCGCCAACCCGTTCGTCATCATGTTCCCTACATTTAATCCACAGCATGCACGTGCAGCCACCGGCCCTGCTTCAGGAAATACACGTCGGCAGCTGCC
>NZ_LGEK01000228.1 GCF_001636615.1 Mucilaginibacter sp. L294 | reverse complement strand
GATGCATGTCGGCCACATAGGCGCGACTGGTCGCGGTATCACCTGATACGTCGATCACGACATTCCCGATGAGGTGTTGAGTGGGTCCACAGTCATCGAGGTAGCGGCGGAGAAGCGCAACGAGTTCGGTCGCCGAGGACACCGCACCGTCTCAGAAATCGCCGGTCGCCTCGGGGACCGACAGTCCTTCGCTTTCAGCCCAATTTCGTTCGTCCATCGCACGCGCAATGCGCACGATGTTGCGGTAGATATCCCGCTCGTCTCTGCTGTCGGTGATCACTGGACAGTCCCTTCATCGATAGTGGACGCCGGTGCGGCAGGGTGGCGTTTGTCGAACGTAGATGTCGGCGCCCCAACGGCGGCAGAACGTCTCCCACTGACAGGGAGGCCCTAGGTGACCGACAGTGGATCAGCGAGTTTGCGAACCACCGTTGAAGTCGATCGTCTGGCCCGTCAGACCACCGGACTCATCGGACG
>NZ_LGEK01000023.1 GCF_001636615.1 Mucilaginibacter sp. L294 | reverse complement strand
AGATGTGTATAAGAGACAGGATATATGGTTAAATATACTAAAATGGATGCTCATAGGGTTTTACGCCTTACAACTACCAGATGCTGCATTTAACAGTTTTCCATAAACAAAGAATTAAAATAATAACCAGGTTGTTGAATGGTGGTAAAGATTTGATAACCGTTGAACGTTTAGGGAGAAATCAAACGGATATTTTTCAACGGAACACGTTTATTTAACCACAGAGGACACGGAGATTTACACAGAGGTCACAAAGAAAAGTTCTATTAACGCTGTGGTCTTTCTCTCCGTGCTCTCTGTGGTTATTCTGGAGAAGAATCAAACGGATATTTTTCAACCACACCCCGCTTGTCATTTCGAACGAGCGTAGCGAGGAGAAATCTTGTTCAAATGACAGGCGGCGAACTTTGCATAATGAACAAGATTTCTCTCTATCGTTCGAAATGACAGCTTGTTATGAGCGGATTAAAACGGCACAATTACCTTCATGCTCAAATTACGCCCGATATTATAAATACCGCTCCGGCCGTTTGGCGATGCATTGTAATATTCAAAATATTTTAAACGGTTTAGGTTGGATTGATAGGCCACATCAAACAGGTTATCGGCCTGTAAAAACAACTCGCAAATGGTTTTACCCGATTTGGCCTTTAAAGTACTGCCAATGCCCGCGTTAATGAGTGTATAACCCGGCGTTGGGGTTTCGGTATCGTTAAGGGCATAGTAACGGTTTTGCGCGGCATAAGCATCCGCCTCGGCACGGAAATATACTTTAGAGAATACGCCGTAGGTGCCCTGCAATTTCAGCTTTACCTCAGACCGGATATGCAGCGGCGGAATAAACGGCAGGTATTTAGCTGCTCCGTTGCTTTGCGCTATCAGCGCTTCGTTTTGATTGATGCCCACTACATAAGCCAGGCTGTTGTTCAGCTCTAACCACTTGGTGTTGCGCGGGTGCAGGTTAAAGGTAAACTCGGCACCATACAAACGCGCTTTTGATTGCTGGTACTGATAAGTAGTGTTGCCGGGCACAATAATAACCGGGTTGCCGTTGGCATCGTCCAGCCGCGATTGGTAAATGTAGTTTTGGATCTGGTTGTTGAAAACCTCCAGCATAAAGTCGGCATCCTTCAGGTAGGCAATAAAGCCCAGGTCTTCCTGTAGGCTAAACTCGGGCTCGAAGGTGCGGTTGCCCAGGTAAACAATATGCGCGCCGGGATCGAGGCCGTTGCTGCCAATTTCGGTAATATTTGGCGCACGGTAACCGCGGGCAATGTTGGCTTTTAAAAGCACCCGCTCGCTAACGTTATAAGTGAAACCCAAACTGCCGGATACACCGTGATATGTATGTTTAAAATTGGGGAATTGTAACCGCCCGCCCGGGGCTGTCGCGTTAACACGCTGCTCAAAACCATTGGCCGGGTTAGCCCCCACATAAAAATCATCCCAGCGGATGTTGCGGGTATCATACCTCACGCCGCCCGAGATATCCAATTTGCCAATGCTCTTCTTCACAAAGAAGAACCCGCCGATATCAAACAAATTATAATCGGGTATCGGGAAATCGGTAGCCTGTTTGCTGCGGTTGGTTTGATAAATGCCGTTTAGCCCAAATGCTGTTTCCCAGCCGTTAAATATCTGCGGACTGTACCTGAAATCGTAATTCAGGGTATTCAGCGTCACATATAATCCCGCCTGGCTGGGTTGTGTTGGATGGTTATACTCTCGCCTTACGCTTTGCTGCCAGCCAAGCGCCGATGCAAATATGCCCTCGCCCAGTTTAACTTCGGTTTTATTGTAAACGCGGTAATGCTGTATGTGCTGGTGCAGTGGCGTAACACCGTACGAGGTAAGCCAGCTTTGCGGGGCGATGGGGCGGTTCTTGATATCGTCATTACCGGCTTCGGCAACCTGCACAGTAAACTTGCGGGTAAGCGAATCGCGGCTGCCATCGGGGATCTCCTGTTTATTGTCATAAGTTGTAGCGGCGAACTGCGAGTAGCCCCAGCTTTTATCAACCCGCGCCATTCCCGATAGGATATACTCCTGAAACGCCGAGTTATAAACATAGCCATCAACCTTGTTCTGATAATTATGCGCCATTTTGCCGGTAGCACGAAAGGCATATTTCCAATCGTTTTTTTTGTAGGATAGGCCAAGCGAGGAACCGATCAATCCATTATTGGTATGGTAATCGGTAATGATATCGCCATTCAGCTTGCCATCCTGCCCGTTGGGGATATAAGGAATGAGGTTGATCACCCCCGCCAGCGCGTCAGACCCATAGGTTAAACTTGCGGGGCCTTTGATCACCTCGGCACGGGCAATGCCGTATTGGTCAATCTCGATGCCGTGCTCATCGCCCCATTGCTGGCCTTCCTGGCGGATGCCATCGTACAAAGTAAGCACCCTATTATACCCCAGCCCGCGGATAAATGGCTTGGATATATTTGGCCCGGTAGTAACCGCTGTTACGCCCGGGATGCCCTTTACAATGGCATCGATGATGTTGTTGTTAACATGCTGATCGATATCTTTTTTGCTCAGCACCACAATGGGCACCGGGTTGCTGCGAAGCTCGGTAGCGCGCGAAACACCCGTTACTACCACCTCGCTCAGTTTTGAGCTGTTTTCTTTCAGTTCGATGTTTTGTGTAATTGGCCCGCCTGTGGTAATCGTGACTTTAACCCGCGCAGGGAAATAGCCAATACTGCTGAACGTTGCGGTGTATTCGCCGGGGGCAATGTTCCTGATTTCGTAAAAGCCTTTATCGTTTGTAGTGGTGCCGTGCTTGGTGCCGCTAAGTACAATGGTGGCATAAGCAAGCGGCGTGTTGTTTGCCGTTACAACTCCTTTTAAGCTGTTTTTTTGTGCGGATGTTGTTAATGCTGATATAGTTAAGATAAATAGTAATAGATGGCGCATAGATAATTATTTTGTACAAACGTATGTAAATAATTTAATTAAACTATTAAATAAAATTAGGCTTGACTAATTTTATTTATAACCATGCAATTTTGTTTATGTTTGTATTACCCAATAAATGAGTATGCACACGCTATCAGAAGAAAACTACCTGAAATGTATTTACCGCCTGCAGGATAAAGGGCAGAAGATAACGCCTACGGCCATTGCCGAATCGTTGGGTAATAACCCCGCATCCGTGGTAGATATGATCCGCAAGCTTACCGATAAGCAACTGATAGCCTATGATAAAAAGAAAGGTGTAGACCTGACCGAACAGGGCCAAAAGCATGCTACACTTATTGTACGCCGCCACCGCCTTTGGGAGGTGTTTTTGCTGGAGAAACTGGATTACCATTGGGACGAGATCCACGACATAGCAGAAGAGCTGGAGCACATCAAAGACGCCACGCTGGCCGACCGGCTGGACAAGTTCCTGGGTTTCCCGGAGTACGACCCGCATGGCGACCCGATACCCAAAGCCAACGGTAAAATGCCCAAGCGCTACTCTACCACCCTGGCCGATGTTAAAGCCGGCGCGCATTGCCGGGTTGCCGCGGTAAAAGATACCACCAGCGCGTTTTTGCAATATTTAATAAAGCTAAATATCAACATCGGCACAAAAATTCAGCTAATAGAGAAAATTCCATTTGATAGTTCACTGGTAATCAGTATTGATGGGAATGAGCACAAGACCGTTTCGCAAAAGTTTGGGGAGAGTTTGCTGATAGATATGTAGGCCTTTCCCCCGCGCGTCATTGCGAGGAACGAAGTGACGTGGCAATCTTCGACATGCCTGTCGCCTACTTTTCTATCGAAGATTGCCACGCTACGCTCGCAATGACGCGCGGGGTAGAGGCGAGATGCGTCATTGCTACCGCAAGCGTCCCGCTTGTGGCCGCATGCTTAGTAAACGCCTGTAGCACTATGCAAAGCTTAGGTGTTCAATACCGTCCTAAATCCACAAGCGGTAGCGCAGCGTCTCCGTATTTATCCCCCATGCTCCCCTAACAAGTCTTTTAAACTTTCCAGCGTATCAGCTTCCTCTTTAGGCTTATCGTGCCGCCAGCGCAGGATACGGGGGAAACGCAGGGCAATGCCCGACTTATGACGCGTGGATTTATTAATGCCTTCGAAACCGATCTCAAAAACCAGCTCGGGTTTTACGGTACGCACCGGGCCAAATTTTTCAAGGGTGTTGCGTTTAACAAAATAATCCACCTTGTTTATCTCGGCATCGGTAAGGCCGCTGTAGGCTTTGGCAAAGGGCACCAGCTTATCGCCATCCCAAACGGCAAAGGTGTAGTCTGTGTAAAGGTCGGCGCGGCGGCCGTGGCCTTTTTGGGCATAGATCATTACGGCATCAACCGAGAGCGGGTCTATTTTCCATTTCCACCAGTCGCCACGGCGGCGGCCAACCTGGTAGGTGGCGCTTTTGCGTTTCAGCATAATGCCCTCGGCTATCATGGCGCGCGATTGCTCGCGGGTCATTTCCAGGTCTTCCCAGGTATCGAATTTAATAAGCGATGAAATGCGGAATACTTCCGGGAACTCGGTTTTCTGTTGCAACTTTTCTAAGATCTCGCGCCTTTCCGATTGTGTTTTATAACGGATATCTTCTCCTGCATATTCCAGGCAATCATAAACAATAGTAGCCACCGGGCTGTCGGTAAGAATTTTCTTACTTAAGTTTTTACGCCCGATGCGGGTTTGCAATATATTAAACGGCATGGGCAAACCATCCTGAAAGCTCAGGATCTCGCCATCCAGCACGGTGCCATCCGGCAGGGCATTTAAAAAAGGGTGCAGTTCGGGGAACTTTTCGGTTGCCAGATCCTCTCCTCGGCTCCATATAAAAATCTCGCCGCCGCGTTTGATCATTTGCGCGCGGATACCATCCCATTTCCACTCCGCCTGCCATTGGTCCGCATCGCCCAATGCATTGCCCACATCCTCTGCCGATTTTCGCTTCTCGGAGGTTTCCTGTATAGGGTAAGCCAAAAAGAAGGGGTACGGGCGGGAGATATTATCGGCAGCGTTTTGCTCCTGCACCAACTGGTCGTACGTATAATCCTCGGGCATCCAGCTGCCCATAATGCGATGGGTAAGCGCAGGGGCTTCTATTCCGGTAATATCTGCCAGGGCTTTTACCACCAGGTTATTTGATACGCCGATGCGGAAGCTGCCGGTAAGCAGTTTGTTAAACACAAAACGCTCCTGCCTGTCCAGCATCGCCCATGAATCCATTAGCCAAAGCTTGCGTTCTTCCTCGGTGCGGGCAGCCTGCGCGTTTATCTCGGCTATCCACTCCGTGAGGGTTTTGCTGCTGCTGTTTTGGCTTTCGGGCATTAAAAGCGACATGGTTTCGGCCAGGTCGCCTACCACGTGATAGCTTTCTTCAAAAAGCCACTGCGGTATGTTAGATGCTTCGATAGCCCAGTTACGGATGAGCGTAGAATTAATGGGCCGCTTTGGCCGCCTGCCGGTAAACAGGGCAAGCATGTGCATTTTATCGGTATCGGGTACGTTGGTAAAATAATCCTTCAGTACTTTCACCTTCTCGTTGGTTTTGTTGGTCTCGTCTAACGAGAGGAAGAGCTGTGCAAATGCTTTCATGGTGCATCCTCCTTTACCACATCGCCCGATGGCGTGGTTTCTTTTACTTCTTCGCCCTCGGTTACCGGGGCTTCTTCTTCCTCGCCGCCGTAAAGGGTGTGTACCTCGCGGGCGTTGAAACCTATCTCGTTTAAATACCGGGTAAATGATGCGGTATAACCATGCGTAAGGTAAACACATTCGCAGCCGGTGGCATCAATAGCGCTTACCAGACCGTTCCAATCGGCATGGTCAGACATGATGAACCCCCTGTCGGCAGCGCGGCGGCGTTTGGCGCCACGGATAGCCATCCAACCACTGCAATAACCAAAACTATAGGGCCCGAACTTACGCATCCAGGGTGTGCCTACTGATGATGGCGGGGCGATGATGATACCCTTGCGTACTTCTTCCTTTGATGATTCGGCGGTAATGCGTTCTGTTGGATTTAGGATCACCCCATTACGGCGCAGGGCTTCGTTGGTGTTTTCGATAACGCCGTGGGTGTACACCTTGCCGATATCCAGATCGAGGTTTTGCAGGATGCGCTGCGCTTTGCCTAAAGAGTAACCAACGATGACGGTAGCCACGCCATTCTCTACATTGCCGCGCCACCAGTTGTTTACATCGGTAAAAATTTCGGCTTGTGGCTTCCAGGAATAAACGGGCATCCCAAAGGTGCATTCCGAAATAAAGTGATGGCATTTAACAGGCTCGAAAGGTGTAGAGATGCCGTCGTCGTCCGTCTTATAATCACCGGATACCACCCAAACCACACCTTTATATTCTACCCTTATTTGTGCCGAACCAATGACATGACCCGCCGGGTACATGGAGATCTGTACACCGTTCTTAGTTACGGTTTCGCCGTATTCAATGGTGCGCAGGTTGATCTCGCCAAGGCGGTAATACAATACTTCTTTCGACAGATGGTGCGCCAGGTAGTTCTTATGGCCCACGTAAGCATGATCGGCATGGGCGTGGGTGATCACGGCATCATCCACCGGTTTCCAGGGGTCGATGTAAAATTTCCCCTGTGCGCAGTAAATGCCCCTGTCTGTAAACTCCAGCAATGGTTTGGCCATAGTGTTGTAATAACCAGTGGAAGGGAAATTGGTTTCAATATGGGTGGGATTAACCACAGAGGTCACGGAGAGAAAACCACAAAGTACACAGAGAAAAAATTGAGAATAATGCAGTTTAAATTCTTTGTGCTCTCTGTGAAATCTCTGTGCCCTCTGTGGTTAAAATTTCAATCTTCCTGCGGGATGCGGAACAGGCAGCCTTCCAGGCTTTCGTTTACGCGTAACTGGCAGGAGAGCCTGCTGCTTTCATCAACAAAGGGCAGAGTGTCCAGGATATCCAGCTCATCATCGCCGGCTGGCGGCAATTGCGCTAATCCGTTAAGCACCTCTACACGGCAGGTGGCGCAAAGGGCCATGCCGCCGCAGGTTGCCAGTATGGGGTAATCGCTGCCTTTTAAAACTTCCATCAGGCTCAGGCTAATGCCTTCGGGTATTTCTATGGGTACTCGTGTACCGTCCCGGTCTTCTACGGTGAATGTGATCATGCTAGTTCTGTTATGCCGTAAACGGTTGTGTATTTAAAGGTAAGGCGCTGATCGGGGTACACGTGTTTGAATGCGCTCTGTGCCATCAGGGCCGCTTCATGGAACCCGCAAAGGATCAGCTTTAGCTTGCCCGGATAGGTATTAATATCACCGATGGCATAAATACCCTCCACATTGGTGCTGTAATCAACGGTGTTTACCTCGATGGCGGCCTTGTCAATATTCAGGCCCCAGTTTTCTATCGGCCCCAACTTCGGACTCAAACCAAACAGCGGGATAAAATGATCGGCCTGTAAATGTTTGTCCTGCCCGTCGGGCCCGGTGATGGTTATCTGCTCTAAATGCCCGGCGCCATCCAGTGCCACCACGCGCGATTTAAGCACCAGGTCGATAGCGCCGGTTTTGGCCAGTTCGGCCACTTTTTCGGCGGCATCCGGCGCGCCTCTGAAGGTATCGCCGCGGTGTATCAGGGTAACTTTTTTAGCTACATTGGCCAGAAAGATGGTCCAGTCTAAAGCAGAATCGCCGCCACCGGCTATTACAATATTGCGGTCGCGGAACACTTCGGGGTTGCGTACCGCGTATAGTACGCCCTTGCCTTCAAATTCGGTAAGGCGGTTAACTTCGGGTTTGCGGGGTTCAAAGCAGCCCAGGCCGCCGGCAATTACTACTACTTTGCAATTGATCTGTGTGCCTTCGTTGGTGCCGATAAGCCAGGTGCCATCGTCCTGCTTTTGCAGGGTCTCTACCCGCTCGCCAAGCGTATAACCGGGATGGAAAGGGGCTATTTGTTCGGATAGTTTATCAACCAGTTCCTGCGCGTTAACGGCCGGGTAACCGGGGATATCATAGATGGGTTTTTGCGGATATATCTCGGAAAGCTGCCCACCGGTTTGTGGCAGCGAATCAATTAAATGGCAATGCATTTTCAGCAGGCCGGCTTCAAAAACGGCAAACATCCCGGTGGGCCCGGCGCCGATGATGCCTATATCTGTGGTTATCATATCATTGGTGTTAAGATTCTAAATTTTGGTAGATCTTGTTCAGTATAGTTTTCAGCTGTTCATAATCCTGCTCGGTAAGGTTTTGCCAGGCTTTCATGCGGATATCATCAACCTGCGGCGATAGCTCGAGCAACCTGGCGTTACCTGCCGCGGTTAAGTGAACGGTAAAGCTCCGGCGGTCGTCCTTATGGGTAATGCGTTCGGTTAAGCCTTTTTTGCAAAGCAGATCAATAATGCGGGTTAGCGTGGGGTTATCCTTGCCGGTGATCTCGGCCAGCTCTTTTTGTTTCAGGTAGCGGTCGTTATCCAGGCTTTTTAGGATCAGCCACTGGTCAACCGTGATATCAAAATTACCGTTGGCGAACTGTTGCTGCGCATAACCCTTTACCCGGCGAGCGGTACGGTCAAGCAGGTAAGAATAGCTGTCGAATTTTTTAGTTGTCATACTAATTATTAGTCAAACAAATATAAATACATTTTCAGCTTACTTGTACACGGAAGTGTAAATTATTCAGCGGCCGGGGGGCGGCAAAAAAGGAATTAAATAAAAAGAGGCGCAAATTATTGCGCCTCTTTTTATTTATAATATTTAAAGTTTTTAATTAGTACCGGTTGGTTTTACGCTGGTTAATTTATTACCCAGTGTAAGGTAATCCGTCAGGATCTGTCCGGCTTCTTTTTGTAAGAAATCAAGATCTTCATTTTTTGGTTTTACCTGGCCTTTTTTCAATGCCTGTAAGCCTAAAGCTACCCTGCGCAGGTTGTTTTGCTCAAATGCTTTTTTCTCGTCCTCATCGCGCTGTTGTTTAAGTTTTTGCTCGTTAAGGGTTACGCTTTTTTCAGCCTCTTGTTTTTTTGATTCTTCAATATCCTCCAGCAGGTACTTGTAGCTCTGGCTGGTGGCCATACGGTCGTCATGCAGTTTTTTAAGCTGTGGTAATACCGTAGCGAAATTGCCCACCGGGGTGTAATCGCTTTTCGGGATCACATCAAATGGCATGGCAGACGGCTCGGTATCCTCACCGTATTTATCCAACGGGATGATCGATGGGAAGCTGATATCAGGCATTACACCCTTATGCTGTGTTGAACTGCCGTTGATACGGTAAAACTTAGCAATGGTTAGGTTAAGCTGGCCAAATTTGTTTTGGCTGCCGGTTGCTACTGTTTTGGCTTTACCGGCCATAGCCAGTAATTTATCTTTTAACGATGGGGCGATCACCTTATCCAGGTCGATAGCGTTTTGCACCGAGCCTTTACCATAGGTTTGTGTACCTACGATCAGGCCGCGGCCATAATCCTGTATCGCGCCCGAGAAGATCTCTGATGCCGATGCGCTGAAACGGTCAACCATAATGGCTAACGGGCCTGCATAGGCAATATCCGGGTCTTCATCTTTATTAACATCTATTTGGTTGCGGGCATCCCTTACCTGTACTACGGGGCCATCTTTAATGAACAGGCCGGTAAGTTCAATAGCTTCCATTAATGAACCGCCACCATTTTGGCGAAGATCAAGCACTACACCATCAACGTTTTCGCGTTTCAGGGTGTCTAAAATCAGCTTCACATCGCGGGTGGTGCTTTTGTAGTTAGGGTTACCTGCTTTGTAATCGGCAAAATCAAGGTAGAACGCCGGGATAGAGATAACCCCTATTTTAACGGTTTTACCATTGCTGTTATACGTACGGATCTCTTTTTTAGCAGAGATATCTTTCAGGATTATCTTTTCGCGCACCAGTTCAATAATGCGTGGTTTTGATGTAGCGGCGCTGCCTTTTGCTAATAACTGCAGCCTTACAACGGTACCTTTCGCTCCGCGGATAAGGGCGATAGCGTTATCTATCCTCCAGCCTACAATATCCTGGAACTCGCCGGTTTTACCCTGGGCAACAGCTATAATGCGGTCATCAACATTTACCAGTTTGCTTTTATCGGCAGGGCCACCAGCCGTAACGGCTTTAATGGTTACATATTCGTTATCACTTTGTAATGATGCGCCGATACCTTCTAAAGAGCGCGACATATCAATATTGAAGTTTGCGGCAAGAGCGGGGTTAAAATAGTTGGTGTGTGGGTCGATAGCTTCGGTAAAGGCATCCATAAACGCCTGGAAAACATCCTGGTTGGAAAGTTTGTTTGATTGCGACAGGATGCTGGTATAACGTTTTTTAAGCGTTTCCTTGTTAGCAGCAAGCTCTTTACCGGTTAGCTTAAGGTTAAGCAGGTCGTATTTTACGCGCTGCGCCCAAAGGTTATGCAAATCGGTTTCTGATGCGGCCCACGGTAATTTATCCCTATCGTAGGTATAGGTTTCATTCTGGGTGAAATCAAAAGTTTTACCAAGCTCTGCTACCGAGAAAGCCACATACTCGTTATAGCGTTTCTGGAACACATTGAACATGTAGAACACATTGGCCAGGTTACCGGCTTTAATATCATCATCAAACTGGGTTTTAAACTGGTCAAACTCCTTAACATCCGATGCTAAAAGGTAGTTATGGTTCTCATCCAGCTTTTTCAGGTAGCGGTCATATATAATTGCCGATACCGAATCGTTCATCGGTACCTTTTTATAATTATAATCGGCAATAAGGGTAGACACGTATTTTAAAACAACAGCTTGCTGTTCATCGGGCTGCAAGTCATTAGGGCCTGCGTGTTTGTAGTTGATTTTTGACGGGGCTGCGTTGCAGGCAAGCGCAGCCGCTAAAACCAGCATTAAATATAATTTCTTGAACATATCTTTTACACTATTTAAATCGGGACTTGAATAAAACATCAATACTTGTGCCTGTTTTTAATTTACCTATAAAAAAAGAGACAGCCACTAAGCCGTCCCGCTAATATATTGAATAACAATATTACAATAATGTTTGGTTTGTTTTATTATAGACACTCCATTTTACGCAAATGTTACAAAAACAGCGTGTTATTTCGATTTTGGCGTAGTATCAACCGCCTCGGCATAACGCAACTCTGATTTTGGCAGCCAAACCTTATTGCTTTGCACGAATTTTATCTTTTCGTCTACCATTTTAACGTCTTGGGTACGCCCGGTATTGCGTGCAAGGTCGCGCGCTTCGGTCAAGTCCTGCTGGGCCTGGGTCATATCGCCCAAATCGGCTTTAATTAAGGCCAGGCTTACCAGGTTATTTATAGTATGGGGGTAGTCGCCCTGTTGTTTTGAAATAAGGATGCTTTGCAGGTAATACCACTTGGCTTCCGACAGGCGGTTCTCGCCCACGTAGATCTTGGCCAGTTCGCTAAAGCGGTAGCTGGCCTGCGCATACTCGCGGAAACGCATGTTGTGTTGTGCCGCGCGCATTACAATACGCTCGTTTATTTCCAGGTTGAACTGGCTACGTGGAATAACGGCTGCTGAAAGTTTTTTGGGATTATTAAAAGGCCTGCGTGCTGCCAGGTAATTTTTTAACGAACGGTCTTTAACCTGGGCAATTTGAGGGTATCTGGTATGCTTTTTAAAGTCGCCGCGCCACCATTGGGCTGATGCCGAAAGGTTGAGAGCACAAAGAATTATTAAGATGATATATCGCATTTAAATCTTTCGCGGGGGTATAGTTAAATTAACTGGTATGCAAATGTAAAAATTAGTTTTCTGATTTACAATACCTTAAGAACAGCTTAAAATGGCTGCGTTTAAGCGTATAAATTAAAATAACCTTAACGGCACATCGGTTTTAATATTGTTAAGCAATTTAACTTAGCGGTGTAAGATTATCTTAAAGGGGCAACTGTTAAATCTACTCAAAAACCTCCACCTCGCCATCATGCAAAGCCCAAACCATATACGGGTGGGTGTCGGCATGGTAAATATCGCCGGTGTTTGTAATGCCTATTATACCGGCAAAACCATCATAGGGTTTCATTTCGTCAAGGGTTTTTGCTGTCGCGAGGGCAAGCGGCATACCATCGGTTACGCGGGTAACAATTTTGGTAGCTACGGATGCGCTTACAATATCCTCGCCTACACCGGTGCATGATATGCCTGCGTAAGCATTAGCATAATTACCCGCGGTAGTTGCCGAGTCGCTCACGCGGCCGGGTATTTCAAAGCCTTTGCCACCGGTAGAGGTTGCGGCGGCTATATTGCCATAAATATCAAGCGCTACGCAGCCCACAGTACCCAGGCGAATAGAGTCGCTTAGTTTCTTTTCATATTCCTTACGGCGTTGGGGTGTTTCGGGGTTGTAATAGGCTATGCCATTATTGGTCGCGAAGGCATTGGCACCCAGCCCGCTCAATACGCGGTCGTCATAATCCATCAGTTTTTCAGCAATGCAGATTGGGTTTTTTACATCCTCAATATTAATAACACCGCTAAACTTTTGGGTTTTGCCATCCATCAACGAGGCGCTTAGCCTTATCTTGCCGTCGCTTTGTATCTGCGAGCCGGTGCCCGCGTTAAACAGGTCGCAATCTTCTAAAAGGCAAACAGTGTATACAACGGTTTGGGCAGCAGTATGGCTTTCCAGGTATTTGTGGCCAAGCGTAACAATTTCACGCAGGGCATCCTGCTTTGCTTTTTTTACTTCCCGGTTTGTAAGCGATTCGCTAAAAAACCCACCGTGTATGATTAATTTCATTGTAAATCATTATTATCACTATCATGGGCGCCTATATAAACGTCCTCTTCAACCTTTATCGCTTTCTTAATGATCATACGGTGCTGCTGCAGGTCGTACTTATCAAATAGCGACATGACATGCACCTTTAAGTTTTCGATAGAAACAGGATCGCCTATCTCTACATCATAAACGTTAGTTTCTACAATATTCTTGCCATCAACCAGCATTATTAATCCGGAGCCAATAGCTTCCATCATATAACCTTCGGTGATGAGCAGGCCGGCATCTTCGCCAAGGCCAATACCCAGTATGCCCGGGTTGGTGGCCACGGCGTACAATAAACGGCCAATACGGCCGCGCTGTACAAAGTGCGTATCAACAATAACAGAATCTATAAAGCCAAGCCCGGCGGTTATCTGCACTTCGCCTTTAATAAGGGCCTCATTGCTTTGCCCGCGATAGATCATGTGGGTTGATGCTGCCGCAGCCCCTGCCGATGTACCGGCTATAACAAAATTCTCGTCCTGGTAGCGTTGTTTCAGTATCTGCAAAAACTGCGTACCGCCAAAAATGGCCGTCAGGCGCAGCTGATCGCCCCCGCTGAACATCACTACATCAGCTTTGCTGATGCGTGCTAAATATTCGGGGTTAGAGGCATCCTCGCGGCTTTTGATGTGTAGTACGTTTACATGCGTAACATTAAGCTGGTTAAACGCTTTAATGTACTCGTTACCCACAAGTTCGGGTATTTGCGACGCAGTAGTAATTACCTCAACAACAGAACCTTCATGCTTGTCAGACTCGTTAATGATGCGCTTTAGGATGCCCTTTTCAAAAAATTTAATGTAGTTGGGCTGCATAATATGCTCTACTACGCTCACATTACTCCCCATATCAACAGCTCCGCCTATTATTACCAGTTTTCCTTTCGGCACATCCATAATCTTTGTATCAGTTATATACAAATTAAAAAAAAATTGATTAAAAACTAATGAATTAATTAATAATAATGCATTTTTTGGCCGAAACATTTTATTAGATTGATAAGTTATTTAGATTTAAAGAGAAATTCCCCACTGACTTTTGAACCCTATATGAAAATTGAGAATATACAAGTACTGAGAGGCCCGAACATTTGGAGCATTAGCCGCAAAAAGTTAATACAAATGCGGTTAAACCTGCAGGAAATGGAAGAGCGCCCATCTAATACCGTTGATGGGTTTTACGAGCGTTTAAAAGAACTGATACCGAGCTTGTACAGCCACCGCTGCTCGCCGGGTGTACCGGGCGGCTTTTTTGAGCGCGTTATTGCCGGTACCTGGATGGGCCACGTGATAGAGCACGTAGCTTTAGAGATACAAACCCTTGCCGGTATGGATACCGGTTTTGGCCGTACCCGCGAAACCAAAACACCGGGCACCTACAATGTAGTGTTTGCCTACCTGGAAGAGAAAGTGGGCGTTTTTGCAGCAGAAAGCGCTGTAAATATTGTGCAGGCCATTATTGATGGTGCCGAGTACGACCTGGAGAAGGATATACAAACCATGCGCGAAATTCGCGAGAATACGCGCCTTGGCCCAAGTACGGGTTCTATTGTGGAAGAGGCAATATCCCGCCGTATCCCATGGATCAGGCTGAACAATCAATCGTTAGTGCAATTGGGCTATGGTAAAAACCAGGTACGCTTTCGTGCTACCATGACCGAAAAGACCAGCAGCATTGCTGTTGATATTGCCAGCAATAAGGACGAAACCAAACGCCTTTTACAGGAGCAGGCTATCCCGGTTGCCAAAGGTATGACCATCAGCAAAACCGAGCAGGTGATAGAAGCTATTGACCGCATTGGTTTCCCGCTGGTGTTTAAACCGCTTGATGGTAACCATGGCCGGGGCATCAGCATCAACATCAACAGCACCGAAGATGCGATTGCCGCATATGAATTTGCAGCAAGGATCTCGCGCCGCGTTATTGTAGAGCGTTTTGTAACCGGGTACGATTTTAGGGTACTGGTAATTGATAACAAAATGGTTGCCGCCGCCCTGCGCGACCCCGCCCACATTATTGGCGATGGCGAACTGAACATTCAGCAACTGATAGATAAAGAAAATACCGACCCGCGCCGTGGCTACGGGCACGAGAATGTGCTGACGCTGATAGATATTGACCGCGATACGCTGGACCTGCTGGAAAAGAAAGGCTATACTCTGGAAACCGTGCCGGTTAAAGACGAAAAGGTTTTTGTAAAATCGACCGCTAACCTGAGCACCGGCGGTACTTCTATTGATGTTACCGACCACGTGCACCCGCAAAATATTTTTATTTGCGAACGCATCTCCAAGATCATCGGGCTGGATATATGCGGCATTGATATTATGGCCAAAAACCTCACCGAGCCGCTTACCGAAAATGGCGGCGTGGTACTGGAGGTTAATGCTGCACCTGGTTTCAGGATGCATATTGCCCCAAGCGAAGGGCTGGCGCGCAACGTGGCCGGCCATGTTATTGATATGCTTTACCCGCCGGGCAAATCTGCCCGCATCCCTATTATTGCCATAACCGGCACCAACGGTAAAACAACCACCACCCGCTTAATAGCGCATATTGTGAAAAACAACGGCTTGCGTGTAGGTTTTACCACAAGCGATGGTATCTACGTGCAAAATAACATGATGCTGAAAGGCGATACCACCGGGCCGGTAAGCAGCGAGTTTATTTTAAAAGACCCAACGGTTGAGTTTGCCGTGTTGGAAACCGCCCGTGGCGGCATCTTGCGATCGGGCCTGGGCTTTAGCAGGTGCGATATAGGTGTTATTACCAATATACAGGAAGACCACCTTGGCCTTGCCGATATCCACACCCTTGACGACCTTGCCCGTGTAAAAAGCGTGGTGATCAATTCGGTAAAAAAAGATGGATGGGCAGTGCTTAATGCCGATAATAAATACTGTGTACAAATTGGCAAAAAAGCCGATTGTAACGTAGCGTATTTTAGTCGCGATGAGAAGAACCCGGTAATTAAAGCGCATTGTAAAAAAGGCGGCATTGCCTGCGTTAGCGAAAACGGTTTTATCACCATTATGAAAGGCGACTGGAAGATCCGCGTACAGCGCACCATCCAGATCCCGCTTACCTTTGGCGGTACCGTGCCGTTTATGATTGATAACGTAATGGCCGCAACGCTGGCTACGTTTTTACATGGCTTTAAAACCGAGGATATAAAGATGTCGCTGGAAACGTTCATTCCTTCGGCCGCGCAAACGCCGGGGCGTATGAACATCTTTGAGTTTAAAGATTTCCGTTTCATGATAGATTTTGCGCATAACCCGGATGGCTACAACGGTATCAAAACCTTCCTGAGCCATATCGATTCGCCGCTGAAGATCGGTATCATAGCGGGCACCGGCGACAGGCGCGACGATGATATCCGCGAGATAGGTAAGATAGCCGCCGAGATGTTTGATTACATCATCCTGCGCCAGGAAAAACACCTGCGCGGCCGCACGGCAGAAAATATTCTGAGCTTGTTAACAGACGGTATAAAATCTGTAGATATTAATAAGCGGTTTGAGGTAGTACCCAAAGAAATAGATGCGATTAAACATGCCATGAGCCTGGCCCAGCCGGGTACATTTATTACCGCCTTAAGCGATGTTGTTGATAATGCCATTGAAACGGTACAAAACTACCAGGAGCAGGAAAGAAACGGGTTGTTTAACGTTTAAGCCAAGTTTTTGAAAAGCTTAAAGCCCGTCTGATTTTCAGACGGGCTTTTTGTTTATTTAAACCCAAATTGTCATTTCGAACGAGCGTAGCGAGGAGAAATCTTGTTCGACTGATAGGTGGCGAGCTTTGCATAATGACCTGTTGTTTATTTGTCATGCTGAACGTAGTGAAGCATCTATTCGCCGACAAGTAAATCGGATATGCAAAGTTCACCGATAGATCCTTCGCTATCGCTCAGGATGACAAGTTATTTTGAGGGTTTCCTGTCGCTTAAATAATAATGCCACAGCAACATACTTGCCACGGTGCGGTAAGGCTTCCACTGCCCGGCCAGTATTACCAAATCTTCTTTAAGCGTTTCTTTTGGTAAACCCTTTAATCGTTTTATAGCATTAACGATTGCCAGGTCGCCAATAGGTAAAACATCGGTATGCTGCAGTACAAACATCAGATAAACATCTACCGTCCAGTTGCCTATGCCTTTGAGGGCGGTTAGTTGGGTGCGGATATCTGCATCCTCCATTTGTTGAAAAGCTTCCAGATCAATTTGCCCGCTGATGATAGCCTCGGCCAGGTACCGGATATAAGCTGTTTTTTGGCGGCTGCAATAACATTCGCGCATTTCGGCATCGGTGAGTAACAGCACCCTTGCGGGGGTGATTTCCTGCACCCGTTCGCGCAATTTATTCAGGGCTGATAAGGCAGATGCCAGCGATACTTGCTGCTCTAATATAATGTGGACGAGCGTTTCAAATGTGTTGGGGCGGGTCCACATGGGTGGGTAGCCGTAAAGGCGGATAACGTTAGCGAAATCGGCATCTATTTGGGCGAGTTCATCGCAGATGGCATTATAGGTGGCTTTGGTAAACTGTTGTGGCATTGTTTTGTTAGATAGTACTAAACCACCTGTCATCCTGAGGAACGAAGGATCTATTCGCCGATAGATTCTTCACTATGTTCAGAATGACAAAAGGGATCAGGTATTTAAAATTACTAATTTTTTTAGGATTTAGCGTTTCTATTTCTGATTTTTACATTTATGAACAACCTGCCGCCATTAGCCGAACGCATGCGCCCAAAATCATTGGATGATTATGTGGGACAGAAACACCTTGTTGGCAAGGGCGCGGTTTTGCGCAAGGCCATCGAGAGTGGCTCATTACCCTCTATGTTGTTTTGGGGGCCACCGGGCGTTGGTAAAACCACATTAGCTTATATCATTTCGCAATCGCTGTATCGCCCGTTTTTTGCGCTGAGTGCCATTAACTCGGGTGTTAAAGATGTACGCGAGGTGATAGAAAAAGCATCACTGTTAAAAGAACAGGGCGAGATACTGCCAATACTGTTTATTGACGAGATCCACCGTTTCTCCAAATCTCAACAGGATTCGTTGCTGGGCGCGGTTGAGCGGGGCATTGTAACCCTGATAGGCGCTACTACGGAGAACCCATCGTTCGAGGTGATCTCCGCTTTGCTGTCGCGATGCCAGGTTTATATTTTACAGCCGCTGGAAGAGCAGGATCTGCTCGACCTGCTTGACAAAGCCAAAAAAGAAGATGTTGTACTGAAAGAGAAGAACATCATCATAAAAGAACACGAGGCCCTGCTGCGCCTGAGCGGCGGCGACGCCCGCAAGCTGCTGAATATATTTGAGCTGCTGGTGAACGCGTTCGACAGTAAAAAGATCACGCTGACCAACGATGTGGTGCTGGAGCATGTGCAGCAAAACATGGCCCTGTATGATAAAACAGGCGAGCAGCATTACGATATCATATCCGCCTTTATTAAAAGCATGCGCGGCAGCGACCCTAACGGCGCCGTGTACTGGCTGGCCCGTATGATCGTTGGCGGGGAAGACCCGCTGTTCATCGCCCGGAGGATGTTGATACTGGCATCAGAAGATATTGGCAACGCCAACCCAAACGCCCTGCTGCTGGCGCAAAGCTGCTTTAACGCCATACAGGTTATTGGCATGCCCGAGTCGCAACTGATATTGAGCCAAACGGTTATCTACCTGGCAACATCGCCAAAAAGCAATTCGGCTACTACGGCCATTGGCGCGGCCATTGCGCTGGTTAAACAAACCGGCGACCTGCCCGTACCGCTGCACCTGCGCAATGCGCCAACCAAACTGATGAAAAACATAGGCTATGGCAAAAACTACAAATACGCCCATAGTTTTGAAGGCAACTTTGCCGAGCTTGATTTTTTACCGGAAGCCATCAGGGGAACAAAAATTTATGATCCCGGTAACAATGCGCGCGAGAATGAATCAAAAGAAAAGCTTAAGAAACTTTGGGGCGACAGATATAAATATTAGTATCTTAACCGCACTAAACTATTTTGTCATTCTGAGCGATAGCGAAGAATCTATTAGCAGCCAGGTATGTTAGTTGATAGATCCATCGTTCCCCAGGATGACAACTTTATAATTTCCTATGATATCTACCTTTTTCGATCACGAACTAAAAGCCTTCTGGCGCTCAAAAAACACAGGTAAAAGTATAGCGGTAAAAGTATTTATGGGGCTTATTATCCTCTACTTTTTGGCTATAGCCGCGTTCATTGGTTTTAATCTGGATAAGATATTGGCGAAGGCCTCTCCTCATGACGACCTTGTTGTGGCCTTTTGTGGTATCTTATTGGTTTATTACCTGGTAGATGTGTTGATGCGCTTGCAATTACAAGAGCTGCCAACGCTTAAGGTACAACCATATCTGCAACTACCCATTAAGCGCAATTCGGTAATAGGTTACCTGGCGTTAACGGCAATGTTATCGTTTTTTAATTTGTGGCCGTTTATACTGTTCGGGCCTTTCATTTTTAAAGTAATAGCAGTTACATCGGGCGGGTTAACGGCAACGGTATTTATAATTTCGTTGATAGCATTCTCGGGTTTCAATAATTACCTGGCTTTATATATTAAACGGAAGGCTAACCTTAACGGCTGGATAATGTTAATTGCCGCAGGCGGGTTTTCGTTACTTGTGGCCGGCGATTTTGTGTGGCACCTGTATTCATTAAAGGCTGTCTCTTACCTGTTTTTTGGTAACCTGATAATTAAACCATACCTGGTGATATTGCCTGTAGTGCTTGCAGTTGCCATGTATTACTTTAATTTTTATTACCTAAAGGGTAACCTTTATTTAGAGGAATTAAGCTCTAAAAAAGAGTCGGCAAAAAGCAGTACCGAAATACCGTTACTAAACCGCTTTGGCCATGTAGGCGATCTGATAGCCAACGAAGTGAAATTGATCCTTCGTAACAAGCGCCCGCGCTCGGCCCTCATTATGGGCTTGTTCTTTATGTTTTACGGGCTGATATTTTATACAAACCCTAAAATGGGCGAAGGCTTTAAGATTTTTGTGGGCATGTTTATGACGGGGATCTTCATCATCAACTACGGGCAGTTTATGTTTAGCTGGCAGGCATCACATTTTGATGGTATACTGGTGAGCAAGGTTAAATTCGCCGACTTTTTAAAAGCAAAATATCTGCTGTTCACCATCGTATCTACCGTGGCGTTTATACTCACCACACCATACGTTTACTTTGGCTGGAGAACAGTGATGATACATTTTATTATGTACTTATGGAACCTGGGTATTAACGCCACTATTGTATTATACTTTGCCAACCGCAACTACAAACGCATTGACCTGAGCAAAGGCGCTTCCTTTAACTGGGAAGGCGTTGGGGCAAGCCAGTTGCTGCTGTCGTTCCCGCTGATATTGTTCCCTTACGTAATTTATCTGCCGTTCAAATACTTTAAGTATGATAACGTAGGATTAGCCGTGCTGGCAATAATAGGCGTGGCGTTCATCATCACCCGCGACTTCTGGATCAAAAAACTGGAAGCAGATTTTTACACAAAAAGATATAAAATAGCCGAAGGCTTCAGAAATAAATAACATGATTGAGATTAAAGACCTGAAAAAAGTTTACAATGGTGTAACAGTAGTAAACGTACCGCATGTGCAAATAAACAAAGGCGAAAGCATTGGCCTTGTAGGTAATAACGGCGCGGGTAAAACTACCCTGTTCCGCATGATATTAGATCTGATCCGTGCCGATAAAGGCGAGGTATTACTAAAGGGTGAAAACGTTGCTGGTGCCGAAGCCTGGAAAAACTATACGGCATCGTACCTGGACGAGGGTTTCCTGATAGATTATCTTACACCCGAAGAATACCTGTATTTTATTGGCGGCCTGCACAAGCAAAACAAAGCCCAGGTAGATGAAAAACTGGCCGGTTTAACCGAGTTTTTTAATGGCGAGATCATCAACAAAGGCAAATACATCCGCGACCTGTCAAAGGGGAACCAATGCAAGGTTGGTGTTGGTGCCTGCCTGCTGCAACAGCCCGAATTACTGATGCTGGATGAACCTTTCGCTAATATTGACCCGAGCACACAGTTCAGGTTAAAGAATATCCTGAAAGATCAGAATAAGAACCACGGCGTTACCACCATCGTATCCAGCCATGACCTTAACCACGTAACAGACGTTTGCGAACGCATCCTGCTAATGGAGAAAGGCGTGGTGATCAAAGATATTGCTACAAGCTCGTCTACCCTGTCGGAATTGGAAGAGTACTTTGGCGTTGGGCAAAGTACCGCTACTTACAGTGTAGCGGTTGATAAAGAAGAGAACCACTAATAAAACGTTATGTATTTGATAAGAGAGGCTGCAACAACCGATGTTGAAGCAATTTTGCAAATAGCGCACCAAACCTGGTGGCCTACTTACGAGCCTTTATTGGGTAAAGAGCAGGTTGCCTATATGCTGGGCGAATTATATACAGCCGAAAAGATAAGCAAACAGATTGCAGAGAAACAGCAAGCCTTTTTATTGCTTGTAGAAGACGGGCAACCTGTGGCATTTGCCGCCTATTCGCCACGCGAGGAAGATGCGGAGATCTATAAGCTGCACAAGTTATACTGTTTGCCCGTAACACAGGGTAAAGGATACGGGAAGATCCTGATCAACGCGGTAGCCGATAAGGCCAGAGAGGCCGGTAAAAGCACCTTAGACCTTAACGTGAACCGCTATAACAACGCCAAAAGCTTTTACGAGAAAATGGGTTTTGCAATTGTTTACGAGGAAGATATCCCTATTGGCCCGTATTGGATGAATGATTTTGTGATGCGGAAGGCGTTATAATGGAATACCGGATAGCCGAATCGGTTGCAGGGGCTATGGTGGCACTGAAGCAGATATTTATAAAAAATGCTTTATGGAGTGTTTTTGTCGTTCTGTTATGCATTGTGAGATATTATTTTCATAACCACCAGATTGTTGACACCAGTTTGTTTATAGCCGTAGGTTCGCTTGTGTTATTATTAGGTGCTATGCAATATTATACGATCACGTCAAAAGGCGACATCATAAATAATACAGCAACAAATGTTGTGATAGAAAATAATGCTATTACTATAGTAACCTACCCCTTCAAAGGACTGTACTTTATAAATAGACAGGCTAAAAACATACGATTTAATACCCCGGGTATAGAAATTAGAAAAGTGCCGTACCCGGTTAAACAGGTGTATAGTTTGGATGAAAATGTATTTAAACAAACCTTCGACTACAGAGTATTTAAATTGTCGTCCGGTAAGAACGAGGCGTATATCTTGTTAGATTATTTTGATGCTGAACTTGAAAAAAGCATAAATAGCTTTAAGGCATAGTGTTTATTCGCTTTTAGCTGTCATAAGCAGAAAGCTTACTTTTGTGGTGCGTCATGAGTTACGCTGCGCTAATTCGTGCCAGCGAATGATATGTTAACAGATGAACCCGGATATAAATAACCCCATCGATATTACCTCAATCCAAATGGTAGAGATACCTAAAGGAAGCATTGAACTGCGGGACGACCGCACAAAACAAAAATGGACGGCTGAGCTCGCCCCGTTTTTACTTGCCCAATTCCCGGTAACCCAAGCCCAATATTTCGAGGTTACGAAAGCGTCACCAAGCACATTTAAAGGAAGCACGCTGCCCGTTGAAACGGTAAGCTGGAAAGACGCGGTTAGCTTTTGTAATTTGTTATCGGCAAAAGCGGGATTAAAGCCCTGTTACACCGTAGGCCAGGCAGAAGATATCACTTTTGACTCAGATGCAAACGGATTTAGGCTGCCAACAGAAGCCGAATGGGAATATGCCTGTAAAGCGGGAACAACCGGCATCAGGTACGGCGAATTAGATGCGATTGCCTGGTATAAAGCAAACGCGAATAGATCGACCCATGATGTAGGATTGAAAGAACCCAATGCCTGGGGGCTTTATGACATGCTGGGCAATGTTTGGGAGTGGTGTTCTGATATTTACGACGAAACCGTTTACGGTTCCTACCGCATCATCAGAGGCGGCGGCTGGAGCGACGAGGAAAGGGGCTGTATGGCTACCAACCGCAGGCGCAGTCACCCCACTTCATTCAAAATTGATGACCTGGGGTTTAGGGTCGCCAGGAATATATAAGATGCTTGCTACCTCACAGCAATGACTTGGTTTCTTATAAAAGGGAAAGGCGCAATTAATTGCGCCTTTCCCTTTTATCTTCTTTGTCATGCTGAACGTAGTGAAGCATCTAATCGCCGACATGCATGTTGTACATTAGATCCTGCGCTATCGCTCAGGATGACAAACGGATATTACGCTGTAAACGCGTCTATCGCTTTCTCTATCCTGATAATGGTTTCACTTTCGCCAAGCAGCTTGGCTATATCAAATACATGCGGGCCAAATTTACCACCCACCAGCATAATGCGGAATGGCAGCATCACATCGCCCGGCTTCAGGCCTTTTTCTTCGGCAAGGGCTTTGAATTTGGCTTCCAGTTCGGCGGCGTCAAATGTATCCGGCAAGCTTAGTATCCCGATGAATGCATTAAAGAAATCGGTTTTAACATCATTCCATTTTGGTTTAACGGCATTCAGGTCGTACTCGGCAGGCTGTTGAAAAAAGTATGCCGACTGCTGGTAAAAATCGGGCAGTAAAACACATCGATCTTTAACAGTATCAATAATTTTTAATAGGTAAGCTTCATCTTTTACAATAACGCCTTTTGCTTTTAGTGTCTCCCAAACTTTTACCTTCAGGGTTTGGGCATCGGTGCGTTTTATCCATTCGGCGTTGTACCATTTGGCTTTCTCAAAATCGAACTTCGCGCCAGCTTTGCTGATGCGCTCTATAGAAAACTTTTCGATCAGCTCATCCAGTGTAAAAATTTCCTGGTCGGTACCATCGTTCCAACCCAGCATAGCCAGCAGGTTCAAAAACGCTTCTGGCAAAAAGCCCAATTCACGGAAACCCGGGGTTAATTCGTTGCTTTTCGCATCAAACCAGTTCATGGCGTAAACAGGGAAACCCAGGCGTGCGCCATCGCGTTTGCTTAGTTTGCCATGTCCGTCGGGTTTTAATATCAAGGGTAAATGCGCCCATTGCGGCATATCGGCTTTCCAGCCTAAATAGTCCCAAAGCAGGATATGTACCGGTGCAGATGGCAGCCATTCTTCGCCACGGAAAGCATGGGTGATCTTCATCAAATAATCATCAACTACCACGGCTAAATGGTAGGTTGGCATACCGTCGGCTTTAAGCAAAACCTTATCATCAACCTGGTTGGTTTCAAAACTAACATGGCCGCGAATCATATCATTAAAGCTGATGGTTTCCTCTTCGGGCATTTTTATGCGGATAACATGCGGGGTGCCATCATGCAAAAGCTTTTCGGTTTCCTGCAAAGGCAGGTTTAAGGAATTACGCAGGCCGCCGCGTGTTGCAAGTCCGTACTGAAAATTTGGAACTTCCTTACGTTTTGCATCCAATTCTTCGGCGGTATCAAACGCGTAATAGGCGTGGCCCTGGGCTACCAGTTTTTCGGCGTATTCGCGGTAGATGGGTTTGCGTTCGCTTTGGCGGTATGGGGCATACTGGCCGCCAACAACGGGGCTTTCGTCCGGCGTTATGCCGCACCATTTAAGGCAATCTAAAATGTATTGCTCGGCGCCATCCACATAGCGGGTTTGGTCGGTATCTTCTATACGTAAAACAAAATCGCCTTTATGCTTTTTGGCAAACAGGTAATTGAACAAAACGGTACGCACACCACCCAGGTGTAAACCACCTGTAGGGCTTGGCGCAAAACGGACTCTTACTTTTTTATCTGACATCGCGCAGCAAAGATAACCCTATTAACCGTAAGCCAAAAGGTTGATGTAAAATGTGGCAGTGTTTTGATTTGCAGTCGCTCGGCTCCAGCCGAGTGACTAATTATTGCGAGGCCTCCGGCCGAGATGTTTAGCAGCGGCCAGAGGCCTTATAATAGAAAAACACTCGGCTGGAGCCGAGCGATTGCCCCCTTAATTAGAAAACTACAAATACGTAACCCCGTCAAAAACCGACTTGGTATAATATATCGGTTCAAAAGGTTCGTCATTCAGCATCTGGCAATCGGCTTTTACGTTGGTGCAAAATACATCGCCAAATATGCTGGCAATGGCGGCATCGGCAGCATCGCGGCCGGTGGCTATTTTTACCAATCCGTTTAGCGGGGCGAGTTTGGTAGCATCAAACAGGATCCAGTCGCCGCCGATGTAGGCTTCAAAACAGGCATGGAAATCGGCCGGGACAAGCTTATAGGCATACCCGGTAAAGTAGCGGGCCGGGATGGTCAACGCGCGGCAAAGGGCTATCCCTAAATGCGCAAAATCGCGGCAAACGCCGGCCTGCTGGGTAACGGTATCATAAGCGGATGTTTCTGAATTACTGAACCCGCTCAGGTATTCTACATTTTTATGGATCCAGTCGGTAATGGCAACCACCTGGCGGTAGGTATTATCAATTTGCCCAAAGGTGTTGTTGGCCAAGCGGTACAGCTTGTCCGACTGGCAATACCTGCTGGGGTTTAGATAGGTTAGCACCGCAGGGTCGAATTTGCTTACCGGTACTTCCTGGAAATTGCGGTAGTCCTTTATCTCGTAGTAGTTATCAACGGTGGCTTCGTATTTTATATTGACAGTGCCCGTATCGGTGATATCCAGCCGAACAAAGCGGTTCTCGCCGTTTACAGAAGGGAGTTCTTCGGCTTTGATGTATGGATCGATGCTTAGTTTTTCGTCGATGATGGTTTGATGCGCGGTGCGTAGCGCGTGTACATTTAATATTAAAGTGCTGGGCGCCTTAACCTCATATCCTAACGCTGCCGAAACTTTAAACTTCATCTTTTACTTGAGGTAATTTTGCAAACGCCTTGTCCATCCAATCTCCCGGGATGTTTTGCAGGGCGCTTTTTAATTCATCATCCCACTGCGCGGATATACTGGCCATATCCTTTTGTGTGTAACGCTGTTCTACCAGTTTAAACGTGTCCTTTTTATACAGCACCACATCTATCGGAAAATCAACATTATTGCTGCTTACCCGGGTAGAATCGAACGATAAAAAACCGGCCTTTAAAGCCTCCCGCATGTCCGAATCTTCATCCAGTGTACGGTTCAATATCGCCTTGCCATGGCCCGAGTTGCCTATTACTACAAAGGGCGCGCCGAGGCCAAGCTCAACCCAGTTCCCTTCGGGGTAAAGCATAAATAATTTATGCTCCTCATCATCCTTTAGCTGCCCGCCAATAATGGTGTTCAGGTCGAATTTGAATCCGGCCTTTTCCAGGTAAGCCCTATCCTCTTCGGCAACACGGCGTACCTGCTGGCCAAAGGCATTTACAGCCTGGTAAAGCTTATCGTAGGTTTCGGTTTCTACCAGCTCGTTAAAATAAACAACAGCCTTGTCCCGTACCGACCGCAAACCGCTGGTCATGATGAACAGCGCCCCGCCATCTTTTTGTACCAGGGTTATCTTTTTTTTAACGGTGGTATCGGTACCCGAAGTAATGCGTGTATCGGCAATGGCTATTAAGCCTTCTTTAACTTTGATCCCTAAACAGTAAGTCATGATGTTTTATATTTACCTATTGCTGCTGTTGTTGCTGCTGCTGCTCAATCATCTCCATGTACTTTGCATAACTGTTGCGGGCAATAGCTGTCGCTGCTTTTGGAGCGGTTGAAACGGTAAATATATCTTTTTCTTCGTGAACTTGCCCGTCCTCATACCCTACAGAAACGGATACTTCAAGCGTGTGGCCTGCCGCGCCTTTATATACCCCTTTAACCGGCGAGCAGTCGCTAAAATTGCGGCCAACGGCAAGGCGCACATGGTTCTCATTAGCCACGCAGTTGTTGGTCGGGTCTATGCCCAGCCAGCCGTAACCGGGCAGGTAAGCTTCGGCCCAGGCGTGGGTTGCCCCTTCGCCCCGCATGCCATCCTTATTAGGGCAAATATAGCCGCTTACATAACGCGCGGGGATACCCACCAGGCGCAGCATCACCATTAGCAGGTGGGCAAAATCCTGGCAAACACCAGCCTTTATTTTCCAGATCTCATCCAGGGTGGTTTCAACCGTTGTTACCCCTTTTATGTAATCGAAGTTTTTGTAAACGTACCTGCAGAATTTTAGGGCGGTGTGGTAAGGCGTATCTTCTACCTTGCGCTCGGCTTCTACTACGGGGCGCAATTCGCTCAATCCTTCAAAATATTCCTGTTTTAAAAAATCGATATAGGGCACAATGTAGCGCAGGTTAAACAGCTCGTTCCATTGCTCGGCCGAGAAGATATTGTCCAGCGGTAAAGGCCTTGGGTGGGTAATGATAGACAGCTGCGAGTTGATCACCATCAGGTTATGCGGCTCGGTATAGGTAAAACTGCCTACCTCGTTGCCGTAATAATCTATATAGGTATCTACTTGCGGGTGGCCGCTAATTTGCAGATCATGTTTTAAAACATCCTGGTAAATATCAACAATGGGGTACAGGATGATCTTGTTGGCGCTATCGCGCACAAAGCCATCGTAGGCGTATTTGGTGGTATGTTGTATTTTAAATTCGGGCATAGTAAATTCTGTTTATCAGGAATTTGCAAAGTAATATTCGTTCAACGAGTTGCCGATGCGGTACAGGTCTTCGCGCAGGCTGGTTAAATATTCGTGCAGGCCCATTTGGCTGATGCTTTTAACCGAACTGTATTTGATGTTGCTTTGCAGCTTGCCTATATGAAATGAGATCTCCCGGTAATCGTTCACGTTACTGTTGTTCTTCAGCCTGTCGAAATACCGTTGGATGTTATTTACCGAATAGATAACCGAGCGCGGGAAATCGTTATTCAGGATAACCTGCTCAATTACGTTATGTGCTTCCAGGCCGTCGCGGTAGGTTTTCTGGTAAAGCTCGTATCCGCCTATTGATAACAGCAGGTGTTTCCAATAGGTGATATCCAGCAGCAGGTCGGGGTTGTTATTGATGGGCCCAAACTTTACGTCGAGGATATCTATCGACTGGATGGCGCGCTCCAGGTATTTACCAATGTTCATAAAGCTGCGTGCCTGGCCGCGTTCCATGGTAATTTCAGCAGTGCCGTAGTATAGCATCACCTGCTTGATCAGCACATCTAAAACACCTATAGGGTCGTCCTTTTTTAGGCCGGCAACAATGCGGGGTTCTTTGGCGGTGTGGTAATATTCGTTCAGGCATTGCCAAAGGTCTTTTGGGATATGCTCCTGCACGCTGCGGGCGTTTTCGCGGGCAAGGGTGATGAGGTTGACGATGGAGTTGGCGTTTTGCTTATCTATCACCATGTACTTTAAAACCGCGCGGCTGTCATCGCCCAATTGCCCGATCAGATCTTCGTCTGAGCCTGAAAAAATGCGGATAACCGGCTCCCAGGTAAACCCGGCAACCGAATCCTGCGACGACGCGTAGTTCGTCTTTAGCATCCTCAGGATACCATCGCTCCGTTCGATATAACGGCTTAACCAATAAAAACTTGCTGCTACCCTGCTTAACATGTGCCCCCCAGCCCCCTGAAGGGGGAGTTTTTTGAATAAATTATTTTACTATTATCAATATACATATTGTCATGTTTTAAGTATTCTGTTCCCCCTTCAGGGGGTTAGGGGGCTCAACAAAGCACCCACGTGTCCTTACTTCCCCCACCCTGCGAGCTGTTTACCACCAGCGAGCCTTCTGTTAAGGCCACGCGGGTTAAACCGCCGGGTACTATCTCAATACCATCCGGCCCGCAAAGGGCGTATGGCCTTAAGTCGATACGCCTTGGCTGCAGCACACCGCCTATATAACATGGCGCTGCCGACAAGCTAATGGTTGGCTGCGCGATAAAATTGCGCGGGTCTTTCAATATCTCTTTTTTATACTGTTCTATTTCTTCTTCTGTAGATGCATGGCCCATCAGCATACCATAACCGCCGCTTTCGTTGGTTTTTTTCACTACCATGCTGTTGATGTTCTTAAAAACAAACTCGCGCTCGTCATCATTACTCAGGCGGTGTGTAGGTACATTTTTGAGCAGCGGTTCCTCGTTCAGGTAATACCTGATCATGTCCGGCACGTAGATATAGGTGGCCTTATCATCGGCAACACCGTTGCCAATGGCGTTTACAATAGCTACGTTGCCTTTGCGGTAAGCACCCATCAGCCCGGCAACACCTAAAACGCTGTTGGGGTTAAACACCAATGGGTCTAAAAAGTCATCGTCCACACGGCGGTATATCACATCAACCTGCTGCAGGCCGGTGGTGGTTTTCATATAAACCTTGTGGTTGTTCACTACCAGGTCGCGCCCTTCAACCAGCTCAACACCCATTAAACGGGCAAGGGTGGTGTGCTCAAAATAAGCCGAGTTGTAAATACCCGGGCTAAGCAAAACGATAGTAGGGTTGCTGATTTGCCTTGGCGAGAGCGACAGCAGGTTTTTGTATAATATGGATGGATATTCGGTAACGCTGCGTACGCCGCAGTTTGGCAGCAGATCGGGGAACAGCCGTTTGGTTATCTCGCGGTTTTCCAGCATATAGCTTACGCCGGATGGGGTGCGCAGGTTATCTTCCAATACATAAAAGGTGCCGTCATGGTCGCGTATCAGGTCGATACCGGCAATGTGCACATACACATCGTAGGGTACGTTCAGTTGGTACATCTCGCGCAAAAAATGCGGGCACGAGTACACAATATCTATCGGGACAATCCCATCTTTTACAATGAACTGGTTATGGTAAATATCTTTCAGGAAAAGGTTAAGCGCGGTAAGCCTTTGCTTGATACCCTTCTCTACAAAATCCCATTCGGCTGCGGTGATAACCCGGGGGATGATATCAAACGGAAAGATCTTCTCTATCCCCTCGCCGCTATTGTAAACGGTAAAGGTGATACCCTGGGTCATGAACAGGCGTTTGGCCAGCTCTTCTTTTTTATTCAGGTCATCCGGCGATTCTTTGGCCAGGTATTCAATTACTTTCCGATAATGGTCGCGTACGATGCTTTTTTCGTTGTACATCTCGTCCCATACGCCATTTATCAGATTGTATTTTTCAAAATGTTGCGATTTGTACATAAAAAACCCTTAAATCGATTAAAAAATTAACAATTGGCAACCGGTTGTGTCAATATTTGCAATGCAAATAATAGTATTTGATTATTTTCTTGGTAAATTATGAAAAATAATGATTGATTTATGCAAATTTTATATTAAAACAGAATAAATATCTCAATATTTTGAAAAATAGGCTTCGGAAGGTAACGCTTATCAGCTATTTGAGGTGTAATTGCATCGAACACTTATTGAACAATTGGGCCTCAATAGTGTTTGTTAGATGAAAAATTTTTAAAAAGAGATAGAAAGACTAAGCCAAAGCTTCTTCTTTTGTCCCGGCGGGTAATTTATCGGTCATAAAATCTTTAAATAGCAATTCCCAGGCAATTTTAAACCAGATAATGATACATGGGTAGGCTTTTATAGCATAGTTCTGCATCCAAACCCGGGCGGGTTTCGGGAAAGCATCCGATGGGCCAAGGCCGGTTACCACCAATAGCAGCACCAGCATAACAATAGTAAATGGTGTAAACGGCTTTTGCTGCATCATGATATAGATAACAGCACCCGCGGTTGCGATGATAAAAGTAGGATGCTCTGACGCGGTACTGAAGATGACCACCATCAGCAGCAATGAACACATTACCTGGAGCCTGAATTTTAACGATGAATATTGTTTAAAACGTAACAGCGCCGCGCCAAAAACGGCCGCCCCGCCCAGCAGGAATGGCCAGTTAGGTATACTGCTATCCTGGAACAAGCGCCTTGCGGCCCCCATCATACACCAGTCGAACCCGGTGGTGAGGCTTTGGTTGGTTAGGTTTTTAGAAGATAGCGCCGCAAACCAATCCTTATAAGTTTGCACCAAAAATTGTGGTCCTGATATAATCGCCGGCAGGCAAAGCAACACGGCCAGCCATATAAACGACCAAATGATGTAGCGAACCTTGTTTTTTGAGAACACAAAAAACGCCACCCCAACAATAGGGTAGATCTTCATCAGCGTACCAAATACCGTAAACAGTGTGGCATATTGCTCTTTTTGCCGCCTCACCATGGTAAAGCTTAATATAATAATGGCAGCTATAATGGGGTTAAACTGCATGTAATGGCTGGAGTTGGCAAACTCGATAGCGCAAAGCAGCAGGATAATTGTTTTGATGCGGTTAGTAAAAGGCAGGGTATTAATGGCCCATAAAAAAGCGGCGGCGTTGCCAACCTCCCAAAAAAAGAACCCCCAGCCTTCGGGCATTAAGGCAAGCGGGGCAATAAATACGGTAAATGTGGGGCCGTATATGTACACATCATAATACTCTTTGGGGTAATTTAGGTATAGGTTTATATGATCCCTAAAGTGATAGAACGATGTGCGGAATATGATGTAATTATTATCAATATGCCTGAAGTATTTAAGTTGCCAGCAAAAAACAGCTACGGCAATATACAGGATGCAGGTCCACTGGTAACCGGTTAAATTCAGGAACTTTTTTGGGGATAACTGCTGGCTCATATTGCAGCTATAAATTAAAGCAAAATTATTTATTAGCCCAACCGTAATTTTTTGCCCGGGTAGACAAGCGCATTGAATAACAAAAGCCCCAAGTTTTAGCTTGGGGCTTTGTATTATTTACAGGAGGCTGTTATTAGTTGCCGAACACGTAATTGATTGAAAAAATAAATCCATTAGCAAAGCTTGCATTGAAGTTGTTATATGAAGCCGGGTTTGTACCCTTAACCTCTTGATGGGAATAATTTATACCGCCTAAAGCAGCGGTTAATCCAATGCGTTTAATTGGGAAATAAACAAAATCTAACCCAATACCGCCGGTATAACTATTTGTTTTGCGCTGTGAATCATACTGCGGGGTCACCTCATTGCTCTGAATAGTTTTTGATGTTTGATAGTTAAAAAGGGGGCCTGTTCTTATACCTATTTTGTTGTCATACAAAAAATATTTTCTAAGGTAGATGCCCGCATTAAAAGAATTGTCCCTTTGATGCTGAGGGGCAAAATTGGAATCGTCATAATCATTTTTTAAATACGAATACCCAACAGATACTCCAACATCCAATTTGTCGGCAACAAAGTAACTATAATTAGGGGCAATGCTGTAGCTCGTTGTTTTGCCATGCACATTTGGGCCGTAAGTATTGTTGTTATAGTCCAGGTATTTAGAATCTGAACTTGAGGTGCTTACCCCAAAGCTAGCGCCCAGCATCTGGCTGCCTTTTTCTGTTTGTGCTTTAGCGGATTGGATGGCAATGATTGACACGAATGCCAAAAGGAGTTTTTTGTACATAAAAATTGTTTAAAAGGTTTGTTAATTGATTTAGAAATCGGCTGTATGACAGGGATGCAGCGATCTGGTTTAATACCTTTTTATCAAAAATGATGGATAAAATATAACTGTCTTATAATGTGCCCATTAATTTATTAGGTACTATATTTAATGCTTTTGCTTGCTTTTTTAAATGGAGCATGTACATTTGAAAATCATCAACCATCTGCCTGAAATGAAAATTGTACTCTTTTTACCCGCGTTATTATTAACAGCATCGGTTTACGCGCAAACAGATACTGCCACTAAAGCACCTGTCGCTACCGTAAAAGAAAATTTTAGTGATGACTGGGCCGACCTGCGCCATTACGAAGCCGAGAATAAGGTATTGCCAGCGCCGGAATCCAACGAAAAACGCGTTGTGTTTTTAGGAAGCTCGATCTTCGAATTCTGGAAAACGCGCCTGCCCGAATATTTTGCAGCGCATAAAAACTATATCAACAGGGGTATTGGCGGGCAGATCGCCCCACAATTACTGCTCCGGTTTCAGCAGGATGTAATAGCCCTGAAACCAAAAGCTGTAATTATACTGGCGGGGAGCAATGATATTGCAAGTTCAACGGGGCATGTAACCAACGAGCGTATTTTAGATAATGTTAAATCGATGGTAGAACTATGCCGGATCCATAAAATTACGCCCATACTGTGTGCGTACGTTCCCATCAATGTGTACCAATGGCGTAAAGATCTGCAGCCTGCAGAAATGATAATCAGCCTGAACAAGGCTATAGCTGCTTACGCTGCGCAAAATAAGTTGATCTTATTGGACTACTACAGCCCTTTGGTTGATGATAAAAAAGGCACGCGCGGCGAACTGACCATTGATGGCGTACACCCCAACCCCGCAGGGTATAAAATAATGGCTAAAGTAACAGATGAGGCCATTGCAAAAGCATTAAAATAAACCGCACCCGAATGAAAATAGCTACCTATAATGTTAACGGGATAAATGGCCGGTTACCGGTACTGCTGCGTTGGCTGGAAGAAAGCGCGCCCGATGTAGCCTGCCTGCAGGAGTTGAAGGCACCGGACGAAAAGTTCCCCGAACAGGCCATTAAGGATGCCGGTTATAATGCGATATGGCACGGGCAAAAAAGCTGGAATGGTGTGGCCATACTGGCGCGTAATTTAGATATCAAAGAAACCCAACGCGGCCTCCCCGGAGACCCGGACGATACCCACAGCCGTTATATTGAAGCCGAAGTAAATGGCATTACCATAGGCTGCCTGTACCTGCCAAACGGCAACCCCGCCCCCGGCCCCAAGTTTGAGTATAAACTGCGCTGGTTTGAACGCTTTGCCGCCCACGCCGCCGAATTGCTGGCATCGGGCAAGCCGGTTGTATTAACCGGCGATTATAACGCTATTCCAACCGAACGAGATGCTTACAAAGCCGAACGTTGGGTAGAGGATGCCCTCTTTCGCCCGGAAACAAGGGTGGCTTTTAAGGCACTGGTTGACCAGGGCTGGACGGATGCCATCCGTAAGCTTAACCCTGATAAGGTGATCTATACTTTTTGGGATTACTTCCGTAATGCTTATGGCCGGGATGCCGGGTTAAGGATAGACCATTTTTTACTGAGCCCAGATGTGGATAAGCGACTTTTAGCCGCCGGGGTTGACCGCAACGTACGTGGTTGGGAAAAAACCAGCGACCATGGCCCGGTGTGGGTAGAGCTGACAGAAGTTTAGACCTGTTTAATCTACTTCTCCCTGTAACCCCTCTTCTTCCAGGTCGAGGCGGTTTTCTATCAGGCGGATCACATCGTCATCAAACTTATCTTGGGTGCGAAACAGATGCAGCTCTGCCCTTTGCTGCTCAATAATGGCTGATACAATGCTCCTGAAACGCGTGATCATTTTTTTAACAACCTTTTTTTGATGTTCGCTATCACACGATTCTGAATACAAATTCAATTTGTTTTTTAGTAAGTCGAGCTTGTTTTGCAGCAGCAGGTTATTTTTAAGGTCGAGGGGATAGTTTTCGCCTAACTCTTCAACAGCCCGGGTTAAAAGGGCTATTTCAATTTCCAGTATCTGCTGATCATCGGTTTTGTCTTCCGACAGCGGTTCGGGCTTTAGCCAGCGCACAATGAATGGTAAGGTAAGCCCTTGCCCAACAAGCGTTACGATAATTACAACAAAGGTTATAAACAGTATCAGGTTGCGGTGCGGAAATGGCTGGTTATTCAGTAACAGCGGAATGGATAACGCAGAGGCCAGCGAAACCACGCCGCGCATACCCGTCCAGCTTACGATGAGCGGGTTGCGCCATCCGGGCCTGCTCTGCGCCACAGTAATATATTGGCTGATAAAACGCGTAAACCAGGCCGAGAATAATCCGGCGAACAGCCTTATTACGATAACAACTACGGTGATGATCAATGCTATTTTAAAAGCATCGCCTAAAGATGTGTTTTTTAAGCCGCCTATAATTTCGGTAAGCTGCAGACCTATCAGGAAGAAGATGACCGCGTTAAGGATAAATACAATGGATGGCCAAACCGCGTTTGATTTTAAGCGGCTGCTATAGGTTAAAACAAAATGGTTTTTGTAAGATATGAACAAGCCCCCGCTTACTACGGCCAGCACGCCGGATGAGTGCACATCTTCCGCGATAATGTAGATGATATATGGCAACACCAGCGAAAATGTGACATCAAGGTTTGAGTTTGTGGGGAGCCAACGGTAAATGGCATAAAAAACCACCCCCAAAACCAGCCCGATTGCAATACCGGAAATCGTGACGATTAAAAAGCCGCCCGCAGCATTGTACCAGGCAAAATTGCTACTGATAATGGCTGCCAGCGCAAACCTGAAAATGGTTAAGCTGCTTGCATCGTTAAGCAGGCTTTCGCCCTCTAAAATGGCAACTATCCCCTTGGGCATTTTTATAAAACGCAGTACAGAGGTTGCCGCCGCGGCATCGGGTGGGGAGATGATAGCACCCAGCAAAAAGCCCTGTGCCAGCGAAAAACCGGGGATAAGTAAATGGCTTACAATAGCCACGGCCGTGGCTGTAAGCAGCACGTAGCCCAGCGCCATAACGGTGATAATACGCCGCCATTTCCAAAGCGCCTTCCACGAGGTGTTTTGGGCCGCATCATACAATATGGGCGGCAAAATCAGCAGGAACACCAGGTTGGGATCTATGTGCATATTGGGGATGCCGGGGATAAAGCTGCAAGCCAAGCCCGCTATCACCAAAAATATAGGATAGGCAATTTTTATTTTATTGGCCACCACCACCAGAAAAGAAACACTGATGATCAGACCCAGGCATAACAGTAAAATCTCGTGCATTAAAACAGCTTTATATGTTTACTGCAAGATAATATAAATAGGTCATGCTTTAAAAGCTCGTTTCAGAAAAAACTAAACAGGCACTTTATTACACTAGGGCTTTGTAATATCAGCCAGGTCAAACTGTATAATATTCATTTGGGGGGTAATTCTTAACTTAACATCATTGCCCGGGTTTGAAAAGTTGCCTTTAACCGTTTTTAAATGATAGTTCATGCCTTCAAAACGGCAATCAAGCTGTTTAGCACTTGTTTTTTGGAAAGGTAGTTCGGCTGCCTGGGCTGTATTCAGGTCGAAGAACCAGTTGCAGGGCTTGGCGCTCAGCAGCTTTATTTTTAAATTCCGCTCATCCAGGTCAAACTCAAGCGAGCCATCTATAGATGTTAACGGCCACGATATATGTAATGATCCGGGTGTTGGATGGGTGTATACCGGGTCTTTCCCGGCCAGTAAAATTTCCTGCCCATCAACTATCGCCTTTAGGCGCATGCCCGCAATTTGGTTGGGTTTGCTCCAAATGTAGCCATCAATAACCGGGAGGGTGAAAAAGGTGCATTCGTTAGATGTGGCAACCTTAGTATGGTAGGCCGAAGGGAAATTTTCGTTAAACAAATGCAAATCGCGGATGCGCAGGGTGTTGTTTTCCCACAAAAGGTTTATGCGGTAAAAACGGCTGTTAAACCAGGCTGTTTTAAGGTCGCTTCCCGCTATGTCCTTGCTCACCGTAAATGAGGTTGCCGGTGTAACTTTATATTTCTTTTTAAACCACATGCCTGATTGCTCCATGGTTTCCAACCGTATTTTATGCTCGTTACGTAAACGGGCAAGCAGCGGCATTTGTATCTCAAAACCTTTAGCCATGGCATCCCAGGTAAAAGAATTTTCCTGGCCGGCCTGGGTGTAATTAAAACCTAAGGCCTTATCCTCGGTAAATGATTTTAAGAACCAGTTTACCCAGGTAGAATCTCCGCCGCCAAATTTATAAACAGGCTCAAGCGTTACCACGCCCTGGCGCGTTGTACCCAGCCCGTTATCGTATTGGCGGATAGGATCGCTGCCCAGCATACGGAATATAGGAACCGGGATTTGGTTAGCTTCGTGCTGGGCCGGCATGTAGGAGTTTATCTTGCTTGGATAGTAGGCCTGGTTCCAATATCCGCCCCATAGGGTATAACCGTCTGTACCGTATTGGTCCTTGCAGTTGCTTGATGCTACGATATGGTATTTTTGATACATGTAGTTAAGGCTGTAGCTATCAATAAACCACGACCCTACCGATTTTGGATAATAACCAAATATTTTTTTAAATGCCGCCATGTAAACATCAACCAGCTTTTCGCGCTCTTTTGGGGTGTAACCGGTAGAAAAACCAATGTTGGCGCGCCAGTCCCAGGGGTAGCGGCCGCGCCATTTCAGCCCGGCTTTTTCTACTTGCGGCTGCGGGATCTCCCACCAGGCGCCTATTTCAAAAGAACCGCGGGGCAATGCCTTAAGCAGCTTTTGGTAACGAGGATCTATTAGGGCATCGTACTGTAATAGAAAAGTGCCGCCCAGCTTATACTTATTCATGATGGCTATTTGCTTAACCACGGTTTGGTAAAGCACATCTTCTGTTATGGCCGGGTCGCGCGGCTCAAGCAACCGTATAAAATTAACAATGTTTACAATTTTTGGTGTTTGGCCGGTAGTTTTGGAGCTGGCTTTTTGTGCGGAAACAGAAAAAGCGGAAAGGCAAATTACACAACCGGTAATAAATGCTAAAAAGCGGGTGCTTTTATTCTTCATGGTAAACAATAATAAATATTTGTTTTTGGATGAGTGTGCCTAACTGTATCCCTATCTTATTAAAAATTTACAATAAGTCGGTATTATTTGCTATTCTTGGAAACAACAGATACCGTATAAAAACAGCAATGACAGAACAAACGCTCAGCCCCGAAATCCTGAAAACCAAGCAACACTTTGAGATATTGGATGGCTTAAGGGGCGTTGCCGCCCTATCTGTTGTGTGTTTCCATTTTATGGAGGTAGCTTATTCTGATTACAGCCAGGATTTTATAGGGCACGGGTTCCTTGCGGTCGATTTCTTTTTCTGCCTGTCGGGCTTTGTTATAGGATATGCTTATGACGACCGGATTGGCAAAATGGGCGTATTGGAGTTTTTTAAATCGAGGATCATCCGGCTGCACCCGCTGGTTATCTTCGGTTCGATATTGGGGCTGCTCGCATTTTTATTTGACCCGTTTGTTAGCCCGACGGGTTTGTACAGCGTGGGTAAAACCGCGTTGATATTTTTGTGCTCTATATTGCTTATTCCCTCCCCGGTAATGCCCGAGCGTGCTTTTAACCAATTTGGTTTCAATGCGCCGGCGTGGTCGTTGTTCTGGGAATACGTGGCAAATATTTTTTACGGCTTTATATTGTTCCGTGTAAAACGAGGCTGGCTTATTTTATTAACCATACTTGCAGCCCTGGCGCTTTGCTATGTTAGCTACAGTGCAGGCAATATTATGGGCGGATGGGGCAAGGGTAACTTTTGGGATGGCTGCGCACGCATCTGTTACTCGTTTTTAGCGGGGCTGCTTATTTACCGACGCAACTGGATCATCAAAAACAAACTTGGCTTTATGGGTATTGCCATATTGCTGATGCTGGCATTTTTAATGCCCTTTACCAAATGGAACTGGCTAACCGAGCCACTGGTTGTAATATTTTATTTCCCGCTGTTGGTGGCATTGGGCGCGGGGGCCGTGCTCTCGCCGGGGCTTAAAAAGCTTTGCATATTTTCTGGGGACATCTCGTACCCGCTATACATGACCCATTACGCTGTAATATGGATATTCGCCAATTACTATGTGGCACATAAACCGAGCACAGGCCAGCTGGCCATTATTATTATAACAAGCATGGTGCTTTTAGTTGGTTTTGCTTATTTGGTTATGGTGTTTTATGATATCCCTGTACGTAAGTATTTAAGCGCGAAAAGAAAACAATCGCTAAACAAAAAATAACACGCTATTTTTTGTAAATTACCGTTAAGTAAATGTTATTCATAATTTGCATTTAATGACCGAGTACCTTACCCTTTTAAAAGACTGGATAATTGCCTTAGGCGATAAGCACGATGTTGACCCCCTGTTGCTTGGCAGCCTTTATTTGGTGAGCAAGCTATCCTTTTTTACCTTTATTGGACTACTGTTAAGAAACCTGCGCGCAAAGAAACCCATTATTACCATTGTGCTATTTGCGGCAGTGAGTTTTAGCCTGCCCTATATGTACCTGATCATTGCCGGGCGTAATATCTCGGTATGGGTGTATGTTTTTATTGGATGTATGTTTATATACGGCGGCTACTCTATCTGGAAAAAGGTTACCGAAAAGCCCGAATTACAGATACCCGGCCCGGGCCCGGAAAAATTATTAAGTTTTCTTTTAGCTTCGACGATGTTTCAGCTGGAAAACTTCTTATAGAACAAGGGCACGCTTTTATGCCTGCTGTTTATTATAATCTTCATCCGTAACCTGTTCCATCCAGTCAACCGGCGAGCCGTTCAGTTTTTCCTGTATGGCAATATGGCTCATCGCAGTGGTGGCTGATGCCCCGTGCCAGTGCTTTTCATTTGGTGCAAACCATACCACATCTCCCTGGCTGATCTTTTCTATTGGCCCGCCTTCGCGCTGTACACGGCCGCTACCGGCAGTAACAATAAGTGTTTGCCCAAGCGGATGGGTATGCCATGCGGTACGTGCACCCGGCTCAAAAGTAACCAGTGCCATAGCTACACGTGCAGGCTCTGGTGGTGCAAAAAGCGGGTCGATACGTACGGTTCCGGTAAAATATTCTGCGGGGCCTTTGCCTGATGGCTGGGAGCCAATTCGTTTAATTTCCATAGCTGTTTATATGCTCAAATGTATAGATATATAACAAGGCTGCCGGTGCATTGTTATATACCACACTATATTTTACTTAAACACCAACCCACGGGTTTATTAAGTGTACCTTACCACAATTGGAAATCATATTTAATGAACTCATAGACAGTTACCTGGCTACGAACATCGGCACAGTAAAAAACTTTGTCAGCAAAGCCCTGGCGGCGCATTTGGTAAATAATATTACTATGCTGCATGCCGGTAATAAACTGCTTGCTGCCGGTACCGGTAACAGCCTGTTAGTTAATCATAATAAATTGGTACGGAGCGATAAAATTTACTGGTTAGACCGCATCCATAACGATGTTCATGAAAACAGTTTTTTTGACCTGATGGATAGCTTTGTGAATTACCTGAATAGTAGCTGCTATACCGGCATTACCGGCTACGAGTTTCATTACACGCTTTACGAAAAGGGGAGTTTCTACAAACGGCACCTCGATAATTTTAAGCAGAACGGCACCAGGGCATTCTCCATGATCATTTACTTAAATGCCGAAGTTGATGGTGGTGAGCTACGCATTTACCAGGATGGCGGTTCGCAGGATATTACACCTAATGCGGGTAAAAGTGTTTTTTTTAAAAGCACTGAATTAGAACACGAGGTTTTGTTAACCCATTTACCAAGAATGAGCATTACAGGCTGGCTAAAAGTAAGCCCTAACTAACATACTGTTTATTAAAACATTGGCGGTAACTACACTGTTACAAATGGGATGCCCACGGCATTGCAACGAATGTTTAAATTTGAGTAAAGCCTTTTAGTATGAGCCAGATAAAAAAAGAAGACATTAAACAGGAAGTGTTTGACCTGTATGATGATTATGCGCACAGCCGCCTAAACAGGCGCACATTTATGGAAAAGCTTTCCCTGTATGCAGTGGGTGGGCTAACCGTACCCGCGCTGATGAGTTTCCTGATGCCCGATTACAAGGAAAATATCCAGGTTAAAGCAGACGACCCGCGTTTAAAGTCAGAATACATTACCTACCCTTCTCCAAAAGGCGGCGGGAATATCAAAGGGCTGTTATCAAAACCGGTGGATGCGAAAACGAAACTGGGCGGTATTATCGTTGTTCATGAGAACAGGGGCCTGAACCCCTATATTGAAGATGTGGCAAGGCGAGCGGCACTGGCTGGGTTTATCTCGCTTGCGCCTGATGCCCTAACCCCACTTGGCGGCTACCCCGGTAACGACGATAAAGGCCGCGAAATGCAGGCCACGCGCGACAAAGGTGAAATGGAGCAGAATTTTATTGACGCATATAACTACCTCAAAAATCATAAGGATTGTAACGGTAAAGTTGGTGTGGTTGGTTTTTGCTACGGCGGCGGCATTGCCAATATGATGGCTGTACGCATCCCCGACCTTGCGGCAGCTGTCCCTTTTTACGGAAGCCAGCCCGCTACAGAAGATGTACCGAAAATTAAAGCGCCGTTATTATTGCATTATGCATCGCTTGATACACGCATAACCGGCGGCTGGCCGGCATATGAAGCCGCCTTAAAAGCAAATGGCAAAAAATACGAAGCTTTTATTTATGAAGGGGCCAATCATGGTTTCCATAATGATACCACCCCGCGTTATGACAAAGCAGCGGCAGAACTTGCCTGGAAACGTACCATTGATTTTTTTAAGGCGAATTTAGGGTAAGCTTATCGGCTACTTTAAAAGATGATAAACTAAAAACGAAGCCCCGTAAGCCAGTACTGTCATGTAGGCGAATTGCGCGGCGGGCCAGCGCCAGTCTTTGGTTTCGCGGTACACCACGGCAACGGTGCTGGCGCATTGCATGGCAAAGGCGTAAAACATCATCAGTGAAAAGGCTACCGCCAGCGTAAACACAGGCTGGCCGGTTTGCGGGTTTTTGGCGTTACGCATCTTATCCTGTACGGAGTCTATCTTGTCGGCATCGCCCTCTACACTATAAATGGTGGCCATAGTGCCCACAAATACCTCGCGCGCGGCAAAGGAGGTGATCAATGCGATACCAATCTTCCAATCGAAGCCTAACGGCTTAATAACAGGCTCTATAGTATGGCCTAAAACACCGGCGTATGAGTTTTCCAGCTTTTCGGTTGATATAACACGCTTCAGGCTATCCGGTGTCATGGTTTTGGTGTATTGCGGCTGGCTGTAGGTTTGCTCTATTTTTTCGAACCGGTTGCCCGGCCCGTATGATGACAATACCCATAATATTACCGATACGGCAATAATAACCTTACCCGCCTGCAGTACAAATGTTTTGGAACGCTCATACATCGAGAATAATACGTTGTTCCACCTTGGCATGCGGTAAACGGGCAGCTCCATAATAAAGTAACCACGTTCGCGGGCTTTCAGTATAAACTTCATTACGTAAGCCACAATAACGGCCGATACCAGGCTTAATACATACATCCCCGTTAAGGCCAGGCCTTGCAGGTTAAATATCCACCAAACGTTTTTATGGGGCACTACAAGCGCTATTAACAGGGTATATACCGGTAACCGGGCGGAGCAGGCTACCAATGGCGTTACCATAATGGTGATCATCCTGTCCTTCCAATTCTCGATGGTACGGGTACTCATAATGGATGGCACGGCGCAGGCAAAGCCACCTATCAGCGGCACAACCGATTTTCCGTTAAGGCCAACCTTCCGCATGATCTTATCCATCATAAACGTAACGCGCGACATGTAGCCCGTATCTTCCAGTATGGATATAAAGGCGAACAGGATGGCTATCTGCGGGATAAATACAATTACGCCGCTCAGGCCGGCAACAACGCCGTCAATCAGCAGGTCGGCAAGTGGGCCGCCGGGCAACACGCTGCGCAGGCCGCCTTCTATCCAAACAAAAAGGTCTTCAATCAGCGACATGGGGTACGCCGACCAGGCAAATATCGACTGGAACATGAACAGTAATACGCCCATGAAAATGATAAAGCCGAACACCCGGTGTGTTAATATCTTGTCTATCTTGTTGCTAACCGATTCATCATGCGCGGTTACGGGCGTGTGCACGGTGTCATACAACACATCGTTAATGTAGTTGTAGCGCGCGATGGTTTCTGTAGCCTGTGCCTTTTGCGAATGGAAGGAGTGTTTGTGCTCCAGCTCCTCTATGCGGTCGCTTTGGGCCGGGGTTAAAAATTTTAAGGTTTCGTGCTGGTGCGCCAATTGCAGGGCAAAGTACGGGTTATCCGTATCTATCTCTTCGCTTATATCTGCTATTAATGCCGGGGCAAGGGTTTTTACATCAATGCTATCCATCTGCAGGGCAAGCTTGTTGGCGTATGATATGATGTTTTTTAGTTGCTCAATCCCTTCCAGCTTACGGGCAGATACCGGTACAATAGGTACGCCCAAACGCTGCGAAAGTAACTCTACGTCAATTTCTATCTTCGCCTTTTTTGCCTGGTCCATCATGTTTAAGGCGATGATAACCGGGATCTTCAGGTCGGCAACCTGGGTATATAGAAGCAGGTTACGCTTAAGGTTAGTGGCATCAATGATAACGATAACCAGGTCGGGCGTAAGCTCGGTGGCTTTTTCGGCCAGTACAGAAAATACAATGGATTCGTCTTTGCTTTTTGGATACAGGCTGTAGGTGCCCGGAAGGTCGATGATCTCGGCACGGCGCCCATCAGGAAGCTGGCTGTAACCAATTTTTTTATCAACGGTAACACCCGGAAAATTTCCTATCTTTTGATTTAACCCGGTTAGTGCATTAAAGAGTGTCGATTTACCGGTATTTGGATTTCCTACAAGCGCTACTCTGATATCGGCTTTCAAGTGTTATATATAGATGTGCTATTGCAAAATTATGGTGGATGCTTCGAACCTGCGCAAACTTAGCTGGTAGCCCGAAACATGGATAGCGATAGGATCGCCAAGCGGTGCAATACGGGAAACCCTGACAGACTCGCCCGGAAGGCAACCCATCTCCATCAGCTTTACAGACATTTCAAGATCAGTAAATTCCTTTACTATTCCTGTTTCTCCTACTCCAAGCTGTTCAAGCGTCATTTGCGTAAAATTAGATTACAAATGTAAGCTTATTTATAACAAATCCAAATAAGGGGATTGTGTTGTTTGCGTAAAGTTTTGGAGAAGACTTTTATTTCACGTAAGATGTGGGTGTGAAAATCAATCTGTTTTTTTCTCTCGCAAAGACGCAGAGACGCAATAATGAGTTGAAGAAAATGCTTTTAACTTCCGCAAAATCGCGTCTTAGCGTCTTTGCGTGAAATCAACTTACGCGAGGTGTGTGTGGTTTTTAATAGCCTTTGCGTTACTAAAATGTGGGCAGTTACAGTCCTTTTTAAAGATGCCGCATGATGACAGCGCCATGGTGATGAGTAAAACTACTGATAAGTATTTAGCTTTTTTCATGATTGATAGCATTACTGGTTAACAACACCGCGAATATTCCCATACACCCGCCAATGGTATCGGCAAGCAAATCATTCCAATCACCGCTGCGCCAGGTAAAAATCTTTGATTGCAATACCTCTATTAAGGCACCGTAACTGATCAGCACAATGGTGTTCTTCATGGCAATTTCTATGCGGATGCTGCGGGTATTCCATTTACGGATACTGCCACAGCAATACAGAACGGAGAGCACAAAGAACACGCCGCAATGCACCAGCTTATCAAACCCCGGGAAAAACAGGGGCGAATTGCCAATGCTACCAAACGGTATAGCACATATGAGTAAAATAAACAGGGCCCACAAAATTGCAGGCCCGTAATATTTTAGTGTTTGTTTCATTTAAACTTATTGGCCAATAACGCCTTTGTAAGCATCTGCATCTAAAAGTTTCTCAACATCGGCAGAGTTGCTAATTTTTATCTTAACCATCCATCCATCGCCATATGGGTCAGAGTTAACCAACTCGGGCTGGCTATCCAGTTTTTTGTTCACCTCAAGGATGGTCCCGTCAATAGGCATAAACAGGTCTGATACGGTTTTAACGGCTTCAACGGTGCCAAAAACAGATTCTTTGGTAACGTCCTGCCCAACAGTATTGATGTCTATATAAACAATGTCGCCTAATTCGCCCTGGGCAAACTCGGTTATACCAATGTAAGCCTCATCGCCTTCAATTCTTATCCACTCGTGATCGCTGGTGTATTTTAACTCTGCAGGAAAATTCATATCGATTGATTTATGTTGTCAAAAATAATAAAACTTTAAGGTATAACAACAGCAAGCAAAATTTTAACACACACTTATTAAGTGTTGATCGACAAACCAAATGGCGTAAAATTTGTTAACTAATAATATAAAAACTAAAAAACACCTATCTAAAATGAAAAAATTAAGTTTAGTGGCAATGATGGCTGTTGCAGCCTTATCATTCCAGGCATGTAACAATGCCGCAAAAGACAGTAAAGATGCCGCCGACAGCGTAAACGCTGTTAAAGACACCACCACCAACGGCTCTACAGGTATAGCCGTAGATGCTAACGACGCAAAATTTGCTACCGATGCAGCCAACGCAGGCATGGCCGAAGTTGCTGCGGGTAAATTAGCTTCAGAAAAAGCGGTTAACCCCCAGGTTAAAGAGTTTGGCGCTATGATGGTTACCGACCATACCAAAGTTAACGAAGAACTGATGGCTATAGCAAAAACTAAAAACATCACGTTACCAACCGCGCCAGATGCTGATCACCAAAAAATGGCTGCCGATCTTGCTGCAAAAACAGGTAAAGATTTTGACAAAGCCTATGTTGATGCTATGGTTGACGGGCACAAAAAAGTAGCATCGATGTTAGAAGATGCTTCTAAAAATTGCAAAGATGCCGATTTAATGGCTTTTGCTACCAAAACCCTGCCTGCAGTTAAAATGCACTTAGCTAAAATTGAAGCAATCCAAAAAAGCATGAAATAAGCTGGTCTTTTATAAAGATGAAGGGATGGGCGTAAAGCTTGTCCCTTTTTTATTTTTGCCAATTTGCATAAGGCCGCTAAAAACAATAATTTTAGCAAACTTACCCTCAGCCTTATGAAAAAAACGTTACTCGTTGTTTTTTTAACCCTATTTTGCTCACCACTACTTAAGGCACAAAAAGCAGAGGATAATATCCAGGCCAAAGTACAGGGCTTAACCAAATACAGCGGTTATTTTAACTTTTACTGGGATAATAAAACCGGCAAGATCTACCTGGAAATTGATGGATTTGATAAAGAGTTTCTGTATGTAAATTCCCTTCCATCGGGTATCGGCTCAAACGATCTGGGGTTAGACCGTGGGCAGATAGGCGATAGCCGTATCGTTAAGTTTATTAAAATAGGCCCCAAAGTATTACTGATACAACCTAATTATAGTTACAGGGCAAACAGCACTAATGCCGATGAGCGTAAATCTGTAGAGGAGGCTTTTGCACAATCGGCCATTTATGGGTTTACCGCTGTTGCTACCGATGGCGATAAAACGCTGATCGATATTACATCATTTTTGCTTCGCGATAGCCATAAAATAGCCGACAGGTTAAATAAGGGCCAGGGCACCTACAACCCTGATGAGAACCGGTCTGCCATTTATTTGCCCAATACAAAAAGCTTCCCGGATAACTCCGAATTTGAGGCTATTGTTACATTAGCCGGCAAGGGCACCGGCCCCGAGATCAGTTCGGTAACACCTGATGCTGATGCGGTTACCGTGCGCATGCACCACTCATTTATTAAACTGCCTGATGCAAACTATAAACCGCGGAAGTTTGACCCCCGCTCCGGTTATTTTAACATTGAGTATATGGATTACGCCACGCCGATAGACGAGCCCATAACCAAACGGTACCTGGCCCGCCACCGGCTGGAGAAAAAAGACCCCACCGCAGCCCTTAGTCAACCGGTTAAACCCATTGTTTATTACGTTGACCGCGGCGCACCCGAGCCGGTACGCAGCGCATTAATTGAAGGTGCATCATGGTGGAACCAGGCATTTGAAGCAGCCGGTTACCAGGATGCTTTCCAGGTGAAATTATTACCGGAAGGCGCCGACCCAATGGATGTACGCTATAATATCATACAGTGGATACACCGCTCTACAAGAGGCTGGTCATACGGCGCGTCAATTACCGACCCGCGTACCGGCGAGATCATTAAAGGGCAGGTTTCATTAGGATCGTTACGCGACAGGCAGGATTTTTTACTTGCCGAAGGTTTTGTACAACCTTATGAGGACGGCAAACCCGTAAGCGATAAAATGCTGAAATTAGCGGTTGCCCGTTTGCGCCAGCTTGCGGCGCATGAGGTAGGCCACACCCTTGGCCTGCAACATAATTTTGCTGCAAGTGTAAATAACAGGGCCAGCGTAATGGATTATCCGCCACCTTTTGTAACGCTTAATGCCGATGGCACTGTTGATTTAAGTAAAGCCTACACAACCGAAATTGGCCCTTATGATAAACGTGCTATTCTTTACGGCTACCAGGACTTTGCAAAAGGGGTTGATGAAGATAAGGCGTTAAAGGGCATTATTACCGAAACTATTAAACAAGGGCACCAATTTATATCAGATGATGACGCCCGCACACCCGGCGGTGCGCACCCCTATGCCCATTTATGGGATAGCGGGGCAAGCGCGCCCGACGAGCTAAACCGCCTGATGCTGTTGCGTAAACACATTTTAGATAATTTTTCCACAAAAGCCATCAGGCAGGATGCGCCAATGGCTACTATTGAAGAAGTTTTAGTGCCCATGTACCTGATACACCGGTACCAGGTAGAGGCAAGCTCAAAAGTGCTGGGCGGCTTGTATTATACCTTTGCTTTGAAAAATGACGGGCAAACCGTTACTAAATTTATATCGCCGGCAGAACAGTGGAAAGCATTTGATGCATTGATGGCCACGTTAACGCCCGATGCTTTAGCGCTACCCGAAAAGCTGATAGCCATGATCCCGCCAAGGCCTGTGGGTTTCCCACGCACGCGCGAAACATTTAAAGCGCGCACGGGCGTAACTTTTGATCCGATAGCGGCGGCAGAATCGGCAGCAGGCACAACGCTAACATTTATGCTAAACCCCGAACGTGCTGCCCGTTTAATAGAATACCAGGCGCGGAATAGTGCGCAACCCGGCTTGCTGCCAGTTTTAAATAAATTGATAGCACAAACCTGGAAAGCCCCGCAGCCTACCGGCTATAAAGGCGAATTACAACGCATGGTGAACAATTTAACTTTAAAGAAGTTGTTAACTTTGGCAGCCAATACCAATGCGGCCGAGAATGTACGCGGCATTGCCCTGATGGAAATTAACGACCTTAAACAATACATGCAGGGCGCGCTGAAAACAGCAACAGGCAGCACAAAGGCAAATCTGATGTTCGGCTTATCGCAAATAAAACTGTTTGAGCAAACACCGGATAAGTTTCAACCGGAACCACCATTACCAATGCCCGATGGCTCGCCCATAGGGACTGCAGATGAATAATAATTTTGATAATTAAACCAAACGCCCTAAAAGGGCATCATATAATAGATGGCAGCACCAATAGTTACAGGCTTAATGGCCTACGGCATGTCGGGCAGGATTTTTCATGCCCCATTCATTAGTACCAACCCCGGTTTTAAATTAAAGGGGATTGTTGAACGCCACGAAAAAAAGGCTGCTCATATATACCCGGATATTGTTGGGTATAACTCCATTGATGAACTGCTGAGTGATGACGAGGTTGAACTTGTTGTTGTAAATACCCCAAGCAACCTGCATTACGAGCATGCTATGCTGGCTATGAAGGCAGGTAAACACGTACTGCTTGAAAAGCCCGCGGCGGCAACATCTGCCCAGGTTAAAGAGCTTTTTGATACCGCCCGCAGGTTAAACAAACACCTGATGGTTTATCAAAACCGCCGGTACGACAGTGGGTTTCTATTCACCAAAGAAGTAATAGAAAGCGGCCGCTTGGGTAACCTGATAGAAGTTACCTTTAGGATGGACAGGTATAAGGCGGCGATAGGTGTAAAATCATTTAAGGAAACTAAAGGTGTACCGGCCGGTGGTTTGGTGTACGACCTCGGGGCGCATTTAATTGATAATACCATCGCTTTATTTGGCAAACCTATCTCTTTCCATAAAACCACGGGTATTTATCGCGAGGGGTCTGAAGTGCCTGATTACTTCCATTATCATTTAATATACCCCAATCAGCTCAACGTTTATTTAACATCGGGCTTGCAAATTGCGGGAGATACCCCGGGGTTCTGGATCAACGGTACCTTAGGCAGTTTCATCAAAAATCGCAGCGATGTACAGGAAGCACAGCTGGACAAAGGCATGATGCCTACCGACCCGGCTTATGGCATTGAGCCCGCAGGTAACGAGGGGCAACTAATAACAGTAGGTGTAGATAATCAAAAAAGCACCGAAACAGTACCTTCGCAAAAGGGAGATTATAATGAAATATTTAACGCGGTTTATCATACAATCCGCAATAATGCGTTATTCCCTGTAACCGAAGAACATATTGCCTGGCAGCTGGAACTGCTGGAGGCTTAATTAACATTTTCAATGACGATAAAAGAAATGAAGAAACTTATATTTTTATTATTTGCGGTGGTTGCCGGCTTTGCATGCACGCAGGCTCAAACTCAAACCCCAATTATACCGCGTACCATTCCCCCGTATAAAATAACTACAACTAAAGACCAAATACGGACCCCGGCAGACCTGGAAAAGAATAAACCGTTAATGATCATCTATTTCGCGCCGGACTGCCCCCATTGCCAGAAATTGATCAATGACATGAAGCCATCCATGGCTAAGTTTAAAAACATACAGGTGATAATGATAACATTTACCGATATACGTATGGTAAAAACTTTTGAGAACGATTACGGCTTAAAAGCGTATCCAAACTTTATTTTAGGTACCGAAGGTTACACGTACACCGTACAGCGCTTTTACAAGCTTCAACATACGCCGTTCGTTGCCCTTTATGGCAAGAATGGCCAACTGATACAGGCATTTGAAAAACAACCGGAAGCAACTGACCTGTTAACGGCAATTAAGAAGATATAAGGCCGAGAATGCCTTTCATAACAAAGCCCGGTTGCATTTGCAACCGGGCTTTTATTTTGTAGAATAGCATATTATAAATTATTCACCGCCGGCATGGTCATGCGCGTGTTCTTCGCGGAATAGTTTGGCACTGAAGAAATCATTGTTCATGAACGCGATGTTGTTCAGGCTGATCTCTTTAGGGCATTCTGCTTCGCAGGCACCGGTATTGGTACAGTTACCAAAACCTTCTTCATCCATTTGGGCAACCATGGCCTGTACGCGGCTGTAACGCTCTGTCTGGCCCTGTGGCAACAAGCCTAACTGGGTGATTTTTGCTGAGGTAAACAGCATGGCCGATGCATTTTTACAAGCGGCAACGCAGGCACCGCAACCAATACAGGTTGCCGAGTTAAAAGCCTCGTCGGCAATAACCTTAGGGATAGGGATGATATTGGCATCGGGTACACCACCGGTATTTACCGATACGTAACCACCCGCCTGCTGGATCCTGTCGAAAGCAGAGCGATCTGTTGCCAGATCCTTCACTATCGGGAACGCAGCCGAGCGCCATGGCTCAATAGTAATGGTTTCGCCATCACTAAAAGTACGCATGTGTAGCTGGCAGGTTGTAATAGCTTTTTTAGGCCCGTGCGGATGGCCGTTAATGTATAATGAGCAAGAACCGCAAATACCTTCGCGGCAGTCATGATCAAAATAAATAGGCTCCTCGTTCTTACGGGTAAGGCTCTCGTTCACCACGTCAAGCATTTCCAGAAACGACATATCCGGCGAAATATTTTCGGCCTTATAGGTCACAAACTTGCCCTGTGTTTGTGTGTTTTTTTGGCGCCATACTTTCAGCGTCAGGTTCATGTGTCCACTCATCTTATTAGATTTGAGATATGAGATTTTAGATTTGAGACGGCTTGTTTAACATCTGTTGAAAAGCATAGTTCATCTTTTGCAATTCTTCAATCTGTTGTAATAATCCATTCAGCAAATCGGTATTTAATAAACTTAATTTATTTGATATAACCAGTTGGGTTTGTACTTCGTACGATGAACCATTAGCTATACCTAAAAAATTACAGAACTCTTTGTTAGAGTTTCTGCCGGCACCTTCTGCAATGTTTGAAGGAATAGAAACGGCTGCTCGTCTTAACTGGCTTGTTAAACCAAAACGTTCGTCATTTGGGAAACTTGAAGCGGCCTTGTAAACGTCTACTGCCAGATCCATCGCCTTATTCCAAATTTTCAGTTCCTTCAGATTATGCATCTTGTTTAGATGTTAGATTTGAGACGTTAGATATGAGAAAAAGACATCCCGTCTCAAATCTCATATCTAACGTCTCAAATCTCTTACTTATAACTACGTTGTGTTAACTTAACATTTTCAAAAATCAGCTCTTCTTTGTGCAGCACTTCTTCCTGGTTTTCACCGGTATATTCCCATGCCGATACAAAAGCAAAGTGGTCGTCATCGCGTAAGGCTTCGCCTTCTTCTGTTTGCGACTCCAGACGGAAGTGGCCACCGCATGATTCACGGCGATCTAACGCGTCGGTAACCATCAGTTCGCCAAGCTCAATAAAGTCGGCTACGCGGCCTGCTCTTTCAAGGGCAGCGTTCACTTCTTCATTTTCGCCGGTTACAATAGCGTTCTTCCAAAAATCAGCCTTCAATTCTTTGATAAGGCCTTTTGCTTTGGTCAAGCCTTCTTCGGTACGTGCCATACCACAGTATTCCCACATAATGTGGCCAAGCTCGCGGTGGTATTCAACAACTGTTTTATTTCCCTTTAGGGCAAGCAACTTGTTGTTGTAAGCGATCACATCCTGTTTGGTTTTTTCAAAAGCAGGGTGGTTTTTATCAACAGGCTTAGGCCCGATGGTAGCCAGATAATCGCCCAGTGTGTAAGGGATCACGAAGTAACCGTCAGATAAACCCTGCATTAATGCTGATGCACCAAGGCGGTTTGCGCCGTGGTCGCTAAAGTTACATTCGCCCATGGCGTATAAGCCCGGTACGTTTGTGCTTAAGTTATAATCAACCCAAAGGCCACCCATGGTATAGTGTACAGCAGGGTAAATACGCATTGGTTGTTTGTATGGGTTTTCGTCCGTAATTTGCAGGTACATGTCAAACAAGTTGCCATATTTAGCCCGTACGGTATCTTCACCTAAACGTTGTATGGCCTCGGCAAAGTCCAGATAAACGGCTAAACCTGTTGTACCCACGCCCCTGCCCTCGTCAGACATTTCCTTAGCGTTACGTGAAGCCACATCACGCGGAACAAGGTTACCAAATGATGGGTATTTTCTTTCCAGGAAGTAATCCCTGTCTTCTTCGCTAACCTGCGAAGCGGTGATCTCTTTCTTTTGAAGTTTTTGTGCTACTTCAACCGTTTTTGGCGCCCAAACACGGCCATCATTACGTAACGATTCAGACATCAGCGTAAGCTTGCTCTGGTGGTCGCCGGTAACCGGGATACAGGTTGGGTGGATCTGTGTATAGCAAGGGTTAGCAAAGTAAGCACCACGTTTGTGCGCGCGCCATGCTGCCGTTACGTTACTACCGATAGCGTTTGTAGACAAATAGAAAACGTTACCATAACCACCTGTTGCCAATAGCACCGCGTGGCCTGTATGTGTTTCAATTTCGCCGGTTTTTAAGTTACGGGTAACAATACCTTTGGCATGGCCGTCAATAACAACCACATCAAGCATTTCGGTACGGGTGTACATTTTTACTTTACCCAGGTGGATCTGGCGGTTTAATGCCGAATACGCACCCAATAATAGTTGCTGCCCTGTTTGGCCACGTGCATAAAATGTACGCGATACCTGCGAGCCACCAAATGAACGGTTATCAAGCAAGCCGCCGTATTCGCGGGCAAATGGAACACCCTGTGCTACGCACTGGTCAATAATATTGACAGATACCTCTGCAAGGCGGTAAACGTTGCCTTCGCGGGCGCGGTAATCACCACCTTTAATGGTATCGTAAAAAAGGCGATAAACGCTATCGCCATCGTTTTGATAATTTTTTGCGGCGTTAATACCACCCTGTGCAGCAATAGAGTGCGCACGGCGCGGGCTATCCTGAAAGCAGAATGATTTAACGTTATAACCAAGCTCGGCCAGTGATGCCGCAGCAGATGCGCCGGCCAAACCTGTACCCACTACTATAACATCGTATTTACGCTTATTAGCAGGGTTAACCAGCTTTAAATTAAATTTATGCTTGCTCCATTTTTCGGCTAATGGGCCTTGCGGAATTTTAGCATCTAAACTCATTTGTTTCTATTTACGATTTTAGATTTAAGAATTACGATTTTTTTGACTTGAACCGACAAGCAGTTCGTAAATCTAAAATCGTAATTCGTAAATTAATTTAAACTCTTTAAGTAATATATAATCGGCATCAGGGCAAAGCCTATCGGTATAACTACCGCAAACAACCATGTGCCGAAGAAATAAACAATAGGGGTGTACTTTTTATGTACCCAGCCCAGCGTGCGGAACGCGCTTTGAAAGCCATGCAGCAGGTGGAATGATACCGCGCCCATTGCAATTACATAAAATGCAACATACCATAAATGGCTAAAGCTGCTTTGGATGCGTGCATGCAGGTCTTTTACACGAACAATCTCTACATTGTTTTCTGTAGATATCGATCTTTCAAAATCGGCAACTTCTGGTTTGTAATCAGATACCGAGGTTTCGTTTGTAGCAAGGTTGGTGCGATACTCCTTAAAGCCCAACACGTTGTTGTACTTGTAGGTGAACCAAAAATCGCCCATGTGTATTACAATGAACAATAGCAGGATAGAACCCAGCAAGCCCATGTTTTTTGACGACCATGAAGCATCCGCCTTGGGTTGTACAGCATAACCTACGGGCCTTGCCCTGCGGTTTTTAATAGTTAACACCAGGGCATAAACAGCATGCACAATGATAGATAGGTATAGCAAGTAGGCTATAACTTCTATAGGAGGAAAATGCGTTAAGAAATTTGCGTAGCTGTTAAATGCAAAGCCCTGGTCGTTTTTAAATAACAAAAGGTTACCGCCAAGGTGCACAATTAAAAAAGTACACAAAAACAAGCCAGTTAAAGCCATTATCAGCTTCTTTCCCAGTGATGAGTTAAAGGTTTGTTTAAATTCGCTCATTATTGATCAGATTTATTTACGCAAAAGTACCAAAAGATAGAAATGGTTTCGGCTTAAAGGAATGATATTGACTATTTAGAAACAGTCTAAGCAAGTCATAGAAATGTAAGCCGCTCTTAACTACTATTATTTTATAAATAATTATGGAATTTGCATTTGTGTTGCATCCTACGGGAAACAAGCAACACGATGAAAGCACAAACCAGATCACTATTATGTTTCCTGCTACTATTAATTATTAGCACACCTATTGTAAAAGCTCAATCGCCACAACTTACTGTTGATGGCAAAAGCAATACAGGTGTAAAGCTGCAGCAATTAAAAATTGATGTGGCCGTGTATGGCAACATTAGCCGCACAACCTGGCAAATGACGTTTTACAACGCTACATCGCGCATTTTGGAAGGCACGCTTACCTTCCCGCTAAAAGATGGGGTTAACGTTAGCCGTTACGCGCTTGATATTAATGGCAAAATGCGCGAAGCTGTACCGGTAGACAGGGGCAAGGGCACAGTGGTTTTTGAATCGATAGAACGCCGCAGGGTTGACCCGGGGTTGCTGGAGAAAGTTGCGGGCAATACCTTCCGCACCCGCATTTACCCACTTAACCCTAATAGTACCCGCACCATTATTATTGGGTATGAAGAAGAGATCCCGATGGCGGATAATGGCGTGCTTAAATTTAATCTGCCGCTTAATTTAAAAGATACGGTGCAAAAGTTCTCGTTAAATGCATCGGTAATACAAAGCGCGACTGCACCGCTTACCGATAACGCAGATGAGCTTAAGTTTAACGCGCATCAAAATACCTACACAGCATCGGTAGAAAAAACAAACTACGTACCAGACCATGCCTTATCATTTTCCATCCCTAAACCTGCGGATGCAACTGAGGCAATGCTACAAGAGCTTGGCAACAAATACTACTATTTTGTAAATACGAGCGTCCCTGCAAAACAAATGGAAAAGCCCCTGCCAAAGCGCATTGGTTTATTGTGGGATGCATCGCTAAGTGGCACAAACCGGGATATTAATAAAGAGCTTTCTTTTTTGGCAAATTATGTTGAGCAAAATATTGATGCCGAACTTACGCTGATAACCTTTAGCAATAAGGTTTTAAAAACTAAGGTGTATACCTTAAAAAACAGTTGGGCCGCTTTAAAAGCCGATCTTAAAAATACGGTTTATGACGGAGCTACTGATTTTGGCAAGATAGACCTGGCTAAATACACAGCGGACGAATTTTTATTAATGAGCGACGGGCATCAAACTTTTGGCGATAAAACCTTAAAACTAAACAACAAACCCGTTTATTGCATCAATTCGTCAGCCACGGCCGATTATAATAACTTAAAATTGATCGCCTTAAAATCGGGCGGAGAATTGATCGATCTGAATACCGTTACGCCACAACAGGCGCTTCAAAAAACAATGATGCAGCCCCTGCATTTTTTAGGCATTAAAAATGGGGCGTCGGTTGAAGAAAGCTACCCTTCGCTGCCGGTTACCGTTAATGGCGCTTTTTCAATAGCCGGCATTACACGCAATCCAAATCAAACTATTGTTTTGCAGTTTGGCTATGGCAACAAGGTGAGCGTTGAAAAAACCGTGGAGCTTGACCTGCAAAAAAACGCGGTAGATAATGTTGATGTGGCCAGGCTATGGGCGCAGAAAAAGATAAACGAGCTGGATATTGATTATAACACTAATAAGCAACCGATAGAACAACTGGGTAAACGGTTTGGTATTATTACCCGCAATACATCGCTTATTGTGCTCGAAACCATTAATGATTATATCCAGTATGATATTGAGCCCCCTACAGAACTGCGTGCAGAATATAACGCTATTATGAAGCAACGCGGGGGCAGTGTAAACACCCAACAAAGGGAAAACCTTACCACGGCCACCAATATGATGGATGAACTGACGCGCTGGTGGAGCCAGGATAACAAGCCTAAACTGCCCACAAAAGCCAAAAGGAAAACGGTTAATGCATACGATTCAAATATCCGTATTGACGAGCCTGTTGGCAGTGCAGATATTAGGCCGGTTGTTGAGGAAAGGAGCGCATCGCCGGCAAGTAGACCTGTAAACCCGGGCGCGCTTAACGAGGTTGTTGTGACCGGATATAATGTACAAAGGCGACGGGACGTAACCGGTTCGGTCACTACAATACAGACAAACTCGGCTTGGGCGGGGCGTGTTGCCGGGGTCACTATAACCCAATCCACACCAGGTGCAAATGCAGATGTGCGTTTGCGCGGTGCCAGCGGATATACTAATAATGACAAACCTTTATATGTAGTAGATGGCTTGGTGGCAAACGATGTCCCCAATATTAGCCCGGCGGATGTTTCATCAATAAATGTTTATAAAGGAGAGTCGGCAAGCGCTATTTATGGTGCAAGGGCTGCCAATGGCGTGGTGGTGGTATCAACTAAAAATGGCAGGCCCGCAAATGCCGATTCATTACAGAATACCGGCACGGTGGTAAAAGGGATCGATATCACTTATAAAAAGGCAGATGAGGATTATCTGAAAGTGCTTAAAAAAACCGCTAAAGAAAACCAGTATCAAAAATATTTAGAACTACGTGCCGGCCAAAAAGGGAACCCCGTGTATTATTTTGATGTAGCTAATTATTTTATTGCAACAGGCAACCGGGAAATTGGCATGCGGGTATTAAGTAACCTGGCCGAGTTAGACCTGGAGAGCTACGAGTTGTACAAAATGCTGGGGTATAAATTTAAACAGCTTGGTGATTTTAATAGTGAGGTGTTTGCCTTTAAAAAGGTAACCGAACTGCGCCCCTTAGACCCGCAAAGCTACCGCGACTACGGGCTGGCGCTTGCCGATGCCGGCGAGTATCAAAAAGCGCTTGATGTACTTTATGCCGCTATGACAAAAAGCTATACTACTGATGCGGATAATATTTACAGAGGCATCCAGGAGATCTTCCTGCCCGAGATCAATCGGATTATAACGTTACATAAACCGCAGTTGTCCCTTTCTGCTATCCCTAAACAGTTTATTAAACCACTGCCGGTTGATATAAGGATAGTGATGAACTGGAACATGAACAACACCGATATTGACCTGTGGGTAACCGACCCTGACGGCGAAAAATGTTTTTACAATCATAACCGTACGGAGGCCGGGGGGCGCATCTCGCGCGACATGACCCGGGGTTTTGGCCCCGAACAATTTATGCTGAAAAAGGCCATAAAGGGCAGCTACAAAATTGAGATCGATTATTATGGCGATACCCAGGCCACTATTGCCGGGCCAACAACCATTATGGCCGAGATGTACACCAATTATGGGACGCCACAAGAAAAGAAAGAAGTGATTGTACTTCAAATGAAAAAAGACGCCAAGGGCGGAGTATACATTGGCGACCTTGATTTTAAATAACACCAGGCCGGGTTTAACAAAATGTTAAACCCGGCTTAAAAAGGTCTTTTAAAACTGAAAAGATATTCCCTATTTTAGGTCTGTTAATATTAATAATGAAATACTATTACCTTATCGTTGTTGCGTTGCTATTTACAGCATGCAGCAAACCACCCAAAGTTGAATTAACTGTTAAAGCGGCCGGTATAACAAGCGGTACGGTCATCATCAATCAAAACAACCAGATGCTGCTAAGCCAAAATATAAAAGATGGCGACGCAACTATTAGCAAGGCTTTTGAGGCTCCGGGATATTTTAACATTACGGTAGTTGATAATAACAAACCGCTAAGCTATAGGAACAGCTTTGAAATGTACCTTGAAAACGGAAGTTATACGGTAAATGTTAAACCTGCGAGTAAGGGTGCTTATCCGTCCATTGTAACCGCATCGCAAACACAGCTGCAGCTTTCTGATTATTATAAAACCGAGAACGATTTAGCAGGCGCTCTTAATCATACTATCGATTCGCTGATCACCTATTTAGATACCCGCGAAGCAAGGGTATTATCTAAAAAAGCGCATACGGCATTTACAGACAAAACCCGCGGTTACCAAATAGAACGCAGAAAACTTGAACCGGAGATCCTGAACGCTTACATAGCAAAACACCCTGATAATGTTGTGGCCGCGCATATTATGGCGCAGCAATATTTGGATGAGTACCCTGTTGAGTACAATAGCATTTTTAAAAAATTAACCGAAAAAGCGAAAAGCACCGACGACGGTATAAAGGTAACTAACAAGCTAAGCATCTTAACTAAACTATTGCCTGGGGCAGATGCGCCCCCCATTGCAGGTTTTACACCCAATGGTAAAGTATTTGATAAAAAAACGATAACCGCTAAAGTGATACTGGTAGAGTTTTGGACATCTACCAGCCAGTTAAGCGAAATGAACCACTCAAAAATGCTTAACGGCCTTATTTTAACCGATAGTGATAAAAAGAGCTTTAAAATGTTAAGTATAGCCACCGATGGCAATAAACAGGTATGGGAACGCGCGGTAAAACTAAGCCGGTTAACGTGGCCGCAGGTGGCTGATTTTAAGGGAGATAGTTCCCCTAATGTAGCTAACTGGCAAATAAAAGCGGTGCCAAGTTATTTTCTGGTGGATGGGCAATGGAAGATACTAAAAGCCAATATTGACCTTGTTGACGTTGACCAGTTTGTGCACGATTACCTGGCAAAGAAGGGTTAATTACCTTTCTTCTGCTAACTCTGGCTTGTCTCGTTTATTTTACTGATGGTTTCATCTAACTCGGTTGATGCTTTTTCTAAAAGGGTAAGCAGGTGTTTTAGGTCTTCTTTATTGCCTGCGCTTGCTTTAATCAATGGGATCAACCCGGTGATGTTACAGAGCGGCCTTCTTATTTCGTGGGAATTTAGCCAGGCAATTTTTTTCAGCCTGGCATTTTGCTCCTCTAATTGTTGGCCATATAGTTTGCGTTTATTGATATCCTGGATGGCCCCGATCATCCTAACAGGTTCGTTTTTTTGATCACAGATCAAATACCCCCGGTCCAAAACATACTTATAACTGCCATCCTTGCATTGGTACCTATACTCCGCATTCCATTTTTGTTTTTTTTCTGCAAGCACGTTTTTAAAAGCAGCAATAACGGCATCCCTGTCCTCCTCGTGTATCCGCTTCATATTCCAGAAAGCATTTGTTGCTACCAACTTATCTTTATATCCAAACACCTCTTTGTAACCGCTAAGCCACGTTAGTTCATCGTTGATAATGTCGTAATCCCATATAACATCGCTTGTTGCCTGGGTAACAATTTCATAAATATTTAATAATGCATTAAGTTCAACCTTACCTTTTTGTAACTGCCCGTTTAAAACCCGTTCCTTAAGCAGTAATCTTTTATAATAGCTGTTCATTAAATAAACAGCACCAATTACACTCGCTAAAAGAAAGACGATGTTTTTTATATCCCACAAATATTGCAAATGCGCTGAAGGGTGATTGTTTTGAATATGGTTAAGCAACCATGTACCGGCAACCAGCCAAATAAACCCTATAATAAGGTAGAAGAATATCGGCCAGAATAAAAATTTCCTGCTCACGATAAGTTTAATTTGTTATTAAATACTAAAATGCAATATAAACACTGTCTCTTATACACATCT
>NZ_LGEK01000227.1 GCF_001636615.1 Mucilaginibacter sp. L294 | reverse complement strand
CCTGTCGAATAGCGCAACACTGTTTCACCGTCTTCATCGTGCCGGCCGTAAAGCAGCGCGACATCGCGGTCGCCCATGCGCAGCTGCGTCATCAGCTCGGACGTCGAATACGCCAGGTCCTGCCTGCCGAAGCGGTAGTTGGCGAGAAGCATCTTCGAATCGCGGCCGTTGATACGGATCGCGGTGCCCGCCTGCAGTGGAATCGTCGTATCGCCCGTCTTGCCCAGGGTGACGCGGAGGTGCGTGGTGTCGTTCGACGTATCCGCCGCGTCGGCGTGCCGCAGGATGTAGAAGCGAGTGCCGTCCTCCGGATTGACGCGGGCGTTGACGCGAAGGCGCGGGTTGTCCGGCACGGATGTCGCGACGGCATCGGTCCGCGCGAGCGGCGCGACGGCGTGTGTCATGTAACCGATGAGCTTCTGCTGGTCGTACTTGTTGGTGAGAATCCGGTTTGCCGTGATCGGTGCGCCGTAGTCGTA
>NZ_LGEK01000226.1 GCF_001636615.1 Mucilaginibacter sp. L294 | reverse complement strand
CCACAACCAGTACAGCAAAGACGGCATCTGGGATCAGATCTTCGCGGTAGTGCTCACCACCGCGGCAGACGCCGATCTGATCGATTGGGCGATCAGGTCGACTCCACGGTCAACCGCGCCCATCAACACGGCACGAACCTCCCACGGGGCACGGAGGGATCCATCAAATTACATGAATCTGACCGAGGAGCCGCCTGACCACGGCATTGGCAAGTCTCGGGGCGGGCTGAGCACCAGAGATCATCATCTCGTCGACGGCGCCGGAATGCCGTTGGTCGTGTGTGCCCCCGGCCAGGCCGGCGATGCTCCGATGTCTTCCAACGGTGCAAACAATGGCGTGGGATCGCCACCCGCTACGACAAGCACAACCTCAACTACCGCGGCGGCGGCGTCCTCAATGCGACCATCCCATGGCTCAAACGGATATGAGACACGCCTTGGCGCAGGCCGGTCGTGGATCGATTCCATGGACGTGGACTGCATG
>NZ_LGEK01000225.1 GCF_001636615.1 Mucilaginibacter sp. L294 | reverse complement strand
ACCTGCGAGGCTGCCAGTACGAATTGGACCACCACAGGCGTCTCGGCCGGCGGGCCGGAATCGATGACGCCGAGTTCGAACGCATACTTGCCGGTCCCGATGCCGACTGGGCCGACCTCGAGGCGGCGTTGCTCCGCGGTGTCGACGAGTTGGTCGAGACCAAGGATCTCAGTGATGTCACGTGGAAGGACTTGTCCTCCCACTTCGACGAACGCGAACTGATCGAGTTCGTTCTCTTGGTCGGACAATATGATTCGCTGGCCACCACCATCGGAACCCTGCGGATCCAGCGGGACTTTTGAGTACCGCGCTCGCACGTGCCCGGCAACTCCTCGATCCGTCGCGGCTACCGGATGGCATCGACGACAGCCGGGGTTATCTCGATCTCCTCGGACCACCGGAGACCGCGGCCAGCAGCACCCTGTGGTTCATGCAGAACCCAGTGTTCGCAAAGGATTACGAGCGCGGGTGGCGTACGGAGTTCACGCGGCTTTTCAGTATCGGGTGCACGGCGACGA
>NZ_LGEK01000224.1 GCF_001636615.1 Mucilaginibacter sp. L294 | reverse complement strand
CCTGAACAAGGTCGCATCGGCCTGGTAGCAGGCCGCATCCCCTCTGTGACGCGGTGGGCCGGGAAGCTTTATCCGGCCCACCGCGTTATTCTTTGGTGCCATTTTTGTGCGCGCACGACGCAGTCGGATCTCCCGTTCGACACGCTGCTTCAGTACACCGAGGAGGACTGTGTTCGAGGCCGAACAACACCATCTGGATCGCGTATACGGTCGGCTCGACCGGATGCGCCGCAACGCGCAGACCCGGCTGGCGTCTGCGCTGCGCGATACCGGTGGCACCCCACAGGCCCGTTCCGAACGCGAATCCTATGAGCGTCTGTACAACGACGACCTGACCAAGTTCGATGCCGCCGAACACAATCTCTACTTCGGCCGCCTCGACCTCGACAGCGGTGAGGTCCGCCGGATCGGGCGCATCGGCATCCTCGACGACGACGATCAGGACAGCACCCTCCTGCTCGATTGGCGCGCACCGCTGAGTCGCCCGTTCTACCTCGCGACCCCCGCATCACCGGAAGACGTGC
>NZ_LGEK01000223.1 GCF_001636615.1 Mucilaginibacter sp. L294 | reverse complement strand
AGATGTGTATAAGAGACAGGATAATTAGTGCTTTATTGGGTAACTTTTACCGGTATTGGTGTTACATAGTAAAAAGCGCCTCTGTCAACGCTTTTTACGTTTACATCCATCGTTTCGTTCATCTTATTAATATTTACGTTGATGCTGCCATCGGCGTTGATTGGCAGGGTAACATATTTTTTGCCGTCGGCCATGGCAGGGGTAATGCTTCCTTTAAACAAGTTTACAGTTAACGCAACTGCAATTACGGTTAGGATGATTTTGGTGTACAGGTCTGTTTTCATGTGTTTATTGGTTTGTGGTTTTGAAGATAGCTAAACCAACACATAAAAAGGGGCGGAAATAAAAAATCCCTCCGGTTTAAGGGAAGGATTTTGAGCGAAAGACGAGATTCGAACTCGCGACCCCGACCTTGGCAAGGTCGTGCTCTACCAACTGAGCTACTTTCGCATTGGGGTGGCACTGTCTCTTATACACATCT
>NZ_LGEK01000221.1 GCF_001636615.1 Mucilaginibacter sp. L294 | reverse complement strand
ACTCGATATCGACGCGTTGCGCCGCAGCTTCGACATCCTCGTCGAACGTCATGCCGCGTTGCGTACGAGCTTTGTCGAGACGCCGGGCTCGGTGCATGTCTATGTGCCGCGAATCCATCCGGCAACACCCCTCGACTGGATGCGCGCCGATCTGCTTGATGAAAGCTCCAGCGAAGAAACGCTTCGCAAGCTCGCGAAACGCTTCGCCGCCGAGCCCTTCGATCTTGCGCAAGGACCCGAGTTGCGGGTGGGCCTTGTACGTTACGGCGACAATGAACACTTGTTGCTGCTGGCGCTGCATCACATCGCAACCCACGGATTGTCGATGCAGTTCATCGTCGGTGAATTTTTCGCGCCCTTCTGTGTCGCTGTCACGGGAACGGCGGCCACGCTTGCCGCGCCGCCGGTTGTTTCTAGCCATTCCGCCGCGTTGCAGCACCGTCGGCTCAATCGCAGCGAAGCGCAGCGCCAGCTCAACGATTGGCGCAACGAACTGGGCGACGAAGCACCTGCGTTGGCCTTGCCATTCG
>NZ_LGEK01000222.1 GCF_001636615.1 Mucilaginibacter sp. L294 | reverse complement strand
CTTCCCCGCCACCAGCCGCTTCTACGAGCGCGCCTCGTACGGGAAGTTCAAGCTCCGCGCGCATCCGCGCCGCGACTGGCTCCGGATGCCGCATGCGTCGACCACATACGGGATACGGCGCGACTGGGCGCCGGCGCGGCGCACGGCGTATCTGCGGGACGCGCTGGCGGTCTCCGATCCGCACGTCGACTTCTCGCGCTACGACATCGTCTATCTGGTCGCGGACCCGGACGCGCCGGGCGTCGACTCCGACGCCACCAAGGTGGTCAACTTCGAACACCCCCTGCGGGCGGACGGTACGGACATCAAGCGCGTCGTCACCGTCTTCGAACGGCATCCGCCCGACCGCAATGTGCTG
>NZ_LGEK01000220.1 GCF_001636615.1 Mucilaginibacter sp. L294 | reverse complement strand
TCTCTACATGTGGTGCCCTAGGCAGGATTCGAACCTGCGACCTACCCTTTAGGAGAGGGTTGCTCTATCCCCTGAGCTACTAAGGCGCTTCGGGTGAAGACTCTACCTGCGTGACGACGGTACCCGGGTATGGGCATGGAAGAAGCCCTGTTCGCGCGGTGCCGGACGCGCGATGTGCGGAAATCCGCGGCCATCGGCAACTTTCGGGGTGCGTACTGCAATACTTGAACTCGCTTGTCGCCGTTCGAGAGGGGTATGACATCAAAAAGTTTTTGGCACCGGCGTTGATCTTCTTCGGGATCGCCCTGCTGACCGCTGCAATTGCAGTCCCGTTGTGGCTGGTTCCCAAGCTCAAAGTGGTCCCGTTGGACCTGGATATCACCTCGGTGTCGACGTCGGTTCCGGCAGGTCTGACTGATGACAACAACACCCCGGCACGCGTTTTCAATCGCTGTTCGATCAATGAACCGAGGGCTGAGGTCCTCGACGCCCATCTGACACAGCAGCGTCGCAGCATCATCATCAATCCGTC
>NZ_LGEK01000219.1 GCF_001636615.1 Mucilaginibacter sp. L294 | reverse complement strand
GTTACGACGTGAGCAATCCCCGCAATGCGATCATCGCCTTCCATCGCCATTACCGCGCGATGGAAACCGATGCGCTCGATGCCACCGACGCCGCGATCCTGTATTCGCTGCAGCGCAAGCTGATGTCACCGCGCTGAAGCCTCCTACATCGAGAACGACGCAAAGGCCGCGATGGTCTTCTCGACGGCGGCATCGTCGATGTCCAGATGCGTCACCAGCCGGATCGACGGAAGGTAGCCGATGCTCAGGCGCACGCCGGCGGCCGCCATATGTGCGGCGAGGTCCTTGAGGCGCGCTGCCGGCACGTCGAGGAACACCATGTTCGTGTGACAGGCCGTGACAGTGAGGCCGTCGATACGACGCAAGCCTTCGGCAAGTCGGCCGGCACGCGCATGATCGTCGGCGAGCCGTTCGACGTGATGATCCAGCGCATGCATCGCCGCGGCAGCGAGCATGCCGGCCTGGCGCCAGCCGCCGCCGGTGACCTTCTTCCAGCGACGGGCACGCTCGATGAGTGCGGCGTTGCCGAGCAATA
>NZ_LGEK01000022.1 GCF_001636615.1 Mucilaginibacter sp. L294 | reverse complement strand
TGATCAGAGGAGGCTCATTTTTGTGTAATGATAGTTATTGCTCTGGCTACCGGGTATCCCGCAGGATGAAGAGTACTGAAGATAGCGGCATGGAACACCTTGGTTTCCGTTGTGTAGCAAATTGAGAAATGTTACTTATCTTTTATTTAAAGATTAGTATGGTTAACTACGTATCGCTATTTAAAAGTTTTGTTAAAATCACTTCAGCTTAGTCTGCCGACCCGAGTTGATTGATCTTTTACCGCTTTATACGCGCTCAATTACATGGCTAACTTACATTAGTAATCATCAGTAAATTCAATCTCCATCATTTTTTGCTCAAATAGTTCTGGTGCTACTAAGGCTTTGGCTTTTACACGTGCTTTATAGGTATACACGGTGCTTACAGTGTAATCCAGAATTTTAGCAATGGTTTCAGTGTCAGTAACCCCAAGACGGATCAGCGCGAAGATCCGCAACGTTGCCGTCAGCATTTCGCCTTCTTTTAACTGTATTTGATCCTCTTTATTTAAGAGCGAATTAAATGCTGAGACAAAGTTTGGAAAAAGCGTTAAAAATATTCTGTCCAGGGTATTATAAAGTTCTGTCTTCTCCTGCTGGATCTGAACATTGCCAAGCACCGTAGTTGCATCCTGATATTTACCCAGTTTTATATTATGCTGGGTCTTTCGCTTAACTTTTTCAAGTGTTTCTATATAGGAGGAGCATGTCTTAAAAAAAAGCCCGATCAGTTCTTCCTTTATTTTAGAAGATTTCCAAAGCTTTCCGTTCACTTCTTCCAATTCTGTATTCTTTTCTTTGATGATCAGCTCATTTATTTTTATGCGGAGAAACTGTTTACGGAAGAGTACCAGCTGAAAGAAGAGTACGAATGCAACCAGGAGAATGACAGCGAAACCTATCCATACCATATCCTTTTCGTGTTGCTTCTCTTCCAATAACCTGCTGGCAATAAGCGGCAGTACAGACTCTATTTGAGCGGCGCGATTCCGCGTGCCATAAAAAGCGGCATTGCCGAGGGCCTCACGAATACAAATGTACGCGTCGTTGTTTCGGTTTAGTTTAAAAAACTCCTGGCCCAATAAAAATATAGCGAATGTCTCTTTGGTCGCAGAGCGGATATCGTTGATCGCAGCAAGGGTCAACAACAAGCGTTTATCATCATCCGCGTAAGCATGGCTGATCCTCGTCGCGATCATGGCAATATCGTGTTCTGAAAGATGCTTACTCAACAAGTACCAGTAGTAAAATTCAACAGAAGGTTTCTTTTTTTTATCCGGAATGAAGGCAAGGTTAATTGTTTTCTCCAGCTCAGCCTCGTCAACGATGAGTGCTGCTGCACGGTAATCCCTTTGCGAAGCCTGATAATATCGTTTGGAAAAATAAGCATCGTTATCATAGGCACGGATTTCTGCAAACAGCATCGCCCGAAGATTTAAAAATTCATGTTCGGTTTGTTTTGACAGCCTGCTGGTGTCAATTAACGAGACTGTTTCAAAAGCTTCTTTGTAGAAGCCCGATTTTAGCAATACCGTCCCCATTGCCATCTGGCTTCTGATGAGCTGATCTTTTTTGCCATACTGTTTTGAGAGATCGATCATTCTGTTCACATTCGTGATAGCAGAATCAAACTTGAAAGAACTATATTCGTCGAACAGGCGCGATAAAAGTTCATATCGCGGGCCGAATTTACCGGCAGGTGCTAAAGCCAATTGCCGTCTCAGCAGCAGTATTTTCTCTTCTTTGCGTTTAATATGCGTTTCCTCCCGGCTGAGTTCTGTTTTTAATACCCGCCATAAACTGTCAGTTTTAGGACTGGACGACCGGGCAGGGGAAACGGCCAGTAACAAAGTGATAATTGTAAGAAATCTTTTCATCAGGTATATATCAAATTCAGGAAGTCGGTTAGCGGGAAGGCTTCGTCTCACTCGTGTTTTGAAAGAAATGAAGTAGTTTATTTCAAATGAAACAGGAGCCGGCCATAAACATTATAAAGCTACAAATTAACACGGTTTTAATGCAAACAGCCAGCCACAAACCGTTGAAAAGTAGTAAGATAAAGGCTAAATATCGAGATATTAAGCATGATTTTTTCCGCTTAATTATGTATTAAATACCTAACTATCAGTTAAATGTAAATTTGACGGTTTTGATTTTGCCACTATAGGTTTTTGTGCAGCTCATTTCCGCAATATTCCTATTTAGATTTGGTCAACCAATTATAGAATTAATACGGTCGTCCGCATTTACGCAACACTATACCCGATTAATGCTTGACCAATTTATTGAAACCTATTTGAATTTCGTATGAGAAAAAGATTATTTACGCTGCTGGTTGCTTGTATCCCCATGTTAACCCAGGCCGGTCAAAAAAACGGGGCATCTGATGCGCCAGCTAAGATTGATTCATCCGGGAATAAAGTAAGTTATTTTAAAAACCCTGTCATAGACGGTGACCATCCAGACCCTTTCGTGGCTCAGAAGGATGGGAACTATTATTTTCTCTCAACGAAAGGCAATCGTATATCGATCGCAAAAACGCGTGCAATGTCACAACTGGTTGCTGCTGATGAAACGGTTGTGTGGACGCCTCCGCAAAACACGGATCATTCTGCAGACATCTGGGCCCCCGAACTGCATTTCCTCGGCGGTAAATGGTATATCTATTTTGCAGCGGCACAAAGCGGCGTTGACGACAGCAACCGGATGTTCGTGCTCGAAAATGAAAGCGCGGATCCTACAAAAGGTACCTGGGCCTATAAAGGCAAAATAGCTGACGCGGGCAATGACCAGTGGGCCATCGATGGCTCGATATTAACGATAGGGGATAAAAACTATTTTATCTGGTCCGGTTGGGAGAATGCAGCTGAGAAATATAAACAATACATTTTTCTCGCTCCCATGGCCAACCCGTGGACGCTTAGCGGGGCAAGGGTTAAAATATCATTACCAACCAACGATTGGGAACGATGGGAGCCAACGTTTTTAGGGGCAGGCGTTAACGAGGGCCCCATCATGTTACAACGCGATGCTAAAAGTCCGGTATTCGTCATTTTTTCAGCCAGCCGGTACAGCAGTGATAACTATTGCCTGGGCCAAATTCAATTGAAACCGGGTGGAGACCCCACCGTTTCGGCAGACTGGATAAACAAAAAGCAGGTTTTTGTAAAAAGCGATAAAAACGCTGTTTACGGACCGGGCCATAACGGCTTTTTTTCCAGCAGTCGGCAAAATGATAAGGGTGTTACGGAAACCGAAAACTGGTTTATTTACCATGCACGTAATACGGTCAACCAGCCTAATCAGCCAAGAACGGTACGCATGCAAAAACTCATTTGGAACGCTGATGGCACTCCAAACTTTGGTACTGCTGTTAGTACCGGGGTAGACATTCCCAGGCCAATAGGTGACTGATGCCGCCCTTAAGATAACTAACAAGTCGCCATACGCGGTACGGCAGGGCCGTAAAACCAATACTTAGAATAACATACCCAGTATGTCCCATGAATTGCTGTGCGCCGAAATAAGCGCAAGGTTACCGTATTGCGCTTGCTCTTTAAAGCTAATCTTAACAACATGATGTAAAAATCTCCAACTGAACAGCCCGCCAGCTGATAGTCTTTTGACGGGAAACCATTACGCAAAAAGCATTCCTATTAAAAAAAATGTACAAAATCAATTATGAGAAAACCTTTATTTAACAATAGAGAAGGCACTAATTTTCCGGGTGCGGGATTGTGTGTCTTACTGATCAGCATCTTAACTTCTTTTTGTTGTCCGGCGCTTGCCGGTGTGAACAATAAAATCGATAGCGGTGCGCAAATAAACTCAACAATTAGAGCCTTAAAAGACATTGAAGTACGCGGTACGGTTACGGATACCAGTGGGGTGGGTTTACCGGGCGTTGCCGTTACGGTTAAAGGCCGAAGCGGCTATGGCTCGGTAACTGATGTGAACGGTGGCTATCTGATCAAGGTGCCTGAAGACGCCACGCTGGTATTCAGCATGATGGGGTTCCTGAAAGCGGAAGTACCGGTTCGATCCCGCGAATTTATTGCTGTACGGCTGAAACAGAACGTCGCGTTTCTGGAGGATGTTGTAGTGGTAGCTTATGGTACCCAAAGAAAAAATAATGTGACAGGCGCGCTTACATCAGTAACGTCAAAAGAGTTGCTTCGCACACCAACGGCCAGCCTGACGAATAGCCTCGCGGGCCGCCTGCCGGGTTTGGTTACGATACAGAGCAGTGGTGAACCGGGGGCCGATGGTTCCGCGTTATACATCCGTGGCTTTGGCACTTACCAGGGTAAAAGTCCGCTCATCCTTGTAGACGGTATTGAAAACAGCATTGACGGTATTGACGCCAATGATGTGGAAACGGTAAGCGTGCTCAAAGATGCGGCAGCCACCGCTGTTTATGGGATGAAGGGCGCTAACGGCGTTGTGCTGGTGACCACCAAACGAGGCCAAACTGGCAAGCCAGTTATCTCACTAACCACGCAAACAGCGGCGCAGCAACCCATCAACATGCCAAAGTACCTCGATTCTTTCGATGCCTTGTCGCTTTTCAGGGAAGCATTGAATAATGACGGCCTCAACTCCAATCTTTACACGGATGAATACCTGAATAAGTTCCGCGACCGGAGTAACCCGACCTATCAATACTTGTATCCGAATGTTGACTGGACGAAGGAGCTGATCAAGCCATCTTCTATGATGACGCAGGGCAACCTTAACGTTAACGGCGGTTCATCAACCGCAAGGTATTTCGTATCGCTGGGTTATTTGAAGCAAGACGGGTTGTATAAATATGACAACCTGAACGCTTACAACATCAATGCGGTAATGAATAAGTATAACTTTCGCAGTAACATCGATGTAGACTTAACATCTATATTGAAGCTGGAACTCAACCTTTCCGATATTGTCCGCGACAGAAATTACCCTACCGAAACATCGGGCTCTTTCTTTAACGAGATCCGGAACACCCCATCTTACCTGTACCCGCTTACTAATCCGGATGGCTCCGTGCCCGGGCAAAAAGACTCTCCGCCCAATCCATACGGCCGGCTAACGCAATTTGGCTATGGACGTTTTTTCGAAAATACGCTAAGTTCGATCATCGGGTTTACGCTTAAAATGCCTTTTATCACAGAAGGCCTGAGTTTCAGGACGCGCTTCGCCTATGATGCGCAAAACTTCCGTAACATCACCCGTCAGCGTAATTATTCAACCTATCGGTTTATCATCGATGAAAATGAAACGGATCTCAGTAAAGGCCATTACGAGGAGCTGAGTACTGGTGACGGGCTGCTTGGTTTTGCGGTAGACGCCAATGGCAGCCGCAAATCAACTTACGAAGCCTACTTAAATTACGACCGGACGTTTGCACAAAAGCACGTCGTATCCGGTATGCTGCGTTATAATCAATCGCAAAGTTTTCTGGCAACTGCCACCGCCGACGGTGCAATTGCAGCCCTTCCGTATAAGCAACTTGGCTTAGTAGGCAGGTTCAATTACGCTTATGACAGGCGATATGTGCTGGAAGCCGACGCGGGTTATAACGGTTCTGAAAATTTTATGAAAGGCAGGCGCATGGGGCTCTTTCCTGCGGTATCGGCAGGTTGGGTGGCCTCCAACGAGCAATTTCTGAAAGATAGTAAGGTTGTGAACTTGCTAAAGTTAAGAGGATCATACGGTATTGTAGGTGTTGACAACAGTGTTGGGCGCTTTGCTTATCTGAGCACGTGGCAAACTGGCAATGGCAGCGGTTACAGGTTCGGTCAGGCTGCCGATGGTGATGGCTACTCCGGCGCGCAAGAGAGCGCTACAGGGAATTCATTCCTGACATGGGAGCGATCGAAGAAAGCGAATATTGGGATAGACCTGGAACTGTTTAAAGGTGAGATTGCCTTTACAGGCGATGTGTTCAAAGAAAGGCGCACGCAAATACTGACTACGGCTACCATTATACCCGATGTATCCGGTGTACAAAACTTGCCGGCTATCAATGCAGGAATTGTTGATAATAAGGGTTTCGAGGGCGAGGTGACCTGGCGTAAACATTTCGGCAATCATAATCTTATGGTACGGGGATCATATTCGTATGCGACTAACCGGATCCAGTATGCGGCAGAACCGGTATATGCCCTGGCATACCGCGGGCTGAAAGGTACCCAGATCAATGAAGCATACGGCCTTACGGCCCTTGGCCTGTTCAAAGATGATGCGGATATCGCAGCGAGCCCTACGCAGCAATTCGGCGCGGTGCGCCCGGGCGATATCAAATACCTGGACCGTAATGGCGATGGTGTGATCAACAGCCAGGATGAAGGCTACCTGGGTAAAGTAACTACTCCCAAATCTATCATGGGCCTAACCTTATCCTACACTTATAAGAATTTTGACCTGAACGTTCTTTTCCAGGGAGCTACCGGCGGTAAACTTTGGCTGACAGGTACTTCAGCATGGGCGTTCTCCAGTAACAGTTCCGTTTTGGCCGACTATCTGAAAGGCCGGTGGACCACGGAAAATCCTGACCCGAATGCCGCCTGGCCGAGATTGTCATCTTCTAACAACGTCAATAATAACCAAAACTCCACCTTTTGGCTGCGCTCTTCCAATTACCTGCGCTTCAAAAATGCCGAGATCGGATATACATTACCAAAACGTTGGGTAAATAAGATCGGCCTTTCTAACATCCGCACCTTTGTAAGCGGTTCAAACCTCTATACCTGGTCCAGGATGAAAATCTTTGACCCGGAAAGGACCAATGGTTTTGGCGATTACCCACAGCTGCGTGTAATAAACTTAGGATTAAATGCTTCAATGTAACATGATGAAAAATATTTGTAAGCTGCTATTGGCAGTACTACTGGTTGGCAGTACTTCCTGCAAAAAATACCTGGACGTTGTACCAGCTGAATATTCAAGCGAAAACGATGTCTACAATAATATTAACCTGGCCGAACAGGCCCAGGCGCGGCTTTATAACGCTTTGCCTGACGAAATGCAAGCTTATTTTACGGCTGCAACTGACGAAACCTATCACCATTGGTTCGACAACGGCGAGGCGATTAACGCATATAAATACAACCTGGGCAGCTGGAGCACCAACGACAACCCTTTGGGTAACTGGTCCGGCAAATACCAGGACATCAGGCGGGCCAATATCTTTATTGAGCGTATTGATAATGTACCTGTTCCGCTTGATCGCGAGAGTTACTATGCCATCTGGAAACCGCGCTATAAGGCGGAAGCCCGATTTTTGCGGGCACAGTTCTACTTTGAATTGTTTAAACGTTATGGCGCTGTCCCGTTATTGACAACCGCGAAAGATGTTGATCCCGGTAATCTGGAAGATACACAGGTTGCCCGTAACTCGGTTGATGAGGTGGTTAACTTCATTACTTCGGAATGTGACGCTGCTGCGGAGGTGTTGCCTGCGACTCAGGAGGCTGCTCAAACCGGCCGGATCACGAAAGGTGCTGCATTGGCTTTGAAAGCCCGAACATTGCTTTACGCTGCGAGCCCTTTATTTAACGGCAATCCTTTGTACGCAAGTATAAAAAACAAGGATGGTAAGGTGCTTTTCAGCGCAAGCTATGACAAAGAAAAATGGAAAAAAGCAGCTGATGCCGCAAAAGCAGTTATTGATCTGGGTATCTATAGCCTATACAGTCCGTTTCCCAACAACCCGGTGCAAAATTATGCTGCCCAGTTCTATACCCGCGACTATACGGAAACCATCCTGCCCAGGATCATGGGCAATTCAACAGATATAGACGGTAATCTTCTTCCTAACGGATCGCCCTTCAAAGGAAACGGAAAACTGACACCGCTACAGCAGCTTGTTGATGCCTATGAAATGAAAAACGGTTATCCCATCAATGCTCAGGGCTCGGGCTATACTATAAACGGTACGTGGAGCGGCGATTTATGGGATGGTCAAAAGGTGCAGAGTGTAAGTAATATCTCTAATATGTATAAAGACCGCGACCCCCGCTTTTATGCCAGCATATTCTTCCAGTATGATGTGTGGCGCTTTGATGCAACCAAGCGGCCTGTCAGGCTTGCCTGGTTTGGCGCGGGGAACGGTGTAACAGATGGATGGGCCACCGGCAAGCCGGGTACTAATCCCTGGGGGTATAATATACGCAAGTTTTTATCGCCTACTTATGACCGTAACGCAAATTCTGGCACCGGAACCAGGAATTTTCCAATTTTCCGTTTGGCTGAGATCTATCTGAGCTATGCTGAAGCGATGAATGAATACCTGGATGCACCCGATCAGTCCGTTTACCAATATCTGAACATGGTGCGTAACCGCGTGTCTATGCCCGCACTTCCTATTTTGCCGGAGGATGACACCAAAGCCGGTATGCGCAAACGTATACAAAATGAGCGTAGGGTAGAGTTTGCTTTTGAAAGCCACCGCTTTTGGGATGTAAGGCGCTGGCTGATAGCAAAGACCGTAGATAACGGCCCCGCGTTGGGTTTAAATGCACGGCCCTCTGCTGCAGAACTTGCCGCTACCGGGCTGGACGAGACGAGCGAAGCCGCCGGCGTTGCGGTGTTCTACAAAACAGTTACGTTACAAACCCGGATATTTGCAGACAAACACTACCTGATGCCGATTCCGCAAACCGAGATAGATAAAGATCCGAACCTCGTTCAAAATTATGGGTGGTAGAAATCTTATCTGAATAAGCGAAGCGCTCAATTAGCACAGTACACTGAATAGCTTTAACTAAAGTTATTCAGTGTATTGTGTATTTACTTTCAGTTTACCTTTTACCAAATCTTTACTCTTTGATCCTCAGGTTTGTAATTCTTATCACCTGGTTGCACGTTAAATGCCCGGTAAAAAGGAGCAAAATTCATTAACGGGCCATTTACCCGCCACATGGCCGGCGAATGCGGATTGGTGTTCACATACGTACGAAGAAACGCATCTCTTGTTTTTACCCGCCATATCCTGGCTACTGATAAAAAGAAGCGTTGATCTGGTGTAAATCCATCTATTTTAACAGTGTCTTTTCCCTGTTGCGTCATTTTAAATGCATCGTAAGCGATGGCAATGCCACCGTTATCGGCGGTATTTTCGCCCAATGTCAACGCTCCTTTAACATGAACAGTATCCAAAACGGTAAATGAGCTGTATAAGTTGTCAAGTTGTTTTGTTTTCTCTCTGAATTTTTGATAGTCTTCCTTTGCCCACCAGTTTTTAACGTTGCCGTCCTTATCAAACTGCGCGCCCTGGTCATCAAAGGCATGAGTCATCTCATGGCCTATCACCATGCCAATACCTCCATAATTGACGGCATCATCTGCGGAAAAATCAAAATAGGGGAACTGCAAAATACCCGCAGGGAAAACGATCTCATTTTGGGATGGATTATAATATGCTGTAACCGTAGATGGCGTTGTATACCATTCTGTTCTGTCAACAGGTTTATTCAACTTTCCCAGTTCATATTGATAACCGTTTTGGTTAAGCGAAAGCACATTTTCAAAGTATTTTGTCCTAACTATCTGCACGTTATCATAATTCCGCCATTTATCCGGGTAGCCTATTTTTTTGGTGATCGTGTATAATTTTTCTTTTGCTTTTTGTTTGGTACTATCACTCATCCAGTCAAGGTGGTTGATCCTGTTTTCGAAAGATTTCTGGAGGTTGTTTACTAAGTTCAGCACCCGCTTTTTTGAATCCTCATTAAAATATCTTTTTACATACAGTTGCCCTAATGCCTGCCCTAAGTAGCCGTCGACGCTTTCCGTCATGATTTGCCTGCGCGATTTTTGCGTGGCTTGCCCTGATAATACTTTGCTAAATTCAAATGAGGCATCAACAAAGGGTTTACTGAGTGTTTCCGCATAGTATTCGAGGGTGCCGGCCTTTAAATATACTTTCCAGTCATGTATGGTGACTGATTTTAACATCGTGTTCAACTTATCATAATAAGCGGGTTGTGCCATATCTATCGAGTCAGTCTTTGCGCCTAAACCTGCAAGCAAAGTCAACCAACCTATATTGGGTTGTGACTTACTGATGGAGGCAACTGATATTTTATGGTAGTTTGCATTTACATCTCTTAGTTCAATATTTGATTTATGCGATGCCGCAATTTGCTTCTCGATCCTGTAAGCTATAGCTGCATCCTTAGTTGCGGCAGCACGGCTGCTACCGGTTAATTGAAATAAGGTGCTGATATATGCCTTATAGGCTTGTTGAATGTGTAGCGTAGGAGAATCGGTTTTAAAATAATAATCTCTATCAGGTAAGCCGATGCCTCCCTGGTAAATATGAGCAATATTTATGCTGCTATTTTTGTTGTCGGGAGAAATTCCAAAGCTAATGATGGAGCGATTGCCCGACTTTGATTCCGTTGCCACAAATCTGAGTAACGACGGTATACTATTGATGGCGTCAATACCTGCGAGTATCCGTTTAATGGGTTGATATCCGCGATGATTGATCGTTTCGATATTCATACCGGATGCGTAGAAGTCACCTACCTTTTGCTCAATGCTCCCCATCTTGTTATTGGTTTTTGAAACGCTATCAAGGATGTTTTGCAGTAGCTGTTTTTGGGGGATGTTCAGGAATGAGTAAGAGCCCACACCAGACTGATCGTTAGCAATTTTTGCGGTGTCGTTCCAGCGCCCATTAACAAAGCGAAAAAAATTATCACCTGGTTTTATTTGTGGGTCTAATCCGGCTACATCAACAAACCCTAACTTTTGAGCGTCCGCATAGTTATATATGCTAAAAAATGCTACTGTTAAACACAAGCAAAATAATTTTTTCATGAATTGAAGATTTGTTTAAAGATATTAAAATTTAATATCCCGCAAATCAGAACTTACAAATGCTGGCGCGCGCCCTAAAACACTTAACTGCCCCAATCGTTACTACAGCAACTTTTACCGGTCAAATTAACCTGCTATCTTGCCGCTGCCTATGAAAATATATACCGCTTTTGCCCTCGTGTGTTTACTTGGCGCTTGCCATAATAAAAAAAACTCCCGCTCTGCTGATAAAGACACGATCAAAGCAAAGCCCGTTAAACAAAGCGAAAAAAGCGCAACCCTCTTGCATACGGATACCTTGCAGTTCATACACTTTGAGGGAAATTTTGACTACTGGTACGGCGTATTTCTTGATGCCCGCAAAGACACTGTGCAACTGGTGGTGAATGACGCTGTACCCGCCAAATTGAAAAATAAACTGGTGGAAGTTAAATGGTTTACTGACTCACTATCCGAGGCAGGCGATAATGGCACCAAATATGCGGCAAAACGCCTTAAAGTTATTCGCCAGGTTAATGGCGCCCTTTTTTCGGCCCCTGTGACTGAAGAAAAGGTTGTTGGCGACGTTAAGGATCTGCCCGAGATAAAGGCGAACGCCGATCAAACAGGCATTGCTGAACGACCAACAGACGAGAAAGAGTATTACCTGGTAGAAACAGGTACGCGAGGTGAAGATAACTTCTCCCGGTTATTCATGTTCCGTGTGTATGTGTACCCCAAATACGAGATCAAATTTTATGATCCGGCAGGGGACACCGAGATGAGTTTGGACGAATGGCGTAACAAAAAACAATAAACATCTATAGCATGACCGAGACCGGCAAAATGATCTTAAAGCTAACGGTATTGATCGCACCGTCAATTGTTGTGTTATGCACCCTATACCTTGGCCCCAAGGGCGGTAGTGTAGGTGGCGGCGGTTACGACTTGTCCGAGCTGGTGTACAGTGGACTGTTGACACTTTTTATTGTTGGCTGGAATATTTGGATATTTCTATCGCTGTTGCTGGCCAAAACCCCCGCAGCCAGACAGAATAACCAGATCTTACTTATTATCGGCGTATTAGCGCTTATAACGGTTGCCGTTTGGTTTTTTAAGCAGTTAAGGTGATCTTAATTTTCGAAAAGGTAACCACTGTAAGCTAAGCCTTTGGCCACACTCTTAAAATTGTCTCCTGAATTGAGTTTAATATGAGGGAACTTGCCCCTGAACAGGGTTTGGATACTACTAATCATAGAGGTACCCCCGGTAAGGAAAAGACTGTCAATGTTTTTAGGATCTATATTGTTTTTATGCAGGAAGTTTTCAAGATAGTTTGCGATTCGCTCAATATCCCTGGCAATGATTTTTTCATATTCAGGCAGACTAATTTTCTCTTCTATATCGATTCCCAATTGATGATAGCGGAATATTGCTTCGCTTTTTTCGGTCAGCGTGATTTTTGTTTGCTCAATGGACTGAAAAACCGAATATCCCAGGTTGTTATCGATCAGTGTTATCAAGTTCTTGAACTTCCGGTCATTGCCCGAAAAATAGTAATAGTCCTCCATGTCTTTTTTAATACGTATGCCGTTAAAAAAATTCATTTGTTCCCATGAACAAATATTGGCAAAGAGGGAGACCGGCACGGTTAATACTTTTCCGGGTGTTGCTTCATATTTGGTATTCTTACCGAAATAAGGGGTGCCCTTTTCCCACATGAACGCCGAATCGAAGGTGTCACCACCTATGTAAATACCGCCATTGGCCATCATGTCACTTTTCCGGTCCTTACTGTTAGCTTTTTCAGGATCCAGCACCAGGTAGGTGAAATCGGTTGTGCCGCCACCCAGATCGGCCACCAAAACATTTTCCTTTTTGACCAGGCTTTTTTCATATGCGAAAGCCGCACCGATCGGCTCAAACTGAAACCGGACTTCTGTGAAACCGGCAAGTGTGGCAGCTTTCTGTAATCTGGTTTGCGCTAAGGTGTCCTTTTGTACATCATCATCGTCGAAGAACACCGGCCGGCCGATCACCGCTTTGCGGCAATCCAGCCCGGTCAATTGATCTGCACGGGCTTTTAGCTCTTTTAGAATAATGGCGACCAGGTCTGAAGCATTATAGCGTTTATTGTGGATACGGGTTTCGGTGAAGCTATTGCGCGACAACACCTGCTTCACCGATTTGATGAAACGCCCTTTCATATTATCACTCAGGTAGGCTGTGATCGCCTCTTCACCAACCACATGTCCTTCGGCCGCGTTTTGGTGGAAATAGATCAGCGAGGGGATAATGATCGTATGGGTAATTTCGCGGCTCTCCTCATCAAAAATAGCCAGGGCCGAATTGGTCGTACCAAAATCAATTCCGTATAAGTATTGCTTCATGCCTTAAAATTTAAAGGGCGGCGAAAGTAGAAAAAAATAGTTTAGGAATGAAATTATACAATTGCGATATAACGCTATGAAAATCTCGAGCGGGGGTTAGTTAATATCATGTTTTGAAACTACGACCCTTATATATTGCTTTACCGCTGGAGAGCAAAGGTCGCCAAGACAATGATAAAAGTGTTATTGCAATGATGAAGCAATGCCGGCCATAGATTAGTGATTCCTGACCCGGTTTTGCCATTGATAATAGTAACGTTTGAGTTTGACCCGCAGCACATCGTATACCAGTGTATATAGTAGTACGGCAACCGGCGCCAGGAAAGAATGAAAGCCCAGTGAACGAAAAATATAAGCGCCACCGAGCGCGCCGCACATGAAAAAAAAGATAATAGCCAGGCGCAGTTTTATCCGCGATCTCAATAGCGGGCGATCCTCGCGTGTTTTTTGCAACACCTGTGCCAGTTCTATACCCAGGTCGGTAAAGGTGCCGGTCAAATGGGTGGTGCGCACTACAGAACCGGATACCATTGATACCAGGGCGTTTTGAATACCCATTGCAAAAAGCAGGCTGCCTGCAAAGATTTCCTTGCCCAACAGGTTGCCGTTATACCGGTGGCCCAGCAAGGCAACTGCCACCAGGATCGCGATTTCCGTGCCCACCGGGATCACATAGGAGTATTGCTGGTTGCGGCCGATACGCGAAACAAGCAGGCCCGAAATAAACGCGCCAGCGAGGAACAGGAGCATCCATAGAGCAACCACCCGTGCCGTTGCCCAGTCCTGGAAAGCTATCCGTTCAGCGAACAAAGCCGCATGCCCGGTCACGTTGGTGGTCAATACGGCAAAACCGAGGAAACCCGCTGCATTGACAAAGCCCGCGGTAAACCCCAGCAGCGAAGCCAGCTTTACGTTGTGTATATAGGTCCGTTTTGTTCCCTGATGCCGAAGCATGATTTAAATTACCAATTGGTGGATAGGTAGCTGGCTTACAGGCTGGAGGCCGGTATTTCCAGGAGGTATCCTGTATGGTTTGTACACGAAGTGCTGGTCAGCCAGCATTTGAATTTCCTCCTTCTGGATGTTTGCATCTACAAGGTTGATATTCAGGTCTTCGTAATGATCCATCCGGTATTGCAGCAGTTCGGGTAATCCTTCTTCCCCAAGCTTGATAAGCCGCCCGATATGAGCCCGTGCCCCGGCTTTGGCTTTCTCCATGGCCTGCCCTATATCAGTAAATAAGCAGAATAGTGAGGCATCGGATTGCCGGCGTAACGCCCCTGCGGGCTTGGGCCCGCAGGATTTAAAGTTATTAATACTTATCTCCGTAATAGTTGTATCACCTTTATTAACACGGTAATAATGATTATAAAACTGCTTTTTTATTTGTTCCATTTCCAATTGAGTATTTCGGGCATATCCTTACCGTTACTGTTGATGTAGTGCTTATGTTGGATGAGTCTATCCTGCATAAGTTGTTTGAGGTAAACGCCTTTGCTGCCTGTTTGCGGCAGCCGGTCAATCACATCCATCACGAGATGAAAACGATCCATTTCGTTCAGTACTGTCATGTCAAAAGATGTGGTGATGGTACCTTCTTCCTTATAACCTCGTACGTGCATGCCCGAGTTATTGGCGCGGTTATAGGTTAAGCGGTGTACCAACCATGGATAACCATGAAAGGCGAAGATCACAGGCTTGTCTGTGGTGAACAGTTCGTTATAATCCTTATCATTAAGCCCATGCGTATGTTCGGTGCTTTTCTGTAGTTTGAATAAGTCGACAACGTTGATGACCCGGACCCTGATCTCTGGTAAATGTTCACGGATAATCGAAACCGCTGCTAAAGTTTCCAGCGTTGGCACGTCTCCGCAGCAGGCCATCACCACATCCGGTTCGGCATCCTGATCGTTACTGGCAAAATTCCAAATCCCAATACCACGGGTGCAATGTGCAACCGCTTCATCCATGTTGAGCCATTGCGGTGCAGGGTGTTTGCCGGCAACAATTACGTTTACATAATGGTAACTGCGCAGGCAATGGTCCATTACGGATAATAAGCAATTTGCATCGGGCGGTAGATATACCCGTACGATCGTCGCTTTTTTATTCACCACATGATCAATAAACCCCGGATCTTGATGGGTAAACCCGTTGTGGTCCTGTCGCCATACGGTAGAAGTAAGCAGGATGTTTAGCGAGGCGATCCGCCTGCGCCAGGATATTTCTGAAGTGGTTTTTAGCCATTTGGCATGCTGGTTGAACATCGAATCCACAATATGGATAAAAGCTTCGTAGCAATTGAACAGGCCATGCCTGCCGGTTAGCAGGTAGCCTTCCAGCCAGCCTTCGCACTGGTGCTCGCTCAGCATCTCCATTACGCTGCCATCGGCTGCCAGGAACTCGTCATGCTCCGCTATTGGTGCATCCCACTGGCGGTTAGTTGCTTCAAATACCGCGTCCAACCGGTTAGATACCGTTTCATCAGGGCCAAATATGCGAAAGTTGCGTTTTTCCTGGTTCTCTTTGATCACATCCCGCAAGAAACGGCCGCTAACATAGGTATCGCCCTCGCCATCCGCACCAGGGGCGTCCACTGTCACTGCATAGTCGCGGAAGTCGGGCAGGCGCAGGTCACGCAACAGATCGCCGCCATTGGCATGCGGGTTGGCTCCCATGCGGCGTTCACCATCAGGTGCCAGGGCCTGCAATTCGGGAAGTAATTTCCCTTGTTCATCAAACAATTCTTCAGGTTTATAGCTTTTCATCCAGCTTTCCAGCATTTGCAAATGTTCTGGCGGGGCAGAGGCCGAAACCGCCAGCGGGATCTGGTGCGCCCTGAAATTACCCTCAATTTGGTAGCCGTCCACTTCTTTCGGGCCTGTCCAGCCTTTTGGCGAACGCAGGACTATCATCGGCCAGCGCGGGCGGCCGCCATTTTGATGTTCAGCATCGTATTTTATCTGCTTGATCCGGTCCACGGCATAATCCAATGCTGCCGCCATATCGCGGTGCATCTGCCCGGGTTCATCACCTTCAACGAAGATAGGGTTCCAGCCATAGCCACGGAAAAGCTGTTCCAGTTCTTCGTGACTGATCCGGGCAAGTACAGTGGGGTTAGATATCTTATAGCCGTTCAAGTGCAGGATAGGTAATACCGTTCCATCCGTAAGCGGGTTTAAAAACTTATTGGAATGCCAGGCGGTAGCTAAAGGGCCGGTTTCGGCTTCGCCATCACCCACCACGCAAGCCACAACAAGGTCCGGATTATCCAGCACAGCGCCAAAAGCATGGCTCAGGGAATAGCCCAGTTCACCTCCTTCATGTATAGAGCCGGGTGTTTGCGGCGAGGCATGACTGGAGATGCCGCCCGGGTAAGAGAATTGCGTAAAAAGCTTTTTGAGCCCGTCTTCGTCCTGCGTAATATTTGGATAAACTTCAGTATAGGTACCTTCCAGGTAAGTACCGGCCACTACAGCCGGCCCGCCATGGCCAGGGCCGGAAACATAGATCATGTTCAGGTCGTATTGCCTGATAATCCTGTTCAGATGCGTATAAATAAAATTTTGGCCCGGTGTTGTGCCCCAGTGCCCCAGCAGCATGTTTTTCACATGTTCCAGTTTCAGTGGTTCTTTCAATAAAGGGTTATGCCGCAAATAAAGCTGCCCAACAGACAGATAATTGGCAGCCCGCCAGTAAGCGTTCATTTTTTGAAGCAGCTCGGGTGACAAGCTATCGGCTGTATTATTGATCGGTTCTTTTTCCATCGCTATCGTTATTTTTTATCGTTTAAAAGATCGCAGGTCATCCTGGCAATCATCAATGCTTCATTAGTTGGGATGACGCGGACGGTCACCCTGCTTTTCTGATTATCGGGATCAATCCCCATAAATTCTAAACCGCTACAGATCCGTTCCCGGATAATGGCAGAGTTTTCCCCGATACCGCCGGTAAAGACCAGCAAGTCCAGGCCTCTCATCGCTGCTGCCAGCGCCCCAATGAACTTTTTAGCAGCATAGCAAAACACAGTAAGGGCCTCTTTTGCTTTTGGATCATCCGGTTCTGCTTCAAGCAGTTCCTGGATATCGCTCATGCCGGCAATCGCTTTTAAACCAGAATTTTTACTCAACAGTTCGTCGAGTTGTGCAGGCCTTAATTTGCCCTGTTTTAACAGGAATAGCAAAACACCCGGGTCAAGATCACCGCTGCGGGTACCCATAACCAGGCCGCCAACCGGGCTGAGGCCCATTGTTGTATCCACACTGATCCCGTTTTTAATGGCGGCCATGCTGGCGCCATTACCCAAATGTGCGATAATGATCTTCTTTTTTCTAACCTCCGGGTCTTCCGCTGTTAATTCTTGCAGAATATATTGATAGGATAAACCATGAAAACCATATTTGATCAGTCCCATGTCTTTGTATTTTTCCGGTAGGGGATAATACCTGGCGTAGGAGGGCATATCTTTATGAAAAGCGGTATCAAAGCAAGCTACCTGTGGCAGTTTTGGAAATGCCACCTGAAAAGCTTTCACTGCCTTCAATTCATCCGGCAAATGATTTGGCGCCAGGTAAACGAACCGCTCTAATGTTTTTAATAAAGCTCCTGTAATTAGTTCGGGCCCTTGGTGTTCTGGGCCACCCTGTACCAGGCGATGCCCAATAGTAGATAGCTTAATTTGATCCTGATTGCTTTTTAGCCACTCAATAACCTCCTTTACAGCAGTATCCAATTTTTTAAAATTCCCTGACCGGCACTCTTGTAGCTGGTGCTGACTGTCCCTTATCTCCAGTTTGCTTTCTTCCCCACCGATATGACTAACATTGCCAGACCATTCCGGCAACAGGGAAGCTGCCCCGTATAGCGAGAACTTAAGACTGGAGGAACCGCAATTGATTACTAAAATGAAGAAGCTTTGCTTTTTTGTCATTCTGGTACAGTTAGAAGGTAAAAAGCCTGGCAATAACGTTTCGCAAAGCTATGGCGCATAAATCGTTATATAAGTGAGCTGTATCATTTTTAATACTGATACATTTCACTTATATAACAGTTGTTAAGTTAAGGCTTAAACAGGGAGGATTGTTTTAATGATGGCGTTTAACCGCCAGGTTGTAATATTACTTGTATTATTTGATGGCGTCTTTTTAGAGCCTCTTTTTACGTTTTGTTGTTACTTCGAAATTTTCACGGTGAGAAAATATCCGGCCATCGTGTTCCCAATCAAGTGTGAGTACCCATTTCCCTTCATCACAATCACCGACAGGGATCTCCAATAAATGGTCTTTTGAACTCTCGACCTTCATCCGCAGGCATGGGCTGCCACTACAGTTAACAGGTGATAAAACCGCATTCCCTTTCACCGGATGATTAAAGTTAAATTGTATGGTTTTCATGTTGCGTGGATTTATCATCAAATTTAAAATACGGCAATCGTTTAAAAAATGACTATCGTCATAATAAGCTTATCTTTAGTTGCAACAGAAATGTTACAGATACATATACTATATAAAGTCTATGGGGTTTGTAGTCTATTCGTTATTGTGTACATTTGCGGTACATAAATAAAATAAAAACCATGAACTATTTTTTACGCTTTATCAATTATTCAACGGAGTTAGCCGTACTGTCAATTCGGTCACACTTTTCCAACAACATCTATTGTTGTTACCCCGCCCATAGCTGCTGTTAATTACAGCCTGCAAATTTAGCGTTCGCCTGAGTTTGTAAATCATCAAAAATTGCTGTCCATATTAAGTTATAGCTCGCATCACTTGCGGGCCTTATACTTATGCGCTTTTTAAATTAAGCCAGGTCCGCATTTTCCTTATTATTTTTTATAATTCTCATTTAAAATCTCATGAATCGACAATTCTACAAACTTGCTTTGTCTGTTATTTTCACTTTCCTTATTCCGATGGTCATATTGGCCCAGGATACCCCGGTAACCGGGCTGGTCAAATCTGTAACTGACGGATCGGTTATTCCCGGCGCAACTGTCAGCGCCAAAAACCAACATATTTCAACACTTACGGATGTAAATGGTTATTTCAAAATCAACGTTCCCAGTGGAACAGTGCTCACCATCAGTTATATAGGTTACTTAAGCCAAAATGTGACCGTTTCTGGTTCATCCCCAATAAATGTAGTCCTTCAGGAAAACATCAATGCTTTAAACGAAGTGGTCGTTACTGGTCTTGCCTCCGGTATTAAACGGTCCAATCTCGCTAATGCGGTGACTTCTATCTCCGCTAAAGAACTTACAGGAACCGCACCACCACAAACAGTGGACAATGCATTGTATGGCAAGATACCCGGGGCTCAGATTCGTGCCAATAGCGGGGCTCCCGGAGGCGGCATCAGTATTTTGCTCCGTGGTGTAAGTACATTGCAGGGGTCTTCCCAGCCATTGTATATTATTGATGGCGTTTATTTGAACAACAATACATTAAGCACCGGGCGGTCAAGTGTAACCGGGGCAGGAGCTTCTAGTCAGGATGATTCCGGAAACAGGCTGGCTGATATAAATGCCGATGATATTGACAAGATTGAAGTACTTAAAGGCGCTTCGGCATCTGCCATTTACGGTACACGTGCAAATGCAGGCGTAATTATCATTACCACGAAAAAAGGTAAAGCAGGAAAAACGAAGGTGAGTTTTGGACAAGACCTGGGTTTCTCAACAATTCAAAAATATGTTGGAAGCGCATCCTGGGATACCACCAAAATAAAACAATTCTTCCCGGCCTCCAGGCAGGCTCTTGAATTACAGCGTTATGCAGATGCCGGCGGTAAAGTTTACGACTATGAAAAAATCCTATACGGAGAAAAGCCACTGATAACAAACACGCACCTAAATATATCGGGTGGTGGCGACAAAACTACATTTTATGTTTCCGGCGACGTTTCAAGGGAAGGTGGGATCATCAAACATACCGGGTTTGACCGAAATTCATTGAGATTGAACCTTGATCATAAGCTTAATAAATGGATAGATTTTTCGGTCAACTCTAATTACCTGAATACAAATTCCGACCGCGGGTTTACCGGTAACGAAAATAACGCCGGCGGTACATTAGGTTATATTATTGGCTACCTGCCCAACTATTATAACCCGAACCCCGTGAACGGTATTTACCCGGACAATCCATATTCAGAAAACCAAAATCCGCTCGCCCTGCGGGATAAGGCCATCAATAACGTTAAGATCAATCGGTTTATAGAATCTGCAACTGCAAATCTGAGGTTTATACAAACCGAACACACTTCGCTTAAATTGTCGCTTCAGGGCGGGGTTGATTACCTGAATCAAAAAAGCAAGGAGTATTTCCCGGAAGACCTGCAGGCGCAACGTAGCACGGCTAACCCCGGCAATGTGATCCTGGGTACAGAGTCAGATATTAATACCAACCTGCAGGGCTTTCTGATCTATGGGCAGGATGTCAACAAAACGCATTTCACCACCCAGGTAGGTGTAGTAGCATTGCAAACACAGGTGAACACCCTTTTTGGGCAGGGCAGGGGCCTGGTGGCCAGCCAGCAATCACTTGCACAGGCATCGGTACAATCTGTAACACAATCCAGTCAGATAGTTAAGGATCTGGGCTGGGTGGGCCAGGAAGAAATTAACTTCGATGACAAAATAATTGGTACTGTGGGGCTTCGATTGGATAAATCTACCCTGAATGGCGATGCTAATCATTTTTATGCTTTCCCAAAAGCTTCTGTGGCAATTAACCTAACCAAGTTTGATTTCTGGAAAAGCGAGACCATCAGCCAGTTTAAGTTAAGAACTGCTTATGGACAAACAGGGGGCTTACCGCCTTATGGCAGCATTTACAGCTCGCTGTCACCTGTAATTACAGGCGGGCTTATCGGGTCTGTTATATCTTCCACAGTGGGTAACCCGGACATTAGACCAGAACGTGCGGGAGAATTGGAACTGGGAGCAGATATTGGTTTCTTTAAAGACCGGCTGGTTTTTGAAGGGACGTATTATAACAAACATGTGAACGATCTGATCCAGGATCTGACACTGGCGGGATCAACCGGGCTTTCTACTGAAAAGGTAAATGCGGCCTCATTGGTTAACCGGGGTGTAGAGGTGTCGTTAACCGGCATACCATTTTCCGGACAAGGCTTTACCTGGACAAGCAGGATCCTGTTTTCCAGAAATACAAGCAAAATAACCAAGCTGGACGTACCCTCTTACACAACCGGGGTGTACGGTGTGAGTTACGGAACTTACCTGATCAAAGAAGGCTACTCTCCGACCACCATAGTTGGAACTCCACAAATCTCGCCTGGTATTTATACAGTATATGGAAATTCTCAACCCGAGTTTCAAAGCTCCTGGTATAACGATTTTTCCTTCCTGAATGGCTTTTCCCTAACCGCATTATGGGATTGGAAAAAAGGCGGAAAGATACTGAATATTACGGAATATAATACCGACAATGGCGGGACAACCCCGGATTTTAACACCAATGGAGCAGCAAGGAAAAACAACCCTACAGCCGCTAACTATGTTCAGGACGCCAGCTATGTTAAGTTAAGAGAGGTTGGATTTAGTTACAACTTTTCCAAAAACTTCCTTCACCGGGTATTAGGTAATGTAGTACAGCAGGTACGTGTGGGGCTTTCTGCAACCAACCTGCTAAACTTTTCACCTTATAAAGGATACAGCCCGGAAGTTTCCAATTTTGGTTCCGCATCAGCGATCAACTCCGGAACAGATCTGTTTCAGTACCCTCCGTCAAAACGTCTTCTGTTCAATCTTAAGGTAGATTTCTAAAATCATATTTATAATCATCAAAAAATGAATAAGCAAAACATATCCAAAATCATCATATATAGCGGTTTAGTGTTCACATTATCCTGCAAACTGGAGGCCATTACGGATCCTAATAATCCATCGATCACCAGTATTACTTCGAATGCAACGATCGGGCAACTGCAAAACCTGGTGACGGGCCTTGAGGCCACCAGCAAAAACTATTTGTCAACATCGGCTAACGCTTTCGGCACGTTTGGACGAGAGATCTGGTTCTTTAATTCTGCAGATTCCAGGAATATTCAATACTGGCTCGGACAGGCCCAGGTAATACCCGACGCTACCTTTTATGGCGTTGGCGGAGCCTACACAGGCCCTTATGGTGCTATCAAGCAAGCCAACGTGCTGGTAAGTGCGGTAAACAATACATCTTCAGTTACGGCCGAACAAAAAAACGCCTATATCGGATTTGCCAAAACCATACAGGGATACCAGTATCTTGTTCCTGCCAACTCCCAGTACCAGAACGGCATCCGTATAGATGTAAGCGATCCTTTAAACCCGGGTAAATTTGTAGGTTACGACGATGCGTTAAAAGCGATAAAGGTTATTTTAGATGATGGATACGCCGCGCTTAACAAAGCGGGCACTACGCTACCCTTTAAGCTTACAGCAGGCTATACAAACTTTAACACACCTGCTGGGCTGGCTAAAGTTAACCGGGCGATTGCCGCACGGACAGCCATTTATCAAAAAGACTGGCAGGGAGCGCTGGACGCGCTTCAAAATTCATTTTTCGATTTAAAAGGGGATATTAATTCAGGCCCTGCGCATGTATATGGCGGGCCGCCCGAGTCTTATAACCCATTGTATTATGTATTAAATGCCAGTTTAAGTAGTGCGCCCGTAGTACATCCTTCACTAATTACAGATGCCCTTCCAGGGGATAGCCGGGTAAAAACAAAGTTTTTTTTCCGTACGGCGCCATTGGTTAATACGGTTGGTAAGGTGCCTCTGTCCAGCCAGTACCAGGACAACCGCTGGGCAACCAATACCGCACCTATTAAGTATATCCGGAATGAGGAACTTATCCTGATCTATGCAGAGGCTTCTGCCCAGCTTGGGCACACCGACGATGCAGTAGGCGCCATCAATACCATTCGTAAAGCTGCAAGCCTTCCTGATTATACCGGCGCAGAAGATCTGAACAGCCTGATCACTGAAATATTGTTTCAGCGCCGTTATTCGCTTTGGTTTGAGCCGGCCGGCCATCGCTGGATAGATGCACGCAGATACAATCGTTTAAATGAGATCCCGGTGGCAGCCGATGCCGGTGCCGTATTTACACAGCTGGCTACACCTACCAGTGAAATTAACTGGGACAATTTTATAAACGGAAAATAAAGGCAAAATGAAAAATTACATCAAACTGTTCTCCCTGTTTATGTTAGGGGCGGGTTACATTGCTGCATCTACGGATGCAGCAATGGCCCAAAAACAGCAAAGGGCTAATGCTCCCGCGACAGCCGATAACATCAGGGCGATAAACAAGCAGGATTCTGCTTATATCCATGATAACTATACAAAGATAGAAAGACTAATACCCATGCGCGATGGTATAAAGCTTTTCACCTCTATCTATATCCCTAAAGACAGTAAAGAAAAATACCCGTTTATTTTAAGCCGCACACCGTATTCTGTAGCGCCTTATGGTGCTGATAAATACAAGACGGCTTTGGGCCCATCTGGACTGTTTATAAAAGAGAGCTATATTTTTGTTTACCAGGATGTGCGGGGCAAGTGGATGTCTGAAGGTGAATTTGTGAATACCAGGCCATTCAACCCCCATAAAAAAACAAAGAATGATATCGATGAAAGCAGTGATACTTATGATACGGTAGACTGGCTCTTAAAAAACATCCCCAATAACAACGGGCGTGTAGGGGTATGGGGTATCTCTTATCCTGGTTTTTATGCCACGGCCACCATCCTGAGCGGTCATCCGGCAATAAAGGCGGTATCACCACAGGCCCCGGTTACCGATTGGTTTATCGGGGATGATATCACGCATAACGGTGCCTTCTTTTTAGGTAATTTCCTTTTCTTTTCAAACTTCGGTCATGTAAGGCCGAAGCCAACCACCCAGCCTGAGCAACGTTTGGACATTGGCACAAAAGACGGGTACCAGTTTTTCTTAAGAAACGGAACCTTTACCGATCTGAATGAAAAGTACTATAAGAATCAGATACCTGTTTGGGTTGATTTTATGAATCATGGTACTTATGATTCTTATTGGCAAAGCCGCACGCCGCTACCACATTTAAAAAATGTAAAGCCTGCCGTTTTAAGCGTTGGCGGATGGTTTGACGCTGAAGATCTGTACGGCCCGCTTAAAACATTTGAGGCTATTAATAAATTAAGCCCCGGTGCTGATGGCCGCCTGGTTATGGGGCCGTGGTTCCATGGCGGTTTCGCCCGTGGGAACGGGTCTTCCTTTGGCAATATCGATTTCGGTTCAGAAACATCTGTCTATTATCGTGAAAAAATTGAGTTCCCGTTTTTTAACTATTATCTGAAAGGAAAAGGAGAGCTTGATCTGCCAAAGGCATCGATATTTGAGACCGGTACCAACCAATGGAAAGCCTATAAGCAATGGCCACCTGCGGACGTTAAAGACGAAAATATTTACCTGGGCCAGAACGGAAGCCTGTCTTTTGATGCGGATAAATCTACAGACGGATCATTTGACGAATATGTTAGCGATCCTAAAAAACCGGTACCCTTTACAGCAGATATCAAAACAAGCCCCGGCAGGGAATATATGATAGAAGACCAGCGGTTTGCTGCCACCCGCCCGGATGTTTTGGTTTATACATCGCCAACGCTTGATAAAAATGTAACGTTATCAGGGCCAATCATAGCAGACCTGTTTGTATCAAGTTCAGGGACTGATGCGGATTATGTGGTGAAAGTGATCGACGTATTCCCGGATACGGCTAAAAACAATGCAAATACGCCAGCCAATATTCAACTGAGTGAGTTTCAGGAACTGATCCGTGCCGATGTGATAAGGGCGAAATTCAGAAACAGCTTTTCTAAGCCCGAACCTTTGGTACCCGGTAAAGTAACCGAAGTGAAATTTGAACTGCGCGACGTAGCACATACCTTTTTAAGGGGGCATAAGATCATGGTGCAGGTGCAAAGCTCGTGGTTCCCGCTTGTGGACCGAAACCCAAACCAGTTCATCGATATTTACCATGCCAAAGAATCTGATTACAAGAAAGCCACCGAGCGGATCTACACTTCGGGAGAAAATCAGTCGCACCTCATCGTTAAAGTTCAACCGCAACCCTAAAAAAATGAAAAGAATATATTTAACTATACTCGCATTGTCGGCAGTATCAGGTGCTTTCGCACAGGAGCAAAAGGCGCCTGCAGGTGTTTATGATCAGCATGAAACATTTACCCCATATTTCTATACGGCAGCTCATGGCAACGAATACCGTTCGGCTTCAGGGGCACCGGGCCCTAAATACTGGCAAAACCGCGCCGATTATAAAATAAACGTAAAACTGGATACCGTTGAACAAACGCTGTCGGGTACCGTATCTATCAATTATAAAAACAACAGCCCGGATAAGCTGGGTTATTTATGGCTGCAGCTGGATCAGAATATTTATCGCAAAGATTCAAGATCAGAAGCTACCACGCACACTGTTCCGGGTAAGCGCTGGGCAAGCCTGGAAAGTTTTACCGGTGGGTACGATATTGAAAATATCAGCATTCAAAGCAAAGGGAAACTAACCGAACCCGAATTTATCATTTCCGATACCAGGGTAAGGATTGACCTGCCGAAAGAATTGAAAGCAGGCGGGGAATCGGTGAATATTGTGATAACTTATTCGTTCCCAATTCCCGAATACGGTACAGACAGGATGGGAAGGAAGCGTTTCCGTGATGGCTGGGTATACGAAATTGCACAATGGTTCCCCAGGCTGGCGGTTTATGATGATATCCACGGCTGGGACACACTACCTTATTTAGGCGCCGGAGAATTTTACCTGGAATATGGCAACCTCGATTATACCATAACGGCACCATCAAACCTCATTATTGTGGGATCGGGTGGCTTACTTAACGCCACCGAAGTATTGGCAAAACCCTTACAAGAAAGGCTGCGCAAAGCTGCCACAAGCGATGCAACAGTTGCTATACGTACCGAAGCTGATTTTAATAACCCCGCCAGTAAGGTTGGCGGGAAAGCTGAACTAAGCTGGCATTTTAAAATCAATAATTCAAGAGATGTTGCCTGGGCGGCGTCAAAAGCATTTTTATGGGATGCGGCCCGCATCAACCTGCCAAGCGGGAAAAAAGCCCTGGCACAGGCGGTTTACCCGGCAGAAGCCAAAGGACCGGAAGCCTGGGGCGGTGCAACGGAATCTGTAAAGCAGGTAATTGAGTATTATTCAAATAAATGGTTCGAGTATCCCTACCCGGTTGCTACTAACGTTGGCGGCAGTGTAGGGGGGATGGAATATCCAGGACTGGTATTTTGCCATGCCGGTTCGGGGCCGGGCCGGGTTTGGGGCGTAACCAATCATGAATTTGGCCATAACTGGTTCCCGATGATCGTTGGTTCAAATGAACGAAGATATACTTTTATGGATGAGGGCTTTGATACTTTTATAAATGGACTAAATGCCAAAGAGCACAATGCCGGTATACCAGCCGCCAATGGCAGGAAACAGCAGGATATTTATACAACAGCGCAAACCACTTTTGGCGCTGCCGAAGAACCTTCCGTATCCTATGAGGACGTTTTACAATTTCAACGTATAGGAACCGACGCTTACCGCAAACCGGCGTTGGCGCTATCCTTACTGCGGTCAGAAGTAATAGGAGAGAAATTGTTTGACCTTGCTTTTAAAAACTACATCCGGGAGTGGGCATTTAAACACCCAACACCCGATGATTTTTTCAGATCGATCGAAAACGGAACCGGCGAAGATCTGGGCTGGTTTTGGCGCAGCTGGTTTTTTAATACCTGGAAGCTGGATCAGGCTGTTACAGGGGTAACCTATGTAAATAACGATCCGTCAAAAGGAGCTGTTATCAGCATCAAAAACCTGGAAAAAATAGTGATGCCGGTTACACTGGAGATCAAGGAAAGCGGCGGTAAAACAAGCAGAATAAAATTGCCTGTGGAAGTGTGGCAGCGTGGGGCAGACTGGAGTTTTAACTTTAAATCCGGAGCCGTAATAGAGTCGGTAACTATCGATCCTGATCACAAATATCCTGATATCAATCCTGCAAACAATGTGTTCAAACCTACCGGGGGGCATGAATAGGATAGGGCATCCTTACCATGATATAAACGGTTTGAATCCGCTGCTGATTTTAGAGGAATAATCTATCCGTCGTTTAAACGCGTTTAATTAAGCTTACAACACTCGGCCAACATGCCGTCAGATTAAATATCACAGACTTTTTCAAAGGCAGTGGGTGACAAAATCAATATCTTTTAATTTATCACCCACTGCTTAAGTAACCGTATTTTTACCATAGAGGGGGCCAATATGACATGGCATTGGGTCTTAAATTGTATATTTGCTTATATGCGTGCATGGTTGGGATATATTTTCATTTTGCTGATAGGCACTTGTTGTGCCTCTTCACCTGCCCTTGCTGCATCTGTTAAAAAGGTGCATTCTACCAAGGCTACTCTTGTGCAAACTCCGGCAGTTAGGCATAACGATCGCAATCAATACTGCGATCAGATGGAAGATACCGAAGTTATTACTGCTAATTATACACAGCATACGGCATACGAGCCGGTGGTACTTACGCTTATTGGTAAGTTCCATCCAAATATTAATATTACTGCAGCCGCACGTTTATCAACGGGGCGCGATAATGCACGTATCCAGCCGTTTTACAAGCTGATCCTTTTTCCTTTTCATGTATTTTGGTAATTCGTTTTCCTGACCCACCTTATCAGCGAAAAAAATATTAGCAATTGCGTCGGTACTCCTTAGTGCCATGTTGCCTTTGTTATCATCATTTACCAAATAAGAAAATCATGAGCAAACATCATTTAACCAATATCACACGCCTTAAATATATCGGACAGCATTTTGAGGGCTTCAGGGCCGAGAAGCCATTTATGACCTTTCTGGGCTATGACTGCAGCGGCTGGTCATCTATCTGGGTAAATTATCTCGGCAAAATAAGATTTGTTACCCTGAACGATGTAGAGATAGCAGAAGAAATATAAATGCCGGAAACAATTTTAAAAACTGCACAGGTTTGACCAGGAAAGAGGATCACAAGAAGGTGAAAGTTTGAAGTGAAACTAATTAATGCATAATATTGTATATTGATCATGACCAGGCGGAGGTTTAACATATGGTTTTTTAGCATAGGGGTATTGATGCTCCTGGCGCGCCCTTATCTGGCATACCAGATGAGCGCGGCCAATGCTACGGCCGAAAACCCCGCAAAAGCCTGGAACCTGTTGCAGCGGCTGGTCAAAAAAAAGGATGAACATCATGAAATTCAGGCAGATGGTGCCGCTATATTGGCGGAAACCAGCTGTCTGGCTATTCATCCGTTGCGCCGCCTGCTCAATACTTTTTTTACATCGCTTACCGTATCTGCGAAGATTATCCTTTCTGCGACGGTTTTAAACAGCAATTTTTTGCTACCCGCCAACCGTTACCGCTACCGCCTTTCATCCTGCTTTCTGATCTGATAGGCGGCTGTTTACAGCGTGCATAACTCTCTTTTTTGATCAGATCAACCCCTTAAAAATGAATGATAACTTTTTGCATTACCCCGTCGGGCCTGTCGCGATGAAAATTGCCGTAGCTATTGGTATAGGCATGTTAATTGGCATGGAACGTAAATGGTCGCACAAGGAAGCCGGCATCCGTGCTTTTTCTATTGTGTCGCTGTTGGGTGCCTTATCCGCGGTAATCAGTCCCGAAAATTAATACCCCGATATGAAACCTTTATTATTAATACCCATAATCATGTTAATGGCCTTATTTGCTCATGGTCAGGAGGTTCACTGGCCGGGCGGCCAGCAGGCAGCAATTGTGCTCACCTATGATGACGCGCTGCCTTCTCAACTTGATAAAGCTGTGCCCCAATTAAAAAAGGCGGGGCTGCGGGCTACATTTTTCCTAACCAGTGATATCGACAGTTTAAGCATACCGCGTTGGCGCAAACTGGCGCACCAAAGGTTCGAACTTGGTAACCACACGGTGTTTCACCCATGTTCGGGCAGAGATGACAACCCGGTGCCTTCTGAAGCTTACACAGCTTATCGCATCATCCGCGAGATTGAAGTGATGGACCGCTTTCTGTTTGCTGTAGATGGCAGGATCAAGCGCACTTTCGCTTATCCCTGTGCAGAAACATTTGTAGGCGGTAGGGATTACGTAGATTCACTGCGAAAATATAAACTGGTGAAATATGCCCGTGCAGGGGGCGATAGCAGCTCGGTGATCACAGATTTTGAGCAATTAGATACGCTACGTGTTCCATCATACGGACTTGAGGGGGGCGAAAGTGGCCAACAATTAATTGCCTTTGTTAAAAGTGTTGAGCAAAAAGGCGGGTTGGGTGTGATCATGTTTCATGGCATCGGCGCAGATTATATTACGGTTTCTGCCGAAGCACATCAGCAACTGGTTAGTTATCTTCAAAAGCACCAAAAAACTATTTGGGTGCCAACTTTTCAGCAGGCAATGGATGAAGTATACCGGCAGGTGAAACGCCCTAAGGCAACGCAGAACGTAACAATTAGTAAATAAAATTTAACTTTATATTCAATAAATAGCTATGAAAAACATATTCAAAACTCCCTTACTGCTACTAATTGCAATTAGCCTGAGCCAGCTCACGGCGCATGCCCAGATCAATAAGGTGAAACACGTTGTGGTGATCTTTATGGAGAACCATAGCTTTGATAACCTATGGGGCCAGTTTCCTGGTGCAGAGGGCCTTAGCCAGGCAAAAAGGGAAAATATCATTCAACTGGATGCTAACGGCCAGCCGTATGCTACTTTACCGCCCATTCCGCATAGCAGCGCTTTCCCTACAAATTTGCCCAATAATATTTTCAATATAGACCAGTATGTGGCTGCAGATCAGTCCACGCCGGATGTTACCCACCGCTTTTACCAGGAACAAGCCCAGATAGATGGTGGCAAGATGGACAAGTTTGCGTTGCATAACTATACCAAAGGCTTTGCTATGGGTTATTATACAACCAGCCAGTTGCCGTTGTACGAACTGGCAACCAAGTACACCTTATGCGATCATTTTTTCCACAGCGTTTTTGGCGGATCATTCCTGAACCATCAATGGTTGGTAGCCGCCGCTACACCGGTGTTTCCAAATGCGCCTGATAAAATTATTGCGAAAGTAGATTCTTCAGGTACGATGATTAAAGACGGTACCGTAACGCCCGATGGATATGCCGTAAATACAGTCAACTCCGTTAACCTGCATCCCAAAGGCGAAAATACGGCAAACCTGGTGCCAACCCAGCAAGGCCCTAATATTGGCGACCGCTTATCTGACAAAGGTGTTTCATGGGCCTGGTATTCAGGGGGGTGGAATGATGCTGTAGCCGGCAAGCCCGATCCTTCGTTCACATATCATCACCAGCCCTTTGCTTACTACGCGCGTTATGCAGAAGGCACCGCAGGCCGGGCAAAACATCTTAGGGATGAAACTGAATTTATGGCAGCAGCCAAAGCCGGCAAGTTGCCCGCTGTTTCTTTTGTGAAGCCTATCGGGCTGGAAAATGAGCACCCCGGTGGTTCAACCGTTAAAGGAGGGGAAACCCACGCGGTGGAACTGATCAACGCGGTGCTTAACGGCCCCAATGGTAAAGATGCGGTGATCATCCTGACGTATGATGAGAACGGGGGGTTCTGGGATCATGTTGCGCCACCGGTGATTGACAAATGGGGGCCCGGTAGCCGTATCCCGGCGCTGATCATATCTCCCTTTGCCAAAAAAGGGTATGTAGACCATACAACTTATGAAACAGTAAGCATTTTGGCCTTTATAGAAAAACGCTGGCAATTAGAGCCACTGAACGATCGTGACAAAAACGCAGACCCGCTTAGCCATGCCTTTAACTTTTAAGGTAATTTTTAGCGGAGTATTGCTGCTTATAACCTTAAGCCTTGTATCCCTGCGCGAAATGGATGCGCCCCCGGCCATTCCTATACAGCAAAGGCTGGTGCAGCAGGCGGATAGCTTGATCATCAGTATAAAGCAGTTTAAAGCGTTGCCGGTTGATGTTTCGCACACACGGCTTATGCAACTTCGCTTTAAGCAAATAAGGTTAGCCTATAAAAGGTTGGAATGGGCTGCAGAGTATTTTGATCCGCTCAGTGCCCGGCAAGTAAACGGGCCGCCCGTTCCTGAGGTTGAACTAAGTGGCCAGGTTATACAACCCGATGGTTTGCAGGTGATGGAAGAATGCCTTTTTCCGCGTTTTAAAGTAAGTGATAAGAAAAAGCTGGCAGGCTTAGTAAACAGGCTGGCTGTTAATGCGAATGAGTTCCGTACTTTTTTTTCTCATGTTGAACTACAGGACTGGCAGGTTTTTGATGCAGCCAAGTTGGAGGTTTTTAAAATTGAAACACAGGGGTTAAATAATTTTGATGATCCCTTGTTGCAAAATTGCTTCGCCGAATCGGCAGCTGCCCTGCAAAGCGTAAACGCGGCAATAAACCATTATAAGCAGGCAATTGATTTTGGCCCATCTATCCGGTACCTGCTTCGTGATGTTACATTCAATCGTTTTGACAGGGCCGCGTTTATGCTGCGTTTTGCCAACCCGCTTACGGCGGCACTCACTTCATCTCAGCATCGCTTACATCTTTTTGATGTGCATTATAACCGCCTGCTTTGCCAGGATGCAGCTACGCTATTTAATGCTGGGGCATTTAATCGCAACGCTTTTATTGCAGCGTTAGAAGACTCTGCAACTACAGATAAAATATTGCTGGGGAAAAGGTTGTTTAACGACCCAATACTGTCAGGTAATGGTTCGCGTAGTTGCGCCTCCTGCCATAAACCCGGTAAGGCATTTACGGATGGGCTGATAAAAAATCTGGATATTACCGGCAAAAAGTTCATAACGCGTAATACGCCTACGCTAATTAACGCGGCCTTGCAGCCTGCTTTGTTTTATGACCTGCGGGCGCTGTCGCTCGAAGATCAGGCGAACGATGTAGTCCAAAATCCGGATGAAATGCACGGCGATATGAAAATAGCCGTTGGCAAGTTGTGGCAAGACAGCAGCTACCGGGCGCAGTTTAGCCTGGCATACCTGAAAAAGGACCGCATGCAGATAGATACTTTTGAGGTGTTCAATGCATTATCCGGTTACATTCGTAGTTTAACACGGCTTAACAGCCGTTTTGATAGCTATATGAGAGGTGATGCAAAGTCGATAACTACCTTTGAAAAAGCGGGGTTTAATCTTTTTATGGGTAAGGCAAAATGTTCTACCTGCCATTATCTGCCGTTATTTAACGGCGCTTTGCCACCAAGATATATGCAAATGGAAACAGAGGTTATCGGTGTTCCTAAAAGCAAGAATGGCAAACGCATTGATCCCGACCCGGGTGTGTATGGCATTACGCCGTATAGTTTTAACCGTTACGCGTTCAAAACAACTACAGTACGTAATGCAGCCCTGACTGCCCCTTATATGCACAATGGCGTTTTTAGTACGCTGGAAGAAGTTATTGACTTTTATGATAAGGGAGGGGGTATCGGTACCGGGGTGGCCATTTCAGGGCAAACACTCCCGGCCGATCAGTTACGATTGACCAAAACAGAGAAACTGCAATTAGTAGCTTTTATAAAAAGCCTTAACAGTGAATAACTACCTCAGTGTACTGCAGAATAATGTCTATGACGCAAGCAGCAATTGATCGAAAAAGGTAAGGGCGTCATCACCATTGTGAGGCTATTATCCGGGCATACGCTTAAGTGTGATAACCGCTATTTCCGGCCACATACCGATGCGGCCTTTAAGGCCCAGGAAACCAAACCCACGGTTCACATAAAGGTATTTCCCGGCTTGTTCATAAAGCCCCGCCCATTGCTTGTACACATATTTGATAGGGCTCCATTTAAAGCCAAACAGTTCGATACCGAACTGCATACCATGGGTGTGGCCCGCAAGTGTTAAATGGATATGCTGGTGATGGCCCAGGGTTACCGCATCCCAGTGGGAGGGATCGTGCGACATCAGGATGTTGAAACTGCTTGCAGGCAGCCCGGCTGCTGCCTTTTCAAGGTCGCCGTATTTGTGAAAACCGCCTTTGCCCCAGTTCTCTACACCGATCAGGCTGATGGCCTGCCCATCCTTTTTAATGCTAATGGATTGGTTAAGCAATAGGTTGAAGCCAATATCGCCATGCACCTGCTTTAAACGGGCAAGGTTAGCCTGTTTTTGGGTTTCGCTTTCCCAATGTATATAGTCGCCGTAATCATGGTTGCCTAATACAGAGAACTTGCCGTAGGCGGCCTTCAGTTTGGAAAATGCAGGGATCCAGCGGTCCATCTCCGATGCTTTGTTATTGACAAGGTCCCCTGTAAACAGGATGACATCGTTGGCTTGGGCATTCACCAGGTCGAGGCCTTTTTGCACGCCGGTTTCGCTGCTGAAGCTACCTGAATGGATATCCGAGAGCTGGGTAATGGTAAACCCGTCGAAAGCCTCCGGCAGGTCAGGGAAATGCAAAATTTCGCGGCGTACGCGGTAAAAGTGCCGGCCGTGGGTAATGCCAAATAATACCACAAAAAATATTACTGCTGCAAGCGCGGCAGTAAGCTCGCTTACCCACAACTCGCGTGGCGGGAAGTGCCTGAAAAGGCGGGTTATATCTTCAACCAGTAAAACCGGCAGGGAAAATAAGCGGGGCACAAAGGTGAGCAGCATAAATGCCATTAATGCCGTAATCAGGCGTTGGGCGGTTTTTCCACTGCGGCGTATAAATATCAAAGCGGTCATCCCTGATAAGAGAATGATGTCGATAGCGCGGTAGGCCAGGTGGACGAGAGAATTTGTAGTAAGTGTTTCTACAACTTGGAAAAAGTAAATATCGGTAAATAACCAAAGGATCAGTATAAGAGGAAGCCGTTTTGCCATGAGATAAATAGTCGTGTTGTTTATAGATAAGGACGATCTGCCTTGCCAAACATTTTATACGATTACATTAATGAGAATTGAATGACAAAAGCTTTACTGGCAGCAGGCATCCTGGTATAGCTATTACTGACTATAGCGCATGAACATATCGGCATAACGCACATTTGCTTTACCTTTGCAGCAATGGACTATTTTAAAAACCTGCTCTCGCTGCTTAAAACCGAACGCGACGAAGACCGGGAATCGTACTTAAAACTCACGCAAACAACATCAGTTACAGACAGGCGCTCGGCAGGCATCACCTGGTACCCAATCGCCATTCGCGGGTCAGAGCCAAGCCGTGGCGATTACCTCACGGTTGAAGTTGAGCGTACCACTAATAAAGATGTATCACACCAGTTTAAATTTGGCGCACCCGCGGTGCTGTTCTCTAACCACGATGCCGGAACCGACCGTGTGGAAGGAACTATTGCCTACGCAGGCAGCGACCGGCTTAAAATAACCCTTTTTACCGATGAACTGCCCGACTGGGCACGCAACGGCAAACTGGGCATCGAATTGCTTTTTGACAATAACAGTTATGATGAAATGCAGAACGCCCTTAAACAGGCGTCGGCATTGTTGGATAAACCAGAGGGTAAACTGATCCGGGTTTTAACCGGGCAAACCGAACCGTCGTTCAGCGAAATATACGAGGCGCCGATCGATGGATTAAACCCATCTCAGTATTCGGCAGCGCAAAAGGTACTTGCTGCGCAGGATGTGGCTATTGTACATGGCCCTCCCGGCACCGGTAAAACCACCACCATTGTGCAGGCCATTAAACGCCTTATTAAGCAGGATGGCAAACAGGTACTTGTGGTAGCGCCAAGTAACACCGCGGTTGATCTGTTGAGCGAGAAGCTGGCGAATGAAGGTTTAAATGTGCTTCGCGTTGGTAACCCATCGAAGGTATCAGAGCGGCTGATGTCGCTTACGCTGGATAGCAAAATGGCGGCGCATACCTATACCAAAGATATTAAACAGCTAAAAAAACAGGCCGCCGGGTATAAGGATATGGCGCGCAAATATAAACGCAGCTTTGGCAAGGCCGAACGCGACCAGCGCAAGGCCCTGTTTGATGAAGCGCACCGCATGATAAAAGATGTGGGCAAGATAGAGCAGTTTATTATAGATGACCTGGTAGCCAAGGCGCAGGTGATCACGGCAACACTGGTAGGCAGTAACCACTATACCGTTCGCGATATTAAGTTTAATACCGTTGTGATTGATGAGGCCGGCCAGGCGCTTGAACCCGCTTGCTGGATCCCGATATTAAAAGCGCAGAAACTGATTATGGCGGGCGATCATTTCCAGTTGCCGCCAACCATCAAATCGGCTAAAGCTGCAAACAACGGTTTGAGCACTACGCTTTTAGAAAAATGCGCCATCCAGCATCCTAACGCGGTTACACTGCTGGATGAACAATACCGCATGAACGAAGCTATTATGGGCTTCTCTTCAAAAGAGTTTTATGGTAACCACTTAAAGGCAAATACCTCGGTAGCCAAACATTTACTTTTTGAGGATGATTTGCCGATGAGTTTTGTAGATACCGCCGGGTGCGGCTTTGATGAAAAACCTGATGGCACAAGTTCTGTCAACCTAGACGAAGCGGTATTCCTGTTAAAGCATTTGCAGCAACTGGCTGATAGCATTGAGGCTAAAGGATTACCTTTCCCATCTGTTGCTATTATATCGCCCTATAAAAGCCAGATCCGGATCTTGAAGGAGTTATTTGAGGCATCTGCCTTATTGCCGCATGCCGCTCAGATCTCGATCAATACCATCGATAGTTTCCAGGGGCAGGAGCGGGATGTGGTGTACATCAGCATGACGCGCAGCAACCCCGATGGTGTGATCGGTTTCCTGGCCGATATCCGCAGGATGAACGTAGCCATGACCCGGGCACGTAAAAAGTTGGTGATCATTGGCGATAGCGCGACCATTACCCGCTTGTCTTTTTATGCCGATATGATGAGTTACGCAGAGCAGATTGGCGGCTACCAAAGCGCCTGGGAGTATATCAATTAAGCCAAAAAGCATTGTTCATTTCGGAACAAAACGGAACAGGCGTTAAAGTAATAAATAATTGAATATCAATGTTGTAATCTGGATTAACCAATTCTCTTTTTTTGTGTTTTTCTACCTGAAAAGGTCGAACTAAGGTCGAAAAAAGTCGAACTAAAGTCAAAAAAAGTCGTTTTTTTTCGCAATTTTCCTTGTCTAATTTTGTTCCATTTTCTTAAAAAATGGAACAAAATTAGATTTTTATAACTTGTTGATAGTGAGTTGATTGAATCATAATTGTGAAGCTTTTGTTTAGGTACTGACAAGATGTTGTCAGTGTTAATGTGCTCATTATCAGTGCTGTTCCACTTGTTCCGTTTGTTCCATTTTTCAGTGGAACAGAACAAGCTGCAAACGCTGTTTAATTCAATTATTATTAATACCTACCAACCCTTAATCAAGCAGCGTCCAGGTACGTTTGGATTGTACTGTTTGTACAATTTGCTGCTCGGCAACTACAATGTTTTCTTTACGTTGGCCAATGTATTCAAGTGTGCTTAGCTTGTTCCATAGGGCAATAATTACCCTCAAAAACTCATCAACATTAATCATGGACGAACGGATATCGTGATGATTGTAAACCACCTCTATCAACCGTGCCAGTAGTTCTTCAAAATTGCCGGGCGTTACGTCTTTCCACTCGTAAAAATATTTAAGCAATTCTTCCCGCTCGGTACCGGCAATACTTTTAACCGTGCTGAAGAATATGTGTGCCATTTCTGAAAAATAGCCTACAAGCACCAATGGTGGTTGCTGGAATGCTACATTACGGTACGAAAAATAAATGCGGGCAGTGTAATCCAGCATTTTATCGCAAAGCAACTTAACGTTTCGGCCTATGGGCGATATGGTATCTTTTGAAGTTATTTTATCTATGATACGGAACGACAATAGTTGAAACTCATTCAACTGGTTGCTAAAGGTTTCATAATACCTAACCAAATCCGGGTGGCTTAATATGGCCGCGCAGGGGGGGATATAATCTGTTACTAATTGGATACCCGATGCGCTGCGGTTAAGTTTTCCAACTTCAAGGTAATGGTTATTCTTAGCGTTTATCTGGGCGGCAGGCAATATGGTAATGCCGTAAAAGCTGTCAACCTCCGGGTACCTAAGCGGGGTCTCTTCTGCATCGGGTTTGCCAACAGCTACGCGTTCGTGCGGGTTAACGGTTAGTATGATAAAAAAAGTCTCTATAGCATCAGTAAGTGGCTCCTGGTTAAAGTAGTGATTAAACTCCAGTTCCTGCCCAAGCATACCGGGAGAGATATGGATGCGGTAACCTTCGGATGTTATAGCGTTGCATTGCCTTATTTTAACCTGTATATGGTTTGATGCCCGTTCGGTTATCTGAATATCAAGTGATGTGTTTTCGCCGTTAAAAGGGGCCAGCAATCCAAAATTATTGCTGTTTAACATGATAGAATTACTATCTCTTACAGCGTCTTGTATAAAGTTATCAGTTTGTACAAAATGCCCGCTGGAAATTTTCATCCCATCAACCCAGTTAACTGATCTATATTTTTGTGGTATATACATAATGTACTTGTTTTTGGATTATAAATAAACAGCTTTATCGCCAACACGGTCGGGCTCTGCTACAACTTCAGATACACGTTTTGCGAAAATGGCATACGTTTCTGTGATGTTGTTTTGCTCAATATCCATGTCTGGGTCAATAAAATGCCTTTGTTTAAAAAACGACGGTTTGATGTAAAAGATCCATTTATAACTATGGTTTTTTCCGTGCTGATATTGAATAGGATTATCGGGGAATTTCAAATTATAATCATCAATAAATTTTTGGAACCACAGGCCAAAGTTCATATTGCGTGGCGCCTTTGCTTTTACCTTAAGCGGTTCGGCATCGTCGGTATTTTTGTAAAGATTAACCTCTAACACCAGTAAGCGGTTAAAATCAAGGTGTTCCATGCTGATATCGGCAGGCACTGCCGGGTATTGCCATACTTTGTAAATCTCTAGCGGGATGTTCAGGAAAGCAATATAAGCCCACCAAAACAATACCGGTAATAAAAACACAAATACGGATGTAGAAGCCCATAAACCGTAATGCAGGTTATTAAGCCAATCGAACCCAAGCTTAAACAGGAAGATGCCTAAAAGGCATGATATAAGGCTGCATATAAAAAAAAAGCCGCGGCGTTCAAGCAGTTCTTTTTCATAATAGATGCCCGCCATCCACACAAATAAAACCCCGGCTGTTAAATAATATAGCTGGCAAATAATGTACCCCCAGGGCATAAACTGCATATCCAGGAAACCCAATAAACCGGGCAACCCTAATACAATGCCCGTAAGTAAAAGTATTACAATAAGTTTTTTGTTGTTTAATAGCTTATTCTTTTTGTTGATAATGGTCATGATGGCGGTAGCGATCACAAAAATTACCGGGAATAGGAGGTAACGGATAAAAAAGGATTTTACGTCCATAAAAGTTATAGGTTCGGTATCAAAAAATTAGTTCTAAAAATAAAAGTGAACTTTCTCTAATCAATTACCATTAATTGGGGTTATTGTTTTATAAAGCGATAGAAAATCATTCAAAAATGATAATAAAACAACCAAACCAACTTGATACAGATTACAAGGCAGTAACACTTGCCGCCGAGCTTATTGAGCAGGGACTTGTTAGTGCCGATGGTATTATTATTTTGCCTGTAGGCCCCCAGCAGCGCGCCTACGCTAAAGAAATTAACGAGGTGATAAACTACACTTCTGTTTATCGCAATCGCGAGATGCTGGCTATACGGATTAATAGGGAGGGCCTTTACGATATGCTGCCCGAGGGGTTATTTCACCAGCCGCCGGCATCAAGCGTAATGATCACCGAGCAGGCGATGATCAAAGACATTAACATCCGCCGCGAAGAAGAGAAGCAAGCCCGCGCTTTTTTTGCACCCTTAGAAGCCGAACTGTATCACATACGCACCATTGTTGAGCTGTACGAAAGCAGGCTCGACAAAAAAAGCACCTATCACGAGCTGGTTAATATTTTTTTAAAGGAATGGGAAGAGTTTAAGTGTTTCAATAATGAGCAGATGGTGATACTGATGCACGTATTACCTGTTATACATGAGCAACGTAACAACCTGCCCTTTATTAGCGATATACTTAGCATCATGTTTAAGGTTGGTATTGATCTGCAATACCAATTAAGCACCAGCACAACGCCATCAAAAGAGGTGCAGGAATTAGAAACCAAACTTGGCACAGGCGTATTAGGCGTAAATTTTATTGCCGGGCTGGTTAGCGAGGAGGAAGAAGAATTGATTATCAATATTGGCCCGTTAACCGCCACGCAAATGCTATCCTTTTTACCGGGCACACAGTCGGCAGAGGCGCTTGATGTACTGTTATCTTATTTTATTCCCTTATCAACAACCGTTAACACCAATTACCTTGTTGGCCCCGATGACCAGAAAATGGTACTGGGCTTTGGCGACGAGAATGCTTGCCTTGGGTTTACAACCTACCTTGGCGTTTAATTGGCACCAATAAATAACCTGTAATTAGCATTCATTACGCTGCGGCTGGTAAGTTTAGATTTTAGGAGCGTTAGCAAGGTATCCCAATCATCTGTTGCCAGTTGCAGATTAGCGGCGGGCTCTAAAAATATATCCACCGTTTTTTTGAACCCTTCCTTAGGGTTTGCAGATACCATAATACCTTTGCCAATTTTTACGTTGGTTATTTTATTGCCAAGCTCGTAAAAGCAATAGCTTACCAAGTCTGCTTGTGTAACAATCCTATCCTTTGTGGTGAGGCCATATTTGTAAGCTTGTATACGTTCGGTTGCGCCCAAACTGTTGCGGCCACCAAGTGTGCCGGTCATCAGGCGCAGGCTTTCGGCCTTTATTTTTATGTTTTCAAATTGTACAAGGGGCGAACCGCGGCGGATGTGGTTGGCATTATCCGCAAGGGTGGTCCAATATTGCAGGTACAGCATGCTTGCCTTTGTACCTGGCTTTACAATAAGGTAATTGTTTAATTCGCTGCCGGTTTCTGCCAGTTTTGATTTCTTTTCTATCAGCGCAAGGTTTTGTTCAAGCGTTTTCAGGATGTTATTTAAGAAGTCGCTGCCGTAGCTTGCAAAGGCGGCTTTTTCATCGCGCAGTAACTCAAACAGGTACTCTATCAATTGCTGCGCATTGCGCGGATCAAAACGCTCGGCACCACCGTTGCGGATGGTGTAACTACCTTCAAAACTTTGGGTGGCTTGTGTGTATGGTATCTCGCTGTAGTACACGCTGCGGTCGTCATACAATTCTTTTACTGATAAAAAATGGTCGTTGGCTGATACCTTTATCGGGATGATGTTATTCACCTCCCTTAGCCTGTATTTTTGTTCGTGCCGCCGCCTGTTTATCGCCGGGAAGCAATTTACTGATACCTGCAACTCATCTATCACAGCGGGCGATATGGCGGCCGGAAAAGATAATTTTAGCCAAACACATGGTTTGAGTTGTGACAGGTCGTTTATATTAAACTGGTTTGCAAATTCTTCGGGGAAAGCTTGTTTCTTACTACTTATATCTACCAGTGCGCTATCTGTTAACGATATAAATCGGTTAGTATAATAGTCCTTAATATCACGGGTTATCAGGTTAATTACATTTTGCTCGTAAAAAACGGGTCTGTTACCTGCTTCTACATCTTCTTTATAAATAAGGCCGGGTTGCGTTTGCAGTTCAGTGCTGCCGCTAAAACACTTTACTACGGATAATAATTTGTAAAAATCATTATTGGCAGAATACTCCGGCCATTCAAAAAAGAAGGCCATGTTTTGTAAATTATTTAGGGTGGGAGCGCAATCTATACCCAACCAGAGGGTGTTAGGCTCGTTATTCAGATCTGATGCGGCGGTAAGCACGGTGTTTTTATGCATGGCCTCATCGTTTTCATATATGTTACGGCCATTAGCTGTGTAGCGTATAGTGGCGTTAAAAAGTTCCAGTTCGCCTGCCGGCGAAAAAAACACCTGCAACTCTTCTGCCTTTGTATTTTCTTTAGTAGCGGGCCTTTTATAAATAAAGTGATTATTAACGTTAACGGTTTCTTTAGCCTCAATTGGCTGGGCTTTGATCACGGCATGTGCCGGCAAGGCCGAGGTTAAATAATCTGAAGCCAGTATGCGCGATATTTTGCTGAGCACCCGGTTTTCCAGGTTTTTTACATCGTTTGATACATTAAAAAGTTCGCTACTTAATGCTTCAATTAAAAGCTTAACCATGGGGTCAATATCATTAATATTGGTTGTACCCCAATAATCCATGGCATTGCGTAGCATGCGTGTACGAATATCCTCTTTACTGTTAAAAAAAATGTTGCTCATATATTACTTAGGCTGATAAGGGACTTAGGTATAACGATGTTGAGAATGTATAGTTTTCGCCGGTTTGCTGCATTTTGCCGCTTACCACAATTTCAACCCTTTTCTTTATCTCGCTCACGTTTCTTAGCGGGTAAAACTTGTTCACTTCTTTGATGCGAACATCAAGCTGCACATCATAAATTCGTTGTTCGTATTGCTTTATCGAGCGCAAAAGCGACTGCCTCAACTTCTCTTCCCACATGCTTTCGCTGATTATCAGCTCAAAATCAAGGTCCCATATCTCGCAGCCGAAATCGGGCTTGTAGCGGTGTTCGCCATACCTGGTGAAAATTATCAGCTCGATATATTGTGAAATTGATGCCCCAACATCTTGCTTTTCAAGGTCTTGACCCTGAAAAATCTGGTTAAGGCGGAAAGGTTTTTTATAAAGCGGACTTGCCATGCTTTTAGTCAATATTTATAACTGTGAGTTTATTTTGTACTAACTGTAAACAAAAGTTTTCTTAAATAGTTGTATGAATATTCGTGTAGGTTGAAAAGTTGTTGATTCAGAGATGGATTAAACAACTGATCCGGGTGTTATTTTTCCTCAATAATAACCGGATGGTGCTGGGTGATATAATTTACTAAACCGTTTATTGATACATATTAATGAAGCCAGTTAACAACAATGATCTCCGCCGGTCCTACGTCAATTTCATCCTGTATTTTATTACCGTTGTAGCTTTTACAATCCTCATCGTATTCTTTTTCTTTTTTACCACCAACCATGAGGCGGTGCTGCTTAACCAAAGGGTGAAGGAGTCTGACAAGATGGTGGCTGTGCGTAACGAGATCAATAATAACTTCGATCTTATTTTGCAGCGTATGCAACAGCTATCGCAGTTTACCAAAATGAATTCCGAAGAGCTGAATAACCAGGGCTTATTGCTTAATGATATACAGGAGGCAAACCTTAAGATACAGGCAAAATTACAGGAAAATGCTACCAGTTTAAAAAGCTTTGAACTTTACAAAAAACTAAGCGACAATATCTCCGTTGCCGCAAATATTAAAGATTCGTTGTTCACTACCCGTTTTCAGATAGAGAGCCTGCGCTCGCAACTGGCGGCGTGTAACAAAACAAACACCAGTGCAGTTAACAGAATTAAAGGACGATTTGGCCGCTAACACCTATGATGAAGTTTAGTATAAAAGAAAAGCGTGAGAAATTTTTATTCTTTATGGCATTATTCCTGTTTACCGCAGGGGTATTATGTACAGCCATATTTTATAATTACCAGGATAGCAGCAATATATCTAAAGAAGAGTTTGCCAAACGTATAACCGAAGAAGACCGCTTTGAAGGTATGGTTGCAGAGGCAATTCCCTCGGTAGATACTACGTACTCTCGCATTGTGAAATTTAACCCGGATGTACAGGCACTTTTTTTAGAGAACGACATTAAAAATTCAATAACGGCTATACGCTCTTACTACAATAGCAGGCCTTATGATACCCGTTACAAATGCTTTATATATGCTTCTAAAGTACCCGAAGGCCTTTTTTATGACAAGCGAGAGCTGAGGGGAAACTATGGCGATATAAGGCGTATCAGCAAATTATTAGATGATTGTAAACTTTCTACCCGGCAATTGCAGCAAAACATGAGCGCTGCAGGCCACTAATATAAACTCTATCCGTAAAACAAAGCACCTTAACCAATGCAAGAAGATCACAACAGCGGCCGCCCGGTTAATACCAACAGGCAAAACTACATTTTCCTTTATATTGTAGTAAGCATCCTGCTATTAGCCGGCCTAATTTTCCTGTTCAAAAGTTCGCTTTTTGATAAGCGTAACGTAAACGCAAAAATTTTAAAAGACGAAATTGCCATTAACGAAGACCTCGTTTATTCAGACAATACCGAAAATGCCAAAAGCTGGCTATGGGAGTTTGGTAACGGCGACCGTTCTGAAAAGCAAAACGGCGCATACCGTTTTAAAAAGACGGGTGCCTATATCGTTAGGCTAACGGTTGATGGTAAGCTGCAACAGCAGTTTCCGATAAATGTTAAGGACACCGTTGCACAGATGTTAAAAGACACCCTGCTCACCGTTAACGGCCCAACACAGGGTATAGTTAATGAAGAAGTAAGGCTTGAAGCACAAGGCAATGCCCGTATCTACGAATGGTCGTTCGGAGAAACTGGGCGTGTGGATATAAAAGGGCCTACCGCACTTTATACCTATCATAACCCGGGCACCTATTTTGTAAGGCTTAATGCCGATAACGGCAGCCATCCGGTTTTCCATAAGATCCGTATCACCAATCCTGATTCTACCGTGAATGCTATTGTGGCGCCCGGCGAAGGGGAGCGTAAGGTGATAGACGATATCAGGGCGCACCTGCAATCCATTGCTAACGGTGCCGATTTCAACACACACTATTACTATTTGGTTAATAAATATTTCTGCGGAGATGAAAAGGTTACAGTGAACCTCGAATCGAATGGCGATAACAAACAAACAGATTTTTACTCGTATTGCATGCGCCTAACCTTTGGTGGTGGGGTAAGCATTGATGAGGCGCAGGTTACGCTTAAGCCAAAGTCTACATGTTCAAGTTTGCTAACTGTTAAGCAGCATTCATCAACCTCAAACGCAGCAGCTAAACGTTCAAAATAATCAGTCTATCCTTTATTATTATGAAAAACATATTATACGCCTTAACCATATTTACTACACTGGCTGCCAGTGCGCAATCGCCGGTATCGTTCAGTAAAAAAGTACAAACGCTTCCTGTAGCGTTCGAGAAGCCTAACAGCCGTACCAATATTCATGATGATGGTAAAAAATCGTCATTGCCATGGATCGTTTTCTCTGACCGTGCCGAGAACTACACTTACACGGCACCGGGTGGGTCATTGGTGATGAAGAAAATATCATTTATGCAGCCTTTCTATGTAAGTAAAGTACAAAACGGCTATGTTAAGCTTATAAAATACGAACCCGGCATAGTACAGGGGCGCAAGCTAACCAATAAAAAAGCAGCCCAAAGCTACGGGTGGATCAGCCTTGATAAAATGCTGTTATGGCAATCGGCTTACGTAAATCCGGCAAGTGGTTATGCCGAAAAATCTATCACTATAGCATCCGGCAAAGGCCCATTAACCATGCCGCGCGTTTATTTTGATAAATCAGACTCGCTGTATGTATATAACTCGCCCGAGTTAGAGCACAAAAAAACCAAGGTTGCTTTACACCAGTTGCTGTATATCTACAAAAAATCGGCTGATGGTAAAACGGTGCTGGTTGGTTCAGATGGCCAATTAATTGCCGATAGTGCATCCCGTGGTATTTATGGCTGGTTACCAGCCGATGCGGTGCACAGCTGGGGTAACAGGTTATATATAGGTTCGGCAAAGCAGAATGGTAATTTCGATTCTGATGATTCTGTTGCCAACGTTATCAATAACGCTATAACCTACAATGGCGTGGCTACACCCTTTGTGTTCGACCCGCTGATAGATCAGGATCAGCCCTTGCTACGCAGCCTGCCGGTTATGGGCACTAACGGCCAAACAGGTAAATTACAGGTAGGTGTGGCTACCGATGTTTACGATAAATCGCATAACAGCATCATTAACATTAAAGGAGGGCACCTGTCTTACCAGGATTACCTCAACATCCGCAGGAATACACACAAGATCAATATCGTTTTTGTGGTGGATGGTGGTAGCTCTATGCGGAACTATTTTTCGGGTTTAACCAATACTATACAATCTTTTGAAAACACATTTGATATGTACGATAAAGGTAACCAGTTAAGCTATGCAGCTGTAGTTTATCGTGGGGCAACCAACTGTACAACAGGTGGAGTAGAGCATGAAGTATTTAATACCGACTATAGGCGGATAGTGAAGTTTTTAGATAGGCAGGCTTCTATCACATCGGCATGTTTGCCGGCATCAAACACCCAGCCGGTTTTTGATGGTTTGCGTAACGCCTTAAACATGTTTAAATCTCACAAAAACGAAACCAACCTTATTGTGCTTATAGGCAGCACGGGTAATGAAACCGCCGATGATATTACAGATCTGTCGTACCAAATGGCGGCCTCAGATGCACGCTTGTTAGCCATTCAGCTGTATAGCGATTATAACCCCATTTATAACGATTTTGTAATACAATCGCGTAAGCTGGTGTCGCAATCTGCTACACTTTTGGCCGATAATAAAAAGAAACGAATGGTAGTAGGCGAAGGGTTAACCAGTACCCAGCAGTTTAACGTGGCGCTTTCAGATACGGTTTCTTTTTATCTTGATTACCCGAAGAACAGTATTATACAAGGGGCGGTTATTTTCCCTCCCAAGGGTGTAGTTAAAACAAACCAGGCTATGAGTGCTGCGGTTAAACGCCTGATGGCCGAAACTCAGCTGGACATCAAAACTCAAACACATTCGTTAGACAGTGTGTTCAGGTTAACCGGTCGCGAGCATAGGTTTGTACAGCCGGTAGTAACCTCGCAATTTACCGCGCCTGTACCCGATAGCCTGGGCGATGATATGCCGCATAACGCTTTTAAATATTTTTTACAAGCCAGTTTGCCTGCAGATGTAGTAAAGGCAAACCCAAGTCAGCTACAGTATTTAGTGATATTGAATGATGCTGAGTATAAGCAAATGACGGATATACTATCGATGATGATTGGTGAGAACTTACAGCAGGATGCCGGTAATTACCGCAGCCAATTATATAAAAACTATATCAACATTGTACGTAATTATATGGGGCTTAAAGACTTCCCTAAATCAGAGATCCGAGATATGCTGATAAGTGATTATATCACCAAAACTACAGGCCTGATTGTACCGGCTAATAAAAACCTTGGCCAATTTAGGGTAAAAGATGTTAAGGATGATGGTAAAATGCCGCAGGCACAGTTTGAGGCTTACATCAACTACCTGATAAAATGCCGAAACACTATTAAGCAACAGGCATTACTGCAACAGCACTTTGTATCAAACGGCCAAATTTATTACTACGTAACCCAGGCAAACTGGAACAACTAATCAACACAAGCAAATGAGTGTAATAAGTTTAAGCGATTCGGTAAAAACAGGGGTAAGGGTTGCACAATCTTTAGCTAAAGAATACCATCATAAAGAGTTTGGCCCGGCGCATTTGTTAAAGGGACTGATGCACCAGGAAGTAGGGTTAAGGAACTTCCTTACTTCTATCGATAAAGATGCGGCTTACATCAGTGATTGGGCCGATGTAAGGATGGAAGAGTACCCGCAATCAATCACTGTGCCCGATGAAATGCTGGGTAATGATGCTGTTAAGCTAACTTTTGAGGAAGCGGATAACGTACGCGTAAAACTTGGATTGGATGCTATTACGCCTATCTGCGTACTTATCGCCTTAACTAAACCTAATGTAGGTTTTGATGCCGGGCAGCTAAAATCATTCCCAATAAAGGAAAAAGAACTGCTTGATGTTTACATACAGGACGAAGGTGTGCAAAATGCCATTGCCCCATCTTCTGCTGGCAGTAATGAAGGTAACAGCGGGGGTAAATCTACCGGCGCTTTATTAAAATACTGCATAGACCGTACCGACCTTGCCCGCCAGGGAAAGATAGACCCCATAATTGGCCGCGACCGGGAAACGCGTATGATCATGGAGATATTGAGCCGCCGCACCAAGCCAAATGTAATTATTACAGGTGATGCCGGTGTTGGTAAAACGGCTTTGGTTGATGGCTTTGCTTTAGATATTGTAAATAACCAGGTACCGCAATCGTTGCTAAACGTTAGCCTTTTTGAGCTTGACCTCGGGTCGCTTATTGCGGGCGCATCATACAAAGGCGAGATAGAAGACCGCCTGAAAAACATTCTGAAAGAAATAAAACAGTTTGATAAGGCCATTTTATTTATTGATGAAATTCACACTCTGTTAGATAATAAAGGCCCGATAGGTGGTGGTGTGGGCAATTTGCTTAAACCAGAACTTGCCCGCGGAGAGATAACTGTTATTGGTGCCACTACCATTGATGAGTACCGCAAAATAATTGAACCTGAGCAGGCTTTTAGTCGCCGGTTTGAGGTATTGCAGGTGAACGAGCCCGATATTGATACCGCTATAAAAATGTTGGAAAAACTGGTGCCTTATTACGAGGAGCACCACGGCTTAAAAATAAACAACGATGCGGTGAAGGACTGCGTAAGGCTTGCCAAGCGATACATGAAAGACCGCCGCCTGCCCGATTCTGCCTTCGATTTGATGGACCGTACCATGGCCGCCATAAGGCTGATGAACGATACATCAGACATGACCCTGGCCGAGCTGCAGGAGAAATTTACGGAGCTTAAAAACACAGAGGTTGAAACCGATAGCAACGTAGCCGATTACAAATGGCTGTACAACCTGATGCAGAATAAAACCAGCGCAGTGCTTTTAGGCAAGCTAGAAGATGAAACCCAGGTTAGCGCATTTGAAACAGCCGATGAATATATCGAATATTTTAACCGCAACCTTCCGCTGCTGGAAACCCTCGCAAAAGATAAAACCAGCGAAGTAGATAAGCAGGATATTGCGGCGATAATATCCTACAAAACGGGTATCCCTATGGGTAAGATACAGGCGCAGGAAAAAGAAAGGCTTTTGAATATGGAAGGCTTTTTAAAGAAACGCGTTGTAGGGCAGGACCAGGCACTAAAAGCTGTTGCCGATGCTATACTGGAATCGCGCAGTGGGTTAAATAAAAAGGGGCAGCCTATTGGGTCATTCTTTTTGTTAGGCCCAACCGGTACCGGTAAAACAGAGCTTGCCAAATCCATCGCCGATTTTTTGTTTAACGATGAAAAGGCCATGATAAGGTTTGATATGTCGGAGTTTAAGGAAGAGCATTCTGCCGCATTGCTTTACGGTGCCCCTCCGGGTTACGTGGGTTACGAAGAAGGTGGTTTGCTGGTAAACAAGATCAGGCAGCAGCCATATTCGGTATTGTTATTTGACGAGATCGAAAAAGCACATCCATCGGTATTTGATATTTTTTTACAGATACTGGATGAAGGCCACCTGCATGACAGGTTGGGTAAAGAAGGAGACTTCTCTAATTCATTGGTGTTATTCACCTCAAATATTGGCAGCGAATGGCTTGCCGAGCAGTTAAGCCTAGGGCATTTGCCAACATCAAATCAGTTGATGGAAGTAATGGGTAAACACTTTAGGCCCGAGTTTTTGGCGCGATTATCAGAAATAGTTCCATTTAAACCAATATCTGAAGATAACGTGGTGAGGATTTTCGAGATCCAGCTGAAAAGCCTTATCGAATCATTAGAGAAAATGGGCATTAGCTTTGCTATAAGCGATGATGCTAAAACCATGCTTGCTATGAATGGCTTTACACCAAAGTATGGTGCAAGGCAGCTATCGGGCGTGATACGCAACCAGTTGAGGCGGCCGATATCCCGATATATAATTTCGGGCGAGTTAAAAAAAGGACAAACCATCAGTATCGCTAAAAAAGATGATACAGATGAATTGGATTGGACTATTAATTAAACGTTAAAGGATTAAATAACAACTTGTTTAATAAAACAATTTCTTACAAAACAACATTATAGTATAAAATTGAAGCATCTACACTTATCCCATACCTATGTATAATTACGAAATAGGAGGAAACGAGACGAAAGTTGACACCTCAGAAGCATTTGGTGAGATATCTCCCAATAAAACATTGTTTATTCAAAAGCTAACTGATAACGAGCCGTTACGCCCAGAGAAAATAGAAGGCTTAAAAACCGTTGAAGAGGTTTTTGAACATTACAAACCAAACGTAAACATCGCGCTTACCAAGCAGGATGGCTCAACTATATCTGAAAACCTGAAGTTTCAGAACCTGAGCGATTTTGGCGTAAAAAAGGTTGTGCAGCAAAGCAATTATCTGCGTAAGCTAAACATTGAGCGCGAAATGCACATGAATATTATTAAGCAGCTTAAAACTAACAAAACATTAAAAACCACGCTGGATAACGAAGAAACAAGGGCTGCTTTTATAAGCGCGCTTAAAAGCTTTGTAAAAGAGCTTGAACAATAATTTAAGATACATAACCTTAACCAGTTAAATATAAAAAGCATTATGGCAACACCAAACCAGCAAGCCAGTAACGAAGCATCATCGGCGCAGGGTTTTAAAACTGCAGAAAAAACCGTTGAAAAAGACTTGAACCTAAGTCAAAGCCTGGATAAATTATCAAGAGTTGGCGGCTTCGACCTGTTGGAAACTACAATAGATGGCTTACAAAATTTAAACCCCGAGCGTAAAGCGCGTAAACAGATATTTTTGACAGATGATGAAAAGAAACTGGAACGCGAAGAGCTTAAACAAAAACTTAGCCAATGGATAGAAGCCCTGGAAACAGGCGGTAACGTGGGCGAAATGGTTACAAACAGCACCGAAAAGCTGCAACTGGCCGAAGAAAATTTAAACACTAATATTCACGATGCTTTAGAAAGCACCCGCGACCTTGAACAGGCTTACCGTTCGTTACAGTTGTTTTATAAAAACACCGAGTCTGACAAGGTAAAGAATGTGGTGATCATGAACGCTTCGTTAGATCAGTTAAAAGAGCTGGATAACCCGCGCTTTATTGATTACGTTGGAAGCGAGCTTAAGCAAAATTACGATAGGTTAGACCTGCGCAAAAACTACTCTATAATGGTTATCCCGGGGTACCTGGGATCAAACAAAGTGGTTGAAAAATGGTCAAAGATAGCTTTTGAGAACAAAGTGATGCTGGTTACCGATTTTGCAGATCTGGAACAACCGGATGATGTGATAGACCTGTTTACATCTGCTAATCTAACTGGTGGTGATGCCTTCAAATCCAACACCATCATGACGTGTAACTGGATGGTTGGCCGTGGCAAAGTAGCCGAGGTAGGCGAAGAAGATGATTTATACGTACCTGGCTCATCTGCGTTAGCAGGTAAAATGTATTACACCCTGATGTCGCAGGTTACCGCGGGTAAAAAACACGGTGCGGTAAACGAGGTTGATGGTGTACGGTTCGATCTGAAAAAAAGCGAGATCTCTCACCTGGAACGCATCGGCCTGGTGCCAATGGTAAACGAATACGGCAAGGTAATGGCATTTTCTGCCAAAACCCTGTTCAATGGCGACAACATTGGTTTGCAGACGTACTCGGTTGTGCGTGTGTTTGATTATATCACCAAAGTTTTGTTCGACTTTTTGAACCGTCGTGCTTTTGAAAACTGGAATTCCAAAACAGAGCAGGACCTGCGTTCGCAGATCGTAAAGTTTTTGGATAACATCCAGGGGCCTGATCGTTTGATAGAACGTTTCAAGATCGTAAAGTTTGAGCGCGATGAAGTACAGAAGGACAGGATCCATTTAGACATCAATATCACCCCGTATTTCCCGGCAAAAAGCTTTGTGGTTAAATTGGATGGGCATAAAGGTGAAGATGCAAGCGCAACCTGGAATACCGAATACAAGCAACAATAATATTTATTATAATATTTGTTTAATGCCCCGCCTTTAACAAAAGCGGGGCATTTTAATTTAATGTTACCTTAAGTTTAATACTTGCTTCCATTATTGTTATAACTGCTTACTTTTGTGGCAGCAAAAAATGAAGCAGGTTGTAATTATAAATGCGGATATCAATAAAAGCGAAACCACCAGGGCGCTTATAAACGCCTACAGGCACGGTGCCGATGGTGGGCAGGCATCTGTAAAGGATATTGTAATTGCCGACCTTAAATTCAACCCTAACAGGCAGTTACCCGGCAATACCGAGCTTGAACCCGACCTGGCCGACGCCATTGTTAAATTAAACTGGGCCAACCACATCGTAATATTTTGCCCTGTTTTTAAAGACTCTATCAATTTTAAGATAAAAGGCTTTTTTGACCGCATATTTATGCCCGACCAGGTGTTTATAATTAACCAGCCAAAATTTAGTAACGATTTTCGCGGCCGCTCGGCGCGCATTGTATCTATTTTGGATGAAGCAGCCTGGGCCGACTGGCAGGAAACACAACGTGCTACTTATCTTTCCATAAAGCGATCTGTTTTAGAAAAATGTAATATTAAACCGGTGCACACGAGTGCCATTGGCCATATCTATTCCCTTGAAAATCAGTACGCTCAGAAATGGTTAAAGAAACTTTACAGCTTTGGTATTAAGCTGGTGTAAATAATTAAAGGTTAATTTATTATTCCCAAAACAATATATAATCTCATCTGTAGTTAATAAATAGAAACAGATGGTCGGTTTTATTAATTAATAACCTTTAAAATTTATCGTTATGGCTTTCAAAGCAAGATTAAATTTTTCGGGCAAAGAGTACGATGTACTTAACTGCTCGTATGCCCTAAACAGAGATGTTGATTCAAAAGGACGCCCGTCATCAGGTGTTTACGGTGGTACTATCGATGTAGAGATCGAGTCGACCGAAGACACATCAATTATTGAATCAATGGTTAACAATCAGTACAAACCCGTTACAGGCACATTACTGGTAAAAAAATCTGAAGAAGATTCTAAAATGAAAGAACTATCCTTTGAGGACGGTTACATTGTGAAGTATTCTGAAGGTTTAAACATTCTTGGTGAAACACCCATGACCTACAAGTTTACCATATCTGCACGCAAGCTAAAACTTGGTAATGCAGAACATGTTAACGACTGGCCGGGACGCGCCAACTAATTCCATCTTATTTTAATTAATTGAGTTTGCACTTTGCTGTAATGGTAAAGGGTGCCTCTGATTGTTACACAAAAAAATTTACTAACATGGCTTTTAAAGCAAGAATTAACATAGGCTCGAAAGAGTTTGACGTGCTGCAATGCAGTTACGCGCTAAGCAGGGATGTTGATGCGAAAGGTCGCCCATCATCAGGTGTTTATGGCGGTACCATCCAAATTGAAGTAGAATCAACAGAAGATACTTCCGTTATCGAATCGATGGTTAACAACCAATACAAACCATTAAGCGGAACAATCACCTTCAAAAAATCTGAAGAAGACGCTAAAATGAAAGAACTGTCTTTTGAGGATGGTTACATCATCCAATACAACGAGGGTATCTCCATTGTAGGTAACGCACCTATGACCCTTAGTTTTGTATTATCGGCACGCAAGCTTAAAATTGGCAACGCCGAGCACGAGAACGACTGGCCGAAATAGGAATAAGTAGTACTCATAAAAACCAAGATACGGAGAAGATAGAAGAGTATCTTCTCCGTTTTTTTAAGTCAGATCAGCTTCTTTTTTAATCTACCTAATGAAAAAAAAGAAAAGAATAATTAAGCACGGTTCACCTACCATTCGCAAAAAAGTTAAGTCTGTAGCCCCTACAGCTATGGAATACATATTGCTTTTTAATACCTGCGAAATTAAAAAGGAAAAGATAGCTGCTATAGATAAAATAATTGACGAAAAGATAGTTGTAAACAGGGCAAGGTACGAGGGTGTTTCCAGTTTGGTAAAAGGTGGGGGCATCAGCTCATTGCTGGTAAATAACCAACCATTATTTCAATCATCATATACGCCTTTTTATACCCGGTTCCCCTCACTGGCCGATTCAATCAACACAGTTGCCGACTCTACCGTTACAAACCCAATACCTTTAGATACAGCCGCGGTAAAAAACCTAACTGCGCCGCCATCAACACCATTTAGTTTGCCAAAGCCTACGTTTGGGTTCACCCCTCAAAAATATGATATTTTAACAGGCAAGTACATCCCCAATAATGATCCTTTTGGTTTAAACCGCGATATTTTTGGCGGGACAAATTTCTTTGCCGGCTCATCAGTGCCCTGGTACTTTATAGCCTGTGTGCATTACATGGAGTGTAACTTTAGTTTTAAACATCATTTGCATAATGGTGACCCATTAACCGGTTACACCGTGCACGTACCGGCCAACAGGCCAAAAGTAGGGCATGCACCGCCATTTACTTTTGAAGAAAGTGCTGTTGATGCCATAAAACTGATGAAGTATGATCAGGTTACCAACTGGAGCTTATCATTTATACTGCTTAAACTGGAAGGCTATAATGGCTTTGGCTATAACCGGAAGGGTATCCACACGCCTTATTTGTGGAGCTACTCTAACCATTATACCAAAGGCAAGTATGTTAAGGATGGTGTTTATGATGCTGATGCGGTATCCAGCCAATTAGGTGCCGCTGTTATTTTAAAACGAATGGAACAAAGGGCTTTAATAAGCATCCCCAGAAATTAATAAATGAAGCGGTTAACATACATAAGGCTTATAATTATAGCACTCCTGCTGCCCGTGGTTTACGCGTGCAATGGAAACGCTACAGGTAACAAAAAGGCAGATTCTGCAACAACGGCTATCAACGCAAAAGATACTGCTGCTGTTAGCCCTATTGCGGAAAGTACAGGAACGGATGAACAACAGTTCAGACTGTTTTTTACGAAATTTAAAGATGCCGTTAAGGCCGGTAACAAGGCACAGCTTACTCAAATGTTTAGTTTCCCGCTGCAAACTTTACCGCAATGGACTAACGACGAGGTGAAAAGCAATCCTGTTAACGCAAAGGACGGCCTGATAACCGCGAACGAGTTTCCGCAGTATTATGGTGATATTTTCACTAAAGACGCTGTAAAACTTATACCAGCAAGCAAAGAGGACGAACTTTCAGAAATTGATAAATCCACTGCCGAAAATTACTATTTAACCTTAAAAGAGGTTACAGATAAAGGCAGTACACTATACGAATTAGAAAAGCAATACACCGAAAATAACGGTAAAGAAACCTCTTTCGGTTTTGTTTTTGGTAAAGTAAAAGGTGCTTATAAAGTTATAAGCTACTACAGGCCCTGGCCATTAAAATAACACTAAGCCTAATATTATGGATAGCAAGATAAAAGTAGATATTAGTATAGAGGGTACGCCGATAGCGCATTTCTCATCTTTTACGCTGGAACAACGTTTTAACGAACACCATACTTTTCAACTGCGTTTTAACCACGACCAGATAGAGAATACAAATAAGGTAACACTGGAAAAATCTAAAAATTTTATTGGTAAAAACCTTACCGTGCAATTTGGTACCGGCGAAGATGCCGAACACCAGTTTACAGGCAAAATTACCCGGGTAGAGATTGCGCAAAGTCACGGTTTTCAGGGTGATATTGTGATAAGTGGGTTTAGCCCAAGTATATTGATTGACCGCGGTGCCGATTTAGGATCTTATCTGAATAAAGATCTGAAAACAATTTTGCAGCAGGCAACTGCCGATGCACCACAAAATGACCTGAGCTTTAACATTGCACCAACATACACAGCACCAATTGATTACCTGATACAGTATCGCGAAAGCGATTTTGAGTTTATCAACCGCCTTTCGGCCGAATACCACGAGTGGTTTTACTATGATGGTACTAAACTGAATTTTGGTAAGCCTGCAAAACTTGAGGAGATAACTTTGATATACGGCCGCGATTTGCACAGTATCCAATATGGCATGCAGATTTCCCCGCTTAGCTATCAGAAGTTCTCATACAACTCGGTACAGGATCAGTTGTTAAGCTCCAAACCATCAGGCGCCAGTAACGGCTCGGCCGATCTTTCACACGCTATATCAGCCTCTAACCAGGTATACAGCAAACAATATAATGAGCCGCTTGATGTAAGGGTAAACTCACAGAAGGATATAGACACGTTTGTAAATGATGAGCATAAGGCCATCGTATCCGAATTGTTAAGTATTATGGGTAACGGCGATAACCCGAAGGTTGCTTTGGGCAAAGTTGTAAACATCAGTACAAGCATGCGCGGGCAAATTGGCTTTGAGGTACAGGATTTTGGTAAGTTTTTAGTAACAGCCGTTTATCACCAGTTAGATGGGGTAGGGCATTACCAAAATACCTTTGAAGGCGTATCCGCTGATAGCGAGAAACTGCTTGTTAAGAATGCACAAAAACCAATGGCCGATATGCAACTGGCTACTGTTATTGATAACGACGATCCTAAAAAACAAGGCCGTGTTAAAGTACAGTTTAAATGGCAGTGTACCGCCAACGACCCAACCGAATGGCTACGGGTAATGAGCCCCAATGCAGGTAGTGGAGATACTGGGAAAAATCGTGGGTTTTTAGTAGTACCAGAGAAGGGCGACCAGGTGATTGTTGACTTTGAGGAAGGTAACATAGCCCGGCCTGTTATTTTAGGTAGCGTATATCACAGTAATAATGTTGATAGCGGGGGCTTTACTAATAGCGATATTAAGGGGATGCATTCGCGAAGAGGGAGCCATTTGAAATTTGATGATGGGGTACACGCTTTATCATTAGCTACTTCATTAGCAAACATGATTCATGTAAATGAGCCAAATGGTACCATGGCAGGCTCGGCCGCAACCAGTGTTACGCTTCAATCCCCTGCACCTGCAAAAGAGGGTGGCGTGGCAGAAAACAGCCTCATCGTTAATAGTAAATCGGGTTCTGTTGATATCCTGTCAAAAGATCTTAGCAGCATTACAACAGGGAGTAGTAAATTAAAACTTAATAAAGATGGTACCATAGAATTAAATGGTGCGAAATCTATCACGTTAATATGTGGCGGAAGTAAAATAGAGATAACACCCAATAAGATTACTATACACTCTACAGAAGTGGATATAAATTAAAAATAGATAAAGGCACAAATAAAATACTTTCTAAGATCTATATATGTTCAAATGGCTAATTTCTGATGAAGAGACTAAGGGGGTAGATTTTGAGGTAGACAGGGGTAAAACACACCGTTACGAGGCGCGTACCTATAATCATTTTAGCGTTAATGAGTCTGTAATGAACCGGTGCGAAAATAACTTTGTGTTTGAAGTTAGCGTACTCGAAAAAAACAGCAGGGGCTTTGTTTTTGACTGGCGTGTACTTGAAAAGCAAATGTACAAAGGGATGGAATACCTTGGCGAACAGATAGTTGTACTTGAAAAACTTGCCGGCATAAAAGACCATTTGCGGTTACTTATTGGCGACCAGGGCCAAATTGTAAGCGTACTAAATAAAGAAGAGATAAAGGGCAACTGGCTTAAATTGAAGGAGAATTTATATAGCAACGCTAAAGATTGGCCTATTGAGGAAGCCTACAAAGATAAGTTTATTGCCGACGGGGATCTGGAACATAGCCTGGATTTTCCGTTAGAGGAACTTTTGAACCAAGACCCGGTTTTCGGTACTTTTTTTTTCCGTAACACCATGGGCAAAACAAAAGAAAAAGAGGATGCGTTAGTTAGAATGGAACAGCCATCAAATATTTTGATGAATGAGCGTGCAGAAAAAATGATTATCCCCCTGGTACAAAGCACCAGTTGGAGCCGTAACCCGGACGATAAGGATATCATTGATTTTGTGATATCCAGAAACGCCGACAAGGCAAGACTGGATAAAGGCAGAATGACCAAAATGTTAAAAAACTTCCCTTTTGCTGAACAGGAAATAAAGGTGTACATATATGATTATGCTGCCGAATATCAAATATCAGAAGCCGACCAAATGATAGGCTCAGCTAAATACAACTTGCTTGAAAAAGTAAACCACGACCTTGAGGTAAGCCACTTTTGTAGTATAAGATCTATTAACTAAGTACCATGGGCAAGGAATATTATATAAATGATAAAACTTTTGCAAGCTGCACTAATGGTGTGCTGCCCGGGCGGATGAAAATTATATCGGCCAACAGAACGGTTAATAACAAAGGTTTTAAAATGGCTAATACTGATGACCGTTTTACCCCCTTCAGTTGCAAATACGCTATTTTATTAGCTGTATTGGCTGCCGTATTTATTGCTGCGTTAAGTTTTGTTGCTGCTTTTTTAATAGGCCTTATCATAGGCATAGGTATTTGTGCTATTGCTACCTACGCACAAAAATGGAAAAACTTTCACCCCAAAGTAATTGTACAGGGCAAAAATGCATTAACAGATAAATCGTTTATTGACTGCCCTATTGGCGGGGTAGTTACACCAACTTTTAGCCCACTGGTTGCCAGTTTAAGGGCCGGTGTTAACTTTGCCAGTACCGTACTGGATGCTTTTCTGATTTATATTGGCGGGCAAGGTGCGGTGCAGATATTTAAGAATTATACTTTAAAAATCGCATTAGGCTATACAGCAACAAACTTTGCTGTAAACCTTGCAACTGATAAATATGTAACACAACCTGTATCTAAAAAGATCACCGGAGAAGATCCGGCGGCCAGTGATGTGGCAGGGAAAACCAAAGAATATGGCGGCTATTTAGGTGACGGAACCCCTTTTTGGGAAAAGGGTGCCGATGGACAGTATGTGTCAAGAAATGCAGGCGATTATGATAATTTCACCTCCATAAATTCTGATGCTGACGCCGCCCGTACATCGAGTGCAAACCAGGCCGCACAAGCTGCAAGACAAAACACGACAGGCCAGGCCGCGGGCGACCGCGCTTATAACAGCGAAGTTCAAAGGCAGAATACACAGATCAATGCAGACGAACGCGTAGCCAGGGGCCAATACAAGGATATGTATAAACGCATGGCGCAGATGGAAGGCGAATCTGGAAAGGCAGCAGATAAGCAGGCCAGAAGCCAGGCAATGCAAGCTGCCAGGAGAGACGCGAATGTCCGGAAAGCCCAGGCACAACAGGATGCTACCCGACTGAGGGAACAGGCAATTGAGCAGGCTAAAACAAATGCTGAAAACCAAGCCAGAACGAATACGATGAATAATACCGCGGCATATAGGGAAAGCCAGGCACGGTACCTGGCGAAAGCAGGCTGGGGATTCTTAAAAAGTTGGGGAGTTGGCGTAGCAATTGGTGTAGTAAATAACGTTGCCAATAACAAAGCAAACAAAGCCATAAATGACCATGCAGAACAATGGCAAAACGAAGTTATCCAAAAGTTAGGCCTTAACGTGGTAGCGCTTGAAAAATAGGGGCGTTGTCAGTTAACTATTTAAAAAAATAGCTATGTTATTTAATTTATTTTTCCCCCCTTCATACCCTCGTATGTATTTACAATGCGGGGGTGCAGTGTTGTTAATTCTGTTATTATTTAACTATGAAACCATTAGCATTAGGAAACAACTATCACCAAACCTTGTGCATGGTAAAATAATAGATATTAAAGTTGGGAGTAAAGGCGGTGGCGTGGGTAAATATAGTGGGCGAAGCACGTATTATCATATCCAGCTGGACGGCTACAGAAAGAATTTTTTGCTTGAAGATGCCAGCGTATTTGAAAATTGGCAATTTAGCAGTAATGATTTTAAAGTTGGAGATATCGCTTCTTTTAAAATAAAAGCAAGTGATGAAAAAAATTTACAAACGCCTACTATATATGAAAAGGTTGGGCAGCAACAGGTGCTATGGCCGCAGGAATCCTCGAGCGTAAAAGTTTACGGATTAAATATAAACGGGAAAAGTGTTCTTTCTGAAGGTTCAACAGTAAGGGGGCAGAGTTATAATACCTGGTTTTGGGTTATGTTGCCATTATTTATATATACAGTGTTTTGTTTGTTTGTGAGAACCAGGTTTACTTATTGGACACAGGCCTCGCAAGACAGGTACTACGAGAAGTTATTAGGAACAGGACCAAATCGCAAAAATATATGACCTCAGGGGTTTACAACTATCGTAATTTAGGCAAGGTTTATAAATATTCTTTAACACACCACTTTAGCGTTATTGATCTTATAGAAGACAGGTGCCTTAAGGAATACGAGATATCACAGGACTTTCATCTTAAAATGATTGGTAAAAGTTCGGGTGGCGGGTCTGTTTTTGATATGGCAGTAAGCAATATACAATTGCCGAAAGACCTGCATGATGCGCTTCCGGCCTCCATGATCAACTTTTTATACGATTACCAGCACGTAACCGATCATGTCATATTTATATTAAAAGATACCGGCGAGATAACCGGAGTTGATAACATCAAAGAATTACAGCATAAGTGGAATAGTTTAAAAGAAAGGTTACTGCTGTTGCCAGAAAATGATAATGTGAAAAGTTTACTGGAGCAAGGCAAAGCCAATTTTGAAGAAAGCTTTGGCTATATAAAAACGGTGGCGCAATCACTTATTTTTGACCTCATATTCCCTGCCTTTTATAATCGTTTGTTGGAGCCCGAAGAACTGATTTCTAAGAAAAATGTTCAATCGTTAATATTACCCGAACTTGATTTGGAGATAGAGAACTATTTCAACTCAAATGATCACACAGTTTTTATCGAAACCGTTTTCTTTCAGGATCAGATGCCGGCCATTCGGGCAGCCTATGCAGAAATTATTGCAGATGGAAATATCCAGAGTTTATTTTTTAAGGGGGTTACAAAATATGAGCTTGATGGGTCAGACCATATCCTATCTGCCGAATCTATCTATACAGAAACGCTTAATGGCTCTCAGGAAGTGATAAGCCATATTCTGCTTAATAGTAATTAAGCTTGAAGTATTAGAACGGGTAGCCAAAACCCTCATCTGTTTTTGTAAAGGTTTAATAAATAAACAGGCAGTCCTTTTAAAACTGCCTGTTTACTGTCTCTTATACACATCT
>NZ_LGEK01000218.1 GCF_001636615.1 Mucilaginibacter sp. L294 | reverse complement strand
CTCCGGCGCGTCGAAACGCGAACTCTATGAAGCGGTGCTGGCCGCACGCTCGGTCGAGTAGCGACGGATCGCAGACCCGATCGGATCAGTCGTCGACGTGGATCTGATCGGTCCGGGGGCGCAGACCGATGATCGCTGCGGCTTTGTCCAGGCACTCCTGCCACTCACTCGCCGGGTCCGAGTCGATGGTGATGCCGCCGCCGACCCCGAGATGGGCAGATCCGTCCGGTGACACCTGGACCGTCCGGATCGCGACGTTGAGGTCGAGGTCGCCGTCGGGGGCGGCCACCCCGATGGCGCCGCAGTACACGCCGCGCGGAAATTGCTCCCAGTCGGAAATTAGTTGGCGGGCACGTATTTTGGGTGTTCCGGTGACCGAGGCGGGAGGAAATGTTGCATCGATGAGTTCGCCGTTGGTAACCGCCTGGCCGAGTGTGGCCTGCACCGTCGACACCAGATGCCAGACGCCCGGCGCCGGGTGAACCTTCAGCAATTCGGTGACCGTGACCGTACCCGGGACGGCAACGCGGCCGAGGTCATTGCGGACCAGGTC
>NZ_LGEK01000217.1 GCF_001636615.1 Mucilaginibacter sp. L294 | reverse complement strand
AGATGTGTATAAGAGACAGTAGTTATATATATCGGTTATTCAAATTTCCGGGTTATTCTTGTTTTGTTGCTGACGGTTTCGCGGGTTGTTGAACAGCCTTCCGGATTGTGCCCCAAATAACGTTATCACGCATACTTTTTTACTCTTTATATATAAAACCAAGCCCGGATACGGGCTTGGTAATGCCAATTGAAAAAATATTTCCAGCAGCGTAATTGACTTTTTTATTGCAAAGCACTGGGGCTTGCTGCGTTTGCCAGCGCCAATGATTGGACGACAGATAGGGCCAACCCGTTTGCAGCGTTTTTATCGGCAGGCCTCCGACCGGATATTGCGAAAATGAAATAACTATCTGATTTTCAGAACAACAAACATGTTTTTTTGCTGAAGAAAAACCTGCATCAATACCTAATAATAGCATGCTATTGTTCTTTAAAAATTACGTGAACGTTTAATAATTGGATCTCAAAAAACGAATTTAAAGTAATTATTTTAAACCTGTCTGTTTGACGGAAATAAAGCCAAAAATAATATAAATGATAATTTTTAAAAAAGAGTTGTGTAAAACAA
>NZ_LGEK01000216.1 GCF_001636615.1 Mucilaginibacter sp. L294 | reverse complement strand
CCGTACAACTCCGCAAGTGAGGCAGACCTCAAGGAAACGGTCCGCCTGGTCGAAGCGACCGGGCGGCGCATCGAGGCCTCCGTCGCCGACGTCCGCGATTACGAGGGACTCGGCAAGGCGGTCGAAGACGGTGTCGCGGCGCTGGGGCGACTCGACATCATCGTCGCCAATGCGGGCATCTCCGTGCCGGAGGCCTGGAACGAGATCACGCCCGAGTCCTTCCGCGATGTCATGGACATCAACGCCACCGGAACCTGGAACACGGTGATGGCGGGCGCCCAGAAGATCATCGACGGTGGCAACGGTGGCTCGATCATACTGATCAGCTCTGCTGCCGGAGTCAAGATGCAGCCCTTCATGGTTCATTAAACCGCCAGCAAACACGCGGTGACCGGATTGGCCCGAGCCTTCGCCGCTGAGCTCGGCCAGCACTCGATCCGGGTGAACAGCGTGCACCCCGGACCGGTCAACACCGACATGGGAACCGGAGAGATGGTGAACACCCTGATGAGGGCCGCCGAGACCAATCCGAACCTGAACAACATGCTGACGCCGTTCTTGCCCGACTACATCG
>NZ_LGEK01000215.1 GCF_001636615.1 Mucilaginibacter sp. L294 | reverse complement strand
AGATGTGTATAAGAGACAGACCTTAAACTGTACTATCATGGCCGAATTAAATTCAACCCCGGAAAAATCAGGAAACAAAATCCGTTCAAAAAGAACCCCCTTACGCGTAGACCTTACCGCAATGGTAGATCTGGCTTTCCTGCTCATTACGTTTTTTATCATGACCACTACGCTTACCAAACCCAAAACAATGGATGTAGCCATGCCGGTTGGCGATAGTGAACCGGTACCGCAATCGCGCACCATGACTATCTGCCTGGGTAAAAACAATAAGGCTATGTATTATTTAGGCACGGCAGAAAACCCCCTTATAGCCGCTACACTTACCAATTATAGTGGCAGCGGCTTACGTAAAGCTATACTTGATACCCGCAGATATGTACAACAAACCACAGGTAAAAGTATGATAGTAGTTATAAAACCCGCAGAAACTTCGATATATGAAAACCTGGTAAATGCACTTGATGAAATGACCATAACCGATGTGCAACAATACGCCATAGCGGATATTGCACCAAAGGATATCAGTTTATTGAAAGAAAGGCAGGCGTATTAACCAATTAATTTATAAATAAAAAAGCACCGTAATCCCTGTCTCTTATACACATCT
>NZ_LGEK01000214.1 GCF_001636615.1 Mucilaginibacter sp. L294 | reverse complement strand
GACGCCATGGCGTGCGGCTGCCCAGGGCACGATGACGTCCCGGTGGCTGCCGAACAGCTGCACCGGCACCTCGATGGTGGTCAGGTCGATCCGGCGATCGCCGAAGTTCACCACCCCGCCCGCCAACTCGTCGTGGTAGATGAACTGTTCCCACATCTGCTCCGACAACCGTCCCGGGTATCCCGGGAACCGGCGCTGGAATCGGTTCACGACCTCCATCCGGGCGAGGGTGTCGGTGTCGCCCAGGTTGTTCATGATGAACCAGGGCTTCTTGAGCTCACGCTGCCATGCGGTGCCGCGGTACGCGATCTGCACCAGAGGTGCAGGAATCCCGCGCAGGGCCGTCAGCGTCGCGGTGACGGGCCGTGGGCCGGTCTTGGCGGTCAGTTGCCGGACCAGCGGATACGGAGGCACCAGGCCGTAGTTCAGCGGCGTGCCGATCGCGGTGATCGATCGGACCGGCAGGCCGGGGTCGGCTGCGAGCGGGGGGAGTGCGACGGTGCCACCCAGACTCCAGGCGACGAGGTCGACGACTCCGGCGGTGCCGTCGAAGTCTGCGAGTACGCGGCCGATGGCCTGCGGGATGATGTCGTCGATGAAGCCTTCGAAA
>NZ_LGEK01000209.1 GCF_001636615.1 Mucilaginibacter sp. L294 | reverse complement strand
GGCCAGGTCGCAACGCTGATCGCCGGACACGGTGCGTCGCACGCATTCGCCGAAACCACTCGTTCGTTGCAGCAGGTTCTCGGCGCGATCGGCTACACGTGGGAACACGAGTTTCACCGGCATTTGCGGCGGGGAATGCTTCTCGACCGATTACTCGATGCCGAACCGTCGGACATCGCGGCGTCTGTTTTTTGTACGGGCGTACCCGTACTGCTCGCGGGAAAGACTTTGGGAACCCATTGATTGGCGTCCCGCCCCGGCCCCTGAACACCGAATGGAGACTTCTGAACCGATGACTGTTGAGCCCGCCGTACTCATCGAAGTTGACGGCCCCGTACAGATCATGACCATCAACCGCCCGGACCAGCGCAACGCTGTCAACGCCGCCGTTCGGGATCAGTTACGTGCAGGGATCGAAAATCTAGAGAGCGATCCGGCCCTGCGAGTCGGCATCATAACCGGAGCGGGGGAGCACGCGTTCAGTGCAGGTGCCGACCTCCGCGAAATGCAGGCCGGGCGGTCGAATCAGCTCGGTGGCGCGGATGGTGGATTCGCCGGTTTCGTGCGTTATCCCCGGTCGAAGCCGGTCATTGGTGCAGCAAACGGGCCCG
>NZ_LGEK01000213.1 GCF_001636615.1 Mucilaginibacter sp. L294 | reverse complement strand
CTCGGAGATGTGTATAAGAGACAGGTTTACAAAGGGGTATAATTATACTACCCAACCTAAAACCATCATATCCAATATTTTTGCTCCGGCTTATCTTACTTTCGGGCCCGGTTTTGCTTATAAACGCTCTGATAATTTCCGGGTCAATATTTCTCCGGCTGCCGCGCGTATCATTATGGTGAATGATGATATTCTTTCGGCGCAGGGTGCATTTGGCGTTACGCCGGGAAACAAAAGCCTGTTTCAGTTTGGCGCCTCGTTAGATGCTTATTACAAGATTAATATAGTGCAAAACATAAGCCTCGAAAATATTTTAAAACTGTACTCAGATTATCTGCATAAACCCGGTGATATTTATACTGATTATACCGCTAACCTTTTCATGAAAGTAAACAAGTTTGTGACCGTTAATGCAGGTTTACAGCTTATTTACGATGGTAAAACCAGGATACCAAATGAAGATGGCAGCACAAAAATTGCTTTACAGGTTAAACAAATTTTTGGCGCTGGTTTAACGTATAAATTTTAATTAAAACTGATTTAA
>NZ_LGEK01000212.1 GCF_001636615.1 Mucilaginibacter sp. L294 | reverse complement strand
GCACCTGACGGGACACCAGGATGGCGATCGCGGCCAGCAGACCGAGCAACACCAGGAAACCGGTGAAGATCGTGCCGCGGACCAGGGAGACGGTGCTCTCCTCATTCGTCAGTGGAAAGACCAGATACAGCTCGAGACCGGGGATGTCGGTGTTGGTCGGGGTGCCGATGATCAGCGCCGGAATCTGCTGACCATTCGATCCGGTGACCGACGAATACCGATACGCGATCTGGCCGCCTTGAACCATCGAACGCAGGTTCTCGGGGATCTCGCCGATCGAGCCGACACCGGTGGGTCCGGTCGGGCCAGAACTCGGCACCAGCAACACCGTGTCGAACGTACCGACAGAACCCGAGGTCTCACCCGAATCGATGCCCGTGTCAGTCAGGATCGACCGGGTCTGGCGCAGACGGTTTTGCAGCGATGCATCCGCGTCGGCTCCCGTCAGATCACGTTCGACGGCGAGTCGGGTGCGCTCGAGGTGCTCGGTCGCGGCCTGGAGCTTGAGGTCGAGCAGACGGTCGGTGATCTGACTGGTGAGCACAAACGCGAGGATCAACACGACCACAAACGACAACACGAGGGTCGACACGACCACTCGCAACTGCAGGGACCGCCGCCACATCTGGGCGACGAACCTGCCGA
>NZ_LGEK01000210.1 GCF_001636615.1 Mucilaginibacter sp. L294 | reverse complement strand
GAGCGCCAGCGCGCTAGCGAGGCCGGAAGCCATGCGCTCATATTGGTGGGTGCGTCGCGCGCGCAACTCGATATCGACCTGGGGGCCCTTGCCGATGCGACCGGAAAGCAGCCGGTGCAACTTGCCATCGATGGCAGCTCGTATGTATCCGTACTTGCGGATCTCGCAGCCGACGATCGGGTGTCCGGTACGGTCATCGTGGACTACCAGGGAGGGGTGCCCAATCCCGACTTTCAGGATGCATCGATGCGCTACGTCGAGTATTGGCGGCATCGCGAGCACGCGGACACCACGTACGATTTTCAACGCATGGAGGCCGCACTGGCAGCCTGGCGCCAGGCTGCCAGTGCGGCCTCCATGCGTTGAAAATCGTACGTGGTGTCCGCGTGCTCGCGATGCCGCCAATACTCGACGTAGCGCATCGATGCATCCTGAAAGTCGGGATTGGGCACCCCTCCCTGGTAGTCCACGATGACCGTACCGGACACCCGATCGTCGGCTGCGAGATCCGCAAGTACGGATACATACGAGCTGCCATCGATGGCAAGTTGCACCGGCTGCTTTCCGGTCGCATCGGCAAGGGCCCCCAGGTCGATATCGAGTTGCGCGCGCGACGCACCCACCAATATGAGCGCATGGCTTCCGGCCTCGCTAGCGCGCTGGCGCTC
>NZ_LGEK01000211.1 GCF_001636615.1 Mucilaginibacter sp. L294 | reverse complement strand
AGATGTGTATAAGAGACAGATCATAAGTGGTGCAGTAGTTATTCTTTTAATTATTTTTAGGATTATAAAATTAGCGTATAAAACATAAAACCACCCATGAGTACAACTAACCGACGCAAATTTATAGCAACTGCAGCTACTGTTGCCGCAAGCACTGTTGTTGCATCAGCAATGCCATCAATCATAACAATTAAAACCATGACAAACAGATATCCTATTGTACACCACGCGCTTTTCTGGTTAAAAAACCCCAATTCCAAAGAAGACCGCGATAAGCTGGTAGCGGGCGTAAAATCGCTGGGCAAAATAGAAACTATAAAAGAGCTGCATGTAGGCGTTGTAGCCAGCACCGAAAAACGCGATGTAGTTGATAACAGCTGGGGCGTATCTGAGGTGATGTTTTTTGCCGATCTGGAAGGGCAGGCTACTTACCAAAACCACCCCATTCACCAGGAGTTCATCAAAAACCATAGTCACCTTTGGGAAAAGGTTGTGGTTTATGATGCGGTAGACGCGTAGACCGGGATTAAGCGGATTTATACGATTAAGATGTCATGTGGTGAGCCTGTCGAACCATTAGCCGCTTTTATAGGTCTTCGATAAGCTCAAACTGACATTCATAATACTACCTACGCAACAGGAGGCGCTTACATTTCTGATCTATTCAAACCAATCTATTATTCAACAGTTAATAAATACATTCTGTCTCTTATACACATCT
>NZ_LGEK01000021.1 GCF_001636615.1 Mucilaginibacter sp. L294 | reverse complement strand
AGATGTGTATAAGAGACAGACATTAATACGATTAAAATTAAGGACAGAACCGATAGAAAAGGAAACGGAGAGGTTTTAATAACTGAGTTTGATTATGAAATAAAAGAAAAATTAACTTTTAATATTAAGTACAAAAGCAAATTCAATTCGCAATTTAATGGGAAAATATACATTGGGATTTACAACATATATGATACTGGTGTATTATTTTTAGATTCGGGCGTTGTTAATGATTTTCCGTCGTTATTACCAAATGAAGGGGCTGTAACCGTTGAATTAGCAGATGTTTTTATGCTCGCAGCCGGCGTTTATAATGTTAACATTGCCATATTAGTGGGCAACGAATGGGTGGACCACATAGAATCAGCACTTAAGATAAATATTGAAGAGACCGATTTCTACAAATCTGGGAGAAGTTTATTTCAAACACCATTAATACATGTTTTGCAAAAATGGTCTATAAATAACCCCTGTTAAAGTATCCCTCCCAAATTTTTAAATAATCAGAAATTAAAGAATGAATATCTTTAACAGAATTTTTCAATTAAGGTCAAAAGGAGTTTTTATACACCATAACGTAAAATTGCATAAGGCTGTTAGCTTAACTCCGGGTTGTTCCGACCTCAAAAAAGGCACAATAACTATTTCAGGTTCTTGCGAACTATCCAAAGGTGTGGTGGTAAATGGTTACTGTGGTTCCGTTTATTTATCTGAAAATGTTTTTTTAGGTGAATACGTAATTATTTACGGGCACGGCGGAGTCACCATTGGTTGTAACACACTAATTGCTATGCACACCTGTATTATATCATCAAACCATACAATACCTAATAAAGATAAACTTATTCGCTCGCAGCCGGATATTTTGCTTCCTGTTAGCATTGGCGCAGATGTTTGGATTGGCGCCGGTTGTAAAATATTGGGTGGGGTAACTATAGGTGATGGCTGCGTGGTTGGTGCGGGAGCTGTTGTTACAAAAAACTTGCCGCCCAATAGTATAAGTGTAGGTAACCCTGCACGTGTTATTAGATATAGGGTATAGAATGAACAAAGCCTTAAACAAACTTGTATGCTACCACCAGGGAGGTATGAATTGGCCATACTCTTATATATTTTAGTTGGCCACCAATATACCAATCATTATACCGTGGGCATCAATGCCGTTGCTTGTGGGATACATTAAGTAATTACATGAATATCAGCGTTATAATACCCACTTACAATCCTACAATTGCCGTTATTAACGAAGTGTTAAATTCTTTAAAACATCAAACCTTTAACCAAAACAACTGGGAACTCATTATTATTAACAATAATTCTACCAATGATGTTGTTAACCGTTTGGATATATCGTGGCACAAAAACGGCTATATTATTGACGAAAGCGAATCTGGCTTAACTTTCGCACGTTTATGCGGCTTTAAACACGCTAAAGGCGATATTATAATCATGGTTGACGATGACAATATTTTAGCATCCAATTATCTGGATAAAGTTGATGAGCATTTTAAAACCCACAAAACATCAGGGGCAGTTGGCGGTAAAATAAACGCTTTGTTTCAAGGCTATCAGCCACCACATTGGACTAGGCAATTTTGGCCAATGCTTGCTATACGCGATCTTGGTAACCAACAACTAACATCTGCCACTCATCTTTTAAATGGATACCCCCAAATTGCACCTGTAGGTGCAGGTATGGCAATAAGGAAAGCATTATTGCAGGCTTACATACAGCTTAGAGATATTGCCGATGACCTTATCGTAGATAGAAAAGGGGATGAACTAAGTTCCGGGGGCGACAATGAGATAGTGATTAACATTTTGCAACAAGGGTATTCCGTAACTTACTACCCTGCACTTATACTTCAGCATATAATTCCTACATCAAGGCTTACCAAAAAATACCTTTCCAGTCTTAACAGGGCATCTTCTAAATCCTGGATCAGGCTTCTTTCAAAATATAACATTTGTACCTTGAATTCTATTTCGGCATGGACCGTCCCTTTCCGGAAGGTCAAAGCTTGGTTTGCTTACCGCGCATGGGGCTCGCCTGTAAACTACATCAAATGGAAAGGAGCTTGCGGAAGCTATGAATCACTTGCCAAAATTAATAACCACAATCATCAGTAACGTGTATATTTTGCCTTATTATAATGGTTTACCAAGCTAAACTCATGTATATTTATATTGAATTATCGGCAATAGCATGTGGTAAAAGTTATCACGCAAGCATGTTTAAGTTTTAATAAAGCAACAATGTCGGTATTAGGCAAACTTGTGTATTACACTTTTTATAAGCCACTATCATTTTTAAACTACATCAAAAAATTTGGTGGTATAGTTAACATAATAAAAATTGAGCGTGGCAAGTTGGCTATGTACAAAGCATCTGCCAAACTTTGTGTGCCGCATATTGCAGATAACGTGTTTGAGGTTTTTTTTTTAACAGGTAAAAAGTACTGGCCTTTAACTGCTTATTGTGCATACTCATTAATTAAAGCAAGCGATACACCACTAAGACCTGTATTTATTGACGATGGCAGTTTTAGCAAAAAGTTCATAAAAAAAGCAAAAAAACAATTCCCAGGATGTGCAGTAAAAACAAATGCTGAAATTGAAGAGCATATAAGGATATGCTTGCCAGCAGATAAATTCCCTCTGCTAAATCGGAAAAGAAAAACCTATCCTCATATTCGAAAATTAACAGATATACATGCAGGCAGTAAGGGATGGAAATTGGTTTTAGACTCGGACATGCTTTTTTTTAGCGACCCAAAAGAAGTGATCAACTGGTTGCAAAACCCATACAAGCCTTTTTTTTTACATGATGCAGTTAGCTCCTATCATTATTCATTGCCATTAATGGAAGAACTTACGGGGCACCCCATCTATCCCAATATAAATGTTGGCGCAGCCGGTATAAAAAGCGACGATATTAATTGGACTGAAATAGAAAGCTGGATAAAAACTTTGGAACAAAAGGAAGGGGAAAATTATTTATTAGAGCAGGCACTTTCTGCAATGATATCTTCCAAAAACCCCATCATAGCTAATAAGAACCGCTATATCGTAATGCCCGATGAAACTGAGGCAAAACATCCAACGGCGGCATTACATCATTACGTAGCTACTGCAAAAGAATGGTACTATAAAACTGCATGGCGAGCGATAGATTAACCCCGCCGCCTCCAATATTGGAGATATGTTAAAAAAGTGGTAATGATAAGTAATCACCTAAGATATAATTATAGTCCGAAAGGTAGTACTGGCTTCAAAGCGTTTACCCGGATAAATCCTTATTTGGGTGTTTGGCTCAGAGAAAAGTTAATACGGTTGTTAAAACCACATTTAAGAAATGGCTGATCCTCTGGTTTCAATATGTATGCCAGCTTATAATGCAGAACTGTTTATAGGAGAGGCCGTCAATTCTATTATAAACCAGTCCTATAAAAATTGGGAATTAATTGTAGTGAACGATGGATCAACAGATGATACGGCAAACCAGCTTGATCAAATAAAAGACCCCAGAATAAAAGTTTATCATCAAAGCAATAAAGGCCAATGTGCAGCTGCAAATGCCGCATATACGTTTTCAAATGGCAGGTTAATTAAATTTATGGATGCAGATGACTTACTCTCCAGCAATTTTTTAGAAAACCAGGTTAAGACGATAAACAATCAGGATAATGTAATTGCCTCAGCGCCCTGGGGAAGGTTTTACAATAACGATTTGCAGAGTTTTAAAATACAAAATATCCCAACAAAAACTTGTGAGCCTATTGAATGGCTTGCGGCCGAAATGACGAACAAACAACCAATGTTGCAGTGTGCAATGTTTCTTATCCCTCGAAAAATTTTAAATGTATCAGGCTTATGGAACGAAGATTTATCCTTAATAAATGACTTCGAATTTTTCATACGGGTTTTACTCCATACTAACGAAATCAGATATACGCCTGGTGCTGTTTTGTACTACAGAAGTGGTATCCATAATTCATTATCCGGCCTCAAATCAAGAAAGGGCGCACAATCGGCATTTAATTCTACTCTTTTAGGCACTAATCATTTAATAGAATTTGAAAATAGTGAGCGCATAAAAAAAATAGCAGCAAATTCTTTCCAATACTTTATATATGATTTTTATCCGGACCACTTAGATTTAATAAAGAAAAGTGAAGATAAAATTAAAGAGTATGGTGGATCTGATGTTCCATTTATCGCAGGTGGGTTAACTAAATGCATGTCTACATTCATAGGATGGAAAGCCACCAAAAAAATTAAAAAACTAATTAAGAACATTTATCCGTGAAAATTTTGCTAATCATGGATCCGGGTATAGCTGTTCCTCCCGTATATTACGGAGGTATTGAACGGGTAATTTATCTTTTGGCCGAAGAATACCATGCACTTGGCCACCAGGTAACTTTATTGGCTGGCCCCGGCTCGTATTGTAGTGGCAAAACTATAAGCTTTGGTAGTAATACAACCAAACATTCCAAAATTGCTGCTTATAACAACATACTATTTGTGTGGAGCTACCTGCGTAAAAACAGAAAAAATTTCGATCTTATACATAATTTTGGCAGGCTTATTTACCTGCTACCTGTTATAAACCAAAAGGCGTATAAAATAATGAGCTATCAAAGGCCAGTAACCGCGCGTGGCATAAAAATCATAAACCGTTTACCCAACCGTAACTTATTATTTACAGCCTGTAGTAACTATTGTGTATCTACCGGTAATGTGGCTGGTAAATGGCATACCGTTTACAATTGCATCGATTTTGATCTTTATCATTTAAATAACGCTATAAAAAATAGCGATCCTCTGATATTTTTAGGCCGGCTTGATCGCATTAAGGGTGCACACACAGCCATAGCTGTTGCAAAAGCCACTAATAGTCAGCTTATTATAGCAGGAAATATCCCTGACACCGACGATAATTATCAGTATTTTAAAAATGAGTTGGAGCCGCTGTTTGATGGTAAACAAATAGTTTATGTTGGCGCTCTTGATGATGTTAACAAAAACGAATACTTGGGCAAAGCAAAGGCATTACTATTCCCTATTGAATGGGACGAGCCATTCGGTATTGTTATGATTGAAGCTATGGCCTGCGGCACACCGGTAATTGCGTTTAACAGGGGTTCTGTGCCAGAAGTGGTTAACGAGGGTATAACAGGTTTTATCACTACCGATGTAAGGCAAATGATATACGCAGTAAACAACCTAGGGATTATATCAAGACAAGCCTGCAGACAGCAGGCAATGCAAAGGTTTAATATAAAAAAAACAGCTCAAGAGTACTTGTCATTAACAGGTCAATAAAGTAATAGTGCCGATGCAAAGCAATTCACCAAATGTGTTATTTATTACGGATAGATCAAACACCGACTATGTCATACCGGGTGGTGTACAGTTATGCACCAACGAATTTATTACTTATTTTGAAAACGCTGGCTACCCGGTTGATCTTTTTAAGGTAAGGCCTGCGGTTACAATCATCAATAGAATAAAAATAAGGCTTGGCATTGGGCCTTACAGCATATATGATATTAATTTGTATATAAAAGATATTGTTGAGCGCGTTAAAATCGATAAAATTAAACTGGTGCTATTTAATCAACTCAACCTGGCGCATTGGGTTAGTGATTTAAAGAAAAACCTTCCGGCAGATGTGAAATTTATATGCCTTTCGCATGGTAACGAAAGTGGCGATTACCTGCATGATATTACAAAAACACACAAAATATCATTTATAAGTACTTGGCGGTTGGGTAAACTGCTTGTATACGAGAAACACCTGTTCAATAATTTAGATGGGGTGATAGTTATAAGCAAGCCCGAGATACATATTAATAATTGGATAGGTGCTAAACAAATATTATACCTACCACGCATATTAAGCCCAACTTTTATTAATTGGCAGCAAAATAATAAACGGATAGGTTTTGTTGGTACATTAAACCATTTACCAAACATTACCGGTATAAAGCTTTTAGCAGCCGAACTTAAAAAAAGCAAAGTTTCTACCGAATTTGTGGTAGTAGGCGGCCCAGAAAGTATAGGTCATGATCTTGAAAAAGAATATTCTTTTATAAAATATAAAGGCCGGCTTAGTAACGAAGAGTTAATGAATGAGGCGAAAACCTGGACCGTGTTTTTAAATCCGGTATTTTGGTATGCCAGGGGTTCATCAACCAAACTAGCCCAGGCTATTAACTGGGGAATACCGGTTATTACTACGCCTGCCGGCACACGGGGTTATGAATTGAGCCATCACGCTATTATTACCGAAGATAACACACCGGCATCATTTGTAAATGCTATAATAAAGGCACTAAGTTCACCCAGATACCTTACTGAATTAAAAACCTCTGTTGAAGCTAATAGCAGCAATTTTGACCTTAAACACTATGCCGATAAATTGCGTACGTTTATTGAGCATGTTTGTACCACAAAACCATAGTCATTAAAGTCCTTATCATTTCGCCACATTTCCCTCCTCAAAACGCAGCAGATATGCAGCGCGTGCGTATGAGTTTGCCCTATTTCAAAGAATTTGGCTGGGATGCTGAAGTAGTAGTGGTTGACGAAGCATACTCTGAAATAGTACGGGATAGGCTACTACTGCAAAGTATCCCTTCTGATATTAAAATACATAAAGTAAAGGCACTGAACAAAAGCTGGACCTCGAAATTTGGTTTGGGTAGCCTGGCCTTACGCTCCATGTGGTATTATCGTAAAAGGGTAAACCTATTACTAAAAACACAAAAATTCGACCTGATATATTTTTCAACCACGCAGTTCCCGCTTTGCATATTGGGCGCTTATTGGAAAAAGCGTTTTGGGGTACCTTACATTATAGATATGCAGGACCCCTGGCATTCCAACTATTACAAGGATAAACCAAAGCAACAGCAGCCACCTAAATACTGGTTCTCCTACCGTTTAAATAAATACCTGGAGCCAATTGCCATGAAAAGCGTTGATGGTTTAATAAGTGTATCAGAAAATTATATAACAATTTTAAAGAACAGATATCCACACATAAAAAACATTCCCCACGCAACCATTACTTTTGGTGCTTACTCGCCCGATCTGAAAATTGCAGCCGATAACCGTGAAAGCTTCCCACCTCTGTTAAATCCGGCATTTAAAAATATAGTTTACATTGGGCGTGGCGGGGCAGATATGTATAAGGCGCTTGCTGTTTTATTTAAAACGCTAAAAAGAGCACTGGATACCAACCCCGGCTTATTCAATAAACTTCGCTTTTACTTTATTGGCACCAGCTATGCGCCCACCGGGCAGGGCATACCAAGCGTACTGCCTATAGCCCAAGAATATGGTGTGCAAAATAGTGTTATTGAAATTACCGATAGGATAAGTTATTACCATACCTTGCTCACCTTGCAACAAGCCGATGCCTTATTTATCCCCGGTTCGGATGATCCGAATTATACAGCATCAAAAATATACCCCTATCTATTAACCCAAAAACCGTTGCTGGCCATATTTAACAGCCAAAGCAGTGTGGTTTCTATATTAAACCAATGCACCCTTTATGTCACAGTTTTAAGCATTTCGGGCGAAGATGGTGCTACAGATAATAAGCTTTATGCATTACTTACCGGCTGGGCTGATGGCGATTTTCAGAACATACAGTTAACCAACGAATTTGACAATTACAGCGCACGGTGTTTAGCTCTGCAACAGGTGGCAATGTTTAATCAAGTAATACAAAATAGTGAAGACAAGAATACGTTCAATTGATGGATTGAGGTTTTTAGCAGCGCAGGGCGTTTTATGGATCCACACCTGGACCACTTTTGGAAACCCACGCTTTTATATCGCAGGGATTGATATCACCAACTTTTTAGCCATAGGTGGTAACGGTGTCGACTTATTTTTTGTTATCAGCGGTTTTTGCATGTATTACTTTTATGCGTATAAAACAGATTTTTCTTATCTCGACTATGCCCGTTTCATCAAAAAAAGATGGATCCGCTTATCACCTGCATTTTACGTAGCAACTATAGCGTATCTTATCCTTGATAATAATTACAAGTTTGTTTTTGGCAAATTGTTTACGAGCACGTTTTTTTTTAACTCTCTACTCCCAAAATACAACGTTGCAGCACATTTTTGGACCTTAGGGGTTGAGTGGCAATTTTACCTGCTAGTACCATTTATTTTAATATATCAGCATAAAATAGGGTTCAGGAATATCGTTTCCATTATATTTTGCACGCTGTTTTTAGCAGCTGTTATCTCTGTATTTATTCTTAAAAACAACGCAGACCTAATAACAGATCAGATCATGTTTCGCGGTGTTGAATTTGGTTGGGGCGTAATTGTAGCCAAACTAATGCTAAGCGATCTGCCCCGTTTAAAAAACCAGGTACTCTGGCTTATCGTATCATTGGTTGTTGTTTTTACAGGCAGAACGCTCTTGTCAAAACCTGTACTTAGTTTACTCCCATATCATTATAATTTGTTAAAACTTATCGGCTTTACGGTTATGGGTGGCGGGCTGGCGGCTATATTGTATCTTACTCTAACTTCGGATGGATGGTTAGGGAAGATTTTAGGCAATATCTTTTTTAAAAACCTTGGTAAAATATCTTATAGTTTTTATTTATGGCATGTGGCCATTATACCTGTAGCTGTATATTCTTTTAAAACTTTCTTACCTGACATAGGCGGGTTAGTAGCCCCCATAATAACAACTGTTATAGCAAATGCAATTTTATACCCGATATCCTTATTAAGTTATAACTTGTTAGAAAAACCCTTTTTTAATCAAAGTAACCTAAACACCGCTTGAAAAAGTTAGCAATAGTTACTACACATCCCATACAATATTACGCGCCAATATTTAAATTGCTACAACAGCGCGATTTAATAGCGGTCAGGGTGTATTATACTTTGGGACAACAGCCCGCTAATTACGATCCTGGTTTTTCAAAAAACATCGTGTGGGATATTCCCCTTTTAGATGGATATGATTATGAGTGGGCAGAAAATACTTCGGCTACGCCTGGTTCTCACCATCCTAAAGGCATCATCACCCCCGAACTGATCAACCGGATAATGCGATTTCAACCTGATGCGATACTGGTTTTTGGGTGGAATTATACCAGTCATTTAAAGGTTCTGCGCTATTTTAAAAACAAGGTACCTGTTTACTTCCGCGGAGATTCAACGCTTTTAAATTATACTACTTTTGTAAAAGAGCTCGTAAAAAGCATCTATCTTAAATGGGTATACAGGCACATAACTCATGCGTTTTACGTTGGCGTCAATAACAAAGCTTATTTTAAAAAATATGGGCTGCAAGATTCGCAGTTAACCTTTGCATCGCACGCCATTGATAACGATCGTTTTAAAATCAGCCGCTCAGCTGATACAGATAGGTTCAGGAGGTCATTAAACCTATCTTCCGAAGACATCTTGATCGTTTTCGCAGGCAAATTTGAGCCTGTTAAAAATTTAAAGTTATTGGTTGCTGCTGTAGCAAATTTAAATAAGCCAAACGTGCATTTACTTTTAGTTGGTAACGGCATTAATGAGCATGTATTGAAATCACAAGCGGATTTAAGTATTGCGAGAGACAATATTCACTTTATTGATTTTGTAAACCAAGCGGATATCCCGGTAGTTTTCCACGCGGCGGATATTTATTGCTTACCATCTGTATCCGAAACCTGGGGGCTGTCAGTTAATGAGGCCATGGCCTGTAATAAAGCTATATTAGTATCTGATAAAGTTGGCTGCGCCGCTGACCTGGTAAAAGAGAACTATAACGGGGCCATTTTTAAAAACAACGATGAAAAAAGCCTTACAGAAGCTTTAACCGTGCTGACCCGTTCTAAAACAGTGTTACAGGAGTACGGCAAAAACTCGGGCATTATTATACAAAAGTGGAACTTTACCGCAATTGCCGAAGCAATTGAAAACAAACTATTAAATGAACCGGACTGACCGTATAAAACCCGCCTTTATCTATACCCGGGATTTACCCGGTAAAGAAAGGTTATTACATTTATTTAGTCCATCGGCACAGATAAGCGATATAAATCTGTTTTGCATGCTAATCTCCAATGCGTAATACAAATAAGCCCGAAAGATATTTAGCGTTATACCTTCCATGGCTGTTAGCTTGGGTATTTAGCGCTGATGCTACCATATCCTATTTTATTGCCTGGCTGGGTTCGTTCTTCATATTTTATATTACATTAACCGGCTGGGTAAAACCTATACCTGATGACAGGAACGTTAGCGAGCAGCTTATGCGTCCCCTGTTTATCATGCAGATAATTTTTGCCGGCTTTATGTGCTGTACTTCAATATTTTATTTTTTTGATGTAATAGGCTATAGCGATTTCAAGAAAACAAACACGTTTTTTTTACCAGACCAAAGCAGGCTTATGCTTACGGCCCAATGCCAGCGTTATTATTGCCTGGGCCACGCGGCCTTTGTTACCGGGATACTCCTGTTTATGAAATATCCTGAAAAGAAAAAATATTACATTGAGAAGGACGCTCTTGCCAACTTATTATTAAAGGTAGCACTTATTGGCTTCCCGGTTTCGATAGCTTTTCTTAAAACTCCCGGGCTAACACAATTTGCCTTTCAATTCAGTTCCCTGAGCTTTATTGCATGCACACTTGCCCTGGCTTTTGCCATCCCCCTACAAAAATCCATCAACACTATTATTTGTAGTATACTCTACTTATTTAACCTATACCAGGCGTTCCTATCGGGATTTAAAGAGCCCATCATCATCAGCTTACTGGTACTGGCTGTTTTTTTATATCCAAATTACAAAAGAATTATCACCCTCATATTTGTTCCTTTACTTTTCGCTGCCTTTATATTTTTACCGGCATATGTAAGCAGTTTCCGCCAAAACGCCTGGGCAGGAGATGTTGACGCTGACGAATCTTCACAAATAGCATTGGATGCAGCTTTAAATAATGACTCTGATGAGTCTAACTGGACATTTTTTGCATACCGGCTTAGCGAAATAGATATGTTTACAACATTTGTGCAATCAACACCACAAAACATTGATTTTTATGGCACAAAATTATTGCAGCAATCGCTTATCGTTATTGTGCCGCGTGTGCTATGGCCGCAAAAACCGGTTACGGAAGAATTGGTTATGGAACGGGTATACGATGCCGGGGTGGTCAACCGGTTATCTGTAGTTTCAGCTAAACCGGCGTTTATTGTAGATGCTTATTTATCAGGTGGCTTATTGGGTGTATTTATATCCTTATTTGCATACGGGGCAATTGCGCAGCTTATCTCCATAAAAGCCGAACAGCTTTTTGGTGGCTATATCCTAGGTACTGCATTAATATTTAGTGGTTTGTTCCAGATACTATGGCGGGGGATAAGCTTTGAATTTATTATCAACTCGGTATTCTGGAGTTTTGTAACTATGCTTATTCTTCAACGCATATTGTTGGCAACCAAATTTTTAAAAAGGGTTTGAGGGTACTCCACATCATAGCCGCTTATAAACCTGCTTACATTTATGGTGGGCCAACCATGTCGGTAGCTATGTTATGCGAAGAGTTAACTAAAGCAAATGTACATACTGAAGTATTTACCACCACCGCTAATGGCCCAAGCGAACTACCCGTAGGACCGAATACCCCCCAGCTTATTGACGGCGTAACGGTAACTTATTTTAAACGGATCACTAAAGATCATACCCACCTTTCGCCTGCATTGTTAAATGCCGTACGTAACAGGGCAAAAGAATTTGACGTAATACATATCCATGCCTGGTGGAACCTGGTATCAGTATTTGCGTGTTTGCTTGCTTTGGTTAAAAATATACCGGTTATAGTGTCTCCGCGAGGTACATTAAGCCCTTACTCATTCTCCAATAAAAATATAGGCAAAAAAGGGCTTATACATAACTTATTAGGTAAAAGGCTGCTGCAAAAATGCCATATACACGCTACATCACAAAGAGAGAGTGATGCGATACACCAATTGTTAAAGCCGGTTAGCGTAACCACTATACCAAATTTTGTTAAGCTACCGGTAACTATTCCCAATACAACACAACCTGCAACAGATATACTAAACCTCATCTTTTTTTCTCGTATCGAAGAAAAAAAGGGGCTTGATATTTTGCTTGAATCTCTTAAGCTAATAACTGTGCCGTTTAAGCTTACCATTGCCGGCAACGGGCATCAGGCCTATATTGATCATTTAAAAGCGCAGTTAACTGATTGGGAGATAGCCGCAAAGGTGATTTGGGCCGGGTTTTATAACGATGACAAATTTGATTTGCTTGGTTCACAAGACCTGTTCATACTACCATCGTATGATGAAAACTTTGGCAATGCGGTTATTGAAAGTTTAAGTGTTGGCACCCCTGTATTGATAAGCGAAAATGTTGGCCTTGCTGATTACGTAGCCGAAAATAAATTGGGTTGGATATGCCAAACTACGGCCGGCTCAATCAGTAACGCCATTAATGCTATTGGCAATAACCGCCCGGCACTACTATATATCAGGAAAAATGCGCCGGGTATAATACGGCAACATTTTTCAGCCGATAAATTAGTACAGAGATACATCCATTTTTATCAGCAAGTAACCACTAATTCTGTTTTACCTTTAGAGAGCAATGATCATTAAACTAACCCTAAAGTGATTGAAAGTTTAGACATTATAATTTTAACTTTTAACGAGGAAAAAAACATTGAGGCGTGCTTACAAAGCATTTTGCCCCTTAATGCAACAATCCACATTGTTGATTCGGGTTCAACTGATAACACCCTATCCATCTGCCACCGATATACGTCTAATATCAATACCCATCCATTTGAAAATTATGCGGCACAGCGTAACTGGGCATTAAAAAATTTAACGCTAAATGGTAACTGGATCCTTAACCTTGATGCCGACCACCGCGTTAGCCCGGAACTTGCCAATGAACTTAACTTAATTTTGGCAAAACAGACGCCGCCCGATTTAAACGGCTTTTTGATAAGCCGCCGTACTATATTTATGGATAAATGGATAAAATATGGTGGGCACTACCCTACTTACCATGCCAATATGTTTAGAAACGGGTTTGGCAGTTGCGAAGAAAAACTATATGATCAGCATTTTCTCATCACCGGTAAAACACAGATATTAAAAAGTGATATATTAGATATAATTACCGACTCTGTTAACACCTTTGTAACCAGGCATAACCATTGGGCTACACTTGAGGCACAATACCAGTTTGAGCAAAGAGACAGTAAAAATGATGTGCAGCTAATAAAGCCAAGGTTTTGGGGCAACCCCATGCAACGAAGGCGTTATATGAAAAAAAAGTATGAATCGTTCCCGTTGTTTATACGGCCGATAGTATATTTCTTTATCAGGTATTTTATAAAGCTTGGTTTTTTGGACGGCAAAACAGGGTTCGTTTTTCATTTTTTACAAGGGTTTTGGTTTAGGATGATGATAGATATTAAGGTATACGAGCTACTTAAACAACGAGGGGATGAAAGCAGGTAAATCAAAGTTAAGCCCGGCTGTAATATTTGTTATCAAATTTTTGTGCTTATTTGGCCTGCTTTATGGCTTTTATCTGGGCTACCTGAGCATAAGTTCTCCCGGAGGGGTTTATATCGCCTTTTTTGATACCTATCTTAATTTTATTGCATGGTTAAGGTATTTATTAATTGAAAGCAGCGCCATTATTTTAAACCTGCTTGGCTACCAAACTAAAACAAATACCGACCAAATGCTGGTTATAGGCCATAATATAATATACGTAGGCTATGACTGCCTGGGCTTTGGCGTAATGTGCTTCTTCTCGGCCTTTGTGTTAACATACCCTGGTGTACTAAAAATCAAGATATACTTTTTGGGTATTGGGTTAATAGTTATACAACTCATTAACCTGGCCCGTTTTGTGATACTATCACTTTATTGGCACCGTAGCACCAGTGTTTATTTATCTGATCATCACACGATCTTTAACCTTATCGTATATATCTTAATCTCCGTTAGCCTGTACTTCTATATCCGGTACCAGGATCAGTCAATTAGTAAAGGTTAATTAGCCGAACGGGTGCTTTTAAGGTAACGGCCAACGATGTCTTCGTTTACCGTTAAGTTTCTTTCCTCTATGTATAAGGACCTCAAGTTCAATGGTCTTAGAGCACAAACAACTACATCACAGAGTAAGTCATTAACTTTGTTTCTTCCCTAGTTTATTTGCCCTCTAAGATCATCATTCCTGCCTGTTTTTTATCTTTACCTGATTGAACAGCAGGGACTCAGCCATCGAATCAGGAAAGACCTACAAATTGTAGTGATCCTGCTGTTTTTTTTAAGTCACTTTATCGTTCATACAGCATCTAACGGAAGACGTCATTTTATAAGTCCTGTGCCACTCCTTAGTCTCTGTAGATCAATATACCAGCTTATGAACGCCCGCGTTATTTTTTTTATTGCGCATTTCCAACCATTTTTTTTATCTTGTCTCTCAAACAGCAGGGACTTATTCACCACACTAGGAAAGACCTATAGATTGTAGTAATCCTGCTGTTTCTTTATATTTGCTTCTCGGCATCTGCTTAAACGGCAACGATTTCCGGAACTCCTTCCTTTTGTTCCTCTTCTATTTGTTTATTGACCGTAGCGGGTTGATAGTTTTTTTGATATGGCCTGCGTTGATTAACGCAGGCGAACACTCTTAAGATCAATTTATTCCGTACCGCATTCATTACAGACATACCTGCTTTTCCTTCAAACTTCGCCTTCCGGTCAAAATAAAGCTTCAGCTCTCCCCCTCTTTGAAGCGAGACCATCGCGCACATATGTAAAAGGGCTTTCATCTTTTTATTGGCAAAATGAGAGACCCGAGGGGGCCTCGTAATCTTGCCGGACTCCTTTTTAAATGGCGCAACCCCAGCGTAACAGGCAAATTTCCTGGGATCACTGATATCACGAAATTCATTTGTACAAATGATGATCTGTGTCGCAGTCACTTTACCGACAGCGGGCACCGATGTGATCAATCTGATCAACATTTGTAAATGTTCATCACTTTCCATGAGTAACCCGATCTTCGAATTGATCCTGTGCAAGTCCAAGAAAACGGCTTCCAGACTGCTTTGACAACATTTAGTCGTTAACAATTGAAGGTCTTTCGGCATAAAACTTTCCTGTTCATCAAGGGCTGTTTTTAAGATATTTTTTATATTTAACAACCTGTCCCGCAAAGTACTCAGCATCCTCAGTTGAGCCATAACCGGTCGTACCGGAACCCATAATCGCACCTCATCTTTATTTTTTTGTGCAAACTGCGCAATGCGGATCGCATCTATCTTGTCATACTTGCCCCGGATCAAGCCCATGGAATTTTTGATCCGCACGGCATTCTCCAACACTATATTCGCGCGGGCTTTTTTCAGGCTAACCAATAAATGATTGGAATAAAAACCGGTATCCTCCATACAAAATAAAGCATGAGGCATCTTGAAGCCGGGGACTTCCTTTAGCTCTTTAACAAAGGAGGTGATCGCGTCACGTTTATTTTCAATTTCCTTATGAAAAAGCAATATTTTATTTTCCATAACGGCAAAATCAAGCTCATTCCTGGAAATATCGATCCCAATAAAAAACTTATACTTCTTTCGTTTTGGTTTCATAATTTCTGTCATCATTATCTATCAGAAACTAACGCTCAATTTCAAGCTTAACTAAGTGCGTATGTTCAAATATACAGCATAGATATTTAATATGCCAAATTTGGTATAATAAAAGTTAAGTTTTTAATTTCTTTTTGTCTGATGCCCAACCAGTATATTGATAAAGAGTCTTTGAAAATCATTCGTGATAAACTTTGGGCAATTTCAAATAAAACTGGAATAACTTTGGAGGATATTCAGGATCGCACAAGGTTTAGTTATAGTCAGGTATACAGAATATTACGAGGAAATGGCAACACTTCCGTTAGCAATATCATTGCCGTGTGCAAAGCACTCGAAACACAACCTGCTGTAATTTTCGATTTTGTAATTACAATACCCAAATATGATCCTGTTAGAAAAATGCTTAAGTCCAAAGCCACATCGAGAGCTGGTAACTCCAGTTCTCACCTGTTATAACATTTCATAATAACTGTCATCCATCACATAAACATTGTTATTATTACTGCGCGGCGGACCTGCCCCATCAACTACAGGTGCGGCCAAATGCATGATGACTTTATTGAACGGCTCTCTTAATTAAGGCCATTTCAGTCGGTAGCTTTTAAAGCTTAGCAGCACTTTACTTGGTCGACTATTAAGAGAACAACCCATGTGTTATTTCCTTTATCGCCGGATCGCCAAAGAAGAAGAGGGTAAATGACCCGGGGCCTTGGGTGATCACCAAGATGTCTTCACGTTTGATATGGTTCTCATTAATAAAAAGCGTCAATCGTTCATGTGTTACGAAGTCGTCTGATTTAAGTATGTCCATGGCATTAGTTTTTATTCAGATATCAGTCACCATGAATTGTTACAATAATTGTGAGCCATATTTAATGATGTTTATTTGCACAAGCGCCCTGGAATGATCGACTAATCAATTTACCACGTTCTACTCACACAAAAAAAGCCACGGACGAAATGATTAAACTGATCAAATTTAGTCGAAGTACAAAACCAATGACGAGCGTTATCGTATTTTAAGCATCATTCAAATCATCGTATGGAAACTGATCCCATCCCAGATGTACAAAATAGACTACAATAACCCGGTTTAAAGCCTCTATCGGCGCATATTTTTGCATTGGCATGCTTTTAGGGAAGAGAATATCGATGACACATTTCAAAGCCAACGCCTCTGTGATCTTTACTGACCATGAAGGCAAACAGATCGATACTTTCGTGATCTTTGACACCGATGAAGTAACTGGTTTAACGCATATCAACCACGAAAACCAACGGGTTCCGGCCACCAACCTTGTTCTTCATGATAAAAGCGTGGGTGACCTTCATATGCCACTGGCCGATGCCTTCAGCTTTGAGATGCTCAGTAAGCTGAAGGAAAAATACCGCAGGATCGACGAAGAACAAAAGACACTAACGTTAAAACCGGAGAAACAAACGGACACCATGTATGTACTTGCAAATGCCTCCTGATATGAAAATCGTATACAAAAAAACCAGTAGAACTAAAAAAGCTACATGCCAGGTCATTAACCTCTTTTTCAACAGGCTGTCACCGACATTAAAAGAGATCCATTATGCCTATACGCACTTCCCAGGCAGATTTGCCTGATCTATATATAATAAGATAAAGCTTCGGTTGAACACCGAGGCTTTTCTTTTATCTGGCGGCACGCTTAGTCTATTCCATGCGTAATACGAGCCTATAAAATCTAAACAAGTCTTCCAGTAAACGTTTTTACTTTAAAGAAAAAAAACAAAAAACCGGACTCTTTACGGAAAACCGTAAACCCCCTTTCCCCGCCAATGATTATATTTGATCATGCCTAAACTACTTATTACCTTCCTGATCATATTTTACGCTCTTACGGGAAACCTTTCAGCGCAAGAGATCAATGCCGCTTATGTCAAAGCGCTTTATAAAAAATATCCGACGCAGAAATCAGATCTCTGCGCGGGATGCAAACTTTGGGTCAACCCTTATTATAAGTCCATCGCAGATACTGCCGCGCACAGGCCGCTCCTCACCTATTACGTTTACACCAAAGCGCACAGGCTGGAACAAGAAGCTTTAGATCTGCCACGTACGGGTATCTACGCAGCCTGGCATGCGACCGACGGGCAGGTTAATGAAACAAAGCTTTACCAATATGCGAATAAGAACAGTACGGATATGATCGCCAAAGGCCATTGCCAGGCCTGGATCCTGATGGCCTGGTCGGCAGATGCCGCCATCCTTTCCGATACCTATACATTTAACGCGGGCATGGAATACCAGGGACAGAACATTGGTACGGAACTGGCGACCGAGGAGTTTTGTCGTAAACTTACGGGTTATCGGGGCGAAGCTTTAACGGATAGTGTGAAGATCTGGTGTGGCACCTTTGGCAGCAAACAAACTTATACTTCAGTGAAACTGACCGCGACTGTACCCAGCCATTATTACAAGATCATCCAATATAAAGACCATAACATCGGAGGTGATATTGTCCTTTGCTACTGGATGCCGAATGATCCCGGCGAGAAAAGAAGCCTGCTTGAACAGCGGATGATCAGCTACCCGGAACTGGTCGCCAAACTCGGGTATGACCCGAAAGCGATATTTAACTAAGCTTGATATAAGGCGCCAGCCGGTTCGTATTCGTAAAACCCTCATACCGGACGATCTCGTTTTTCAGCGGATCATAAAAGACCTATACGTAAAAATTATCCAGGCGGTGCAGCTGCACGATCAGCTTGCCCTCCCTGCGGTCACCCAGAAAATTGCCGGTGATCGCGATATCCGCCTGCTCGTTAATCGGCATCACATTAAAATCAAGTACGGTATACTGACGTTCCATAGCAGCTGCAAAAATGGTAATTACTATGGATACATCAACTAAAAATTCAACTGGCTTGTTTCAACTTCGCCTCCATGCTTAACGTCGTATGCGGTACCGCCAGCAAACGTTCTTTTTGGATCAGTTTGCCGGTTTCGCGGCAGATGCCGTAAGTTTTATTTTCGATGCGCCTGATCGCCGCTTCAAGTTGTTCAATGAACTTTTTCTGGCGTGCGGCCAGTTGGTTGACAGATTCCTTTTCCAATGCAGCAGAACCGTCTTCGAGTGTTTTCCCGGCCGTATCATCCGCGCCGTTGGCATTGTTATCCATCAATGAAGAAGTCAGGGTAAGCAGCTCTTCCCGGGCCGCTTTGATCTTTCCAATGATCAATTCCCTGAACTCACTCAATTCAATATCGTTGTACTTCGTTTTGATCGTTTCGTTTTGCATGCATCCATTAACATCACAATGGCCACATAGTTTACGTGGATTGCTTTTTTTTAGTTTATCGCCATTACTTGATCACTTTCTTTACATTAACCGCGTTCAGGCCTTTCTGGCCCTGTTCCGTTTCAAAAGTCACCTTATCGTTTTCCCTGACCTCTTCCGTTAGACCATTGACATGTACAAATATACTTTCCTGCGTGATGTGGTCTTTGATAAACCCAAAACCCTTCTCCGTATTAAACATGGATACCGAGCCCGTCCGGATCTTTTCCAGTTCTGTCAATTCCGCCTGTTTCGGAATGCTGATCTGGATATTTTCGGTAATGATCTTTTTTCGTTTTGCGGGATCAGGCGGTGTTGAAGTAATGTTGCCATTTTCATCAATATAGGCCATCATTTCGTCCAGTGATTTACCTTTCTGGCCGTTCGCCTTGCGGTCTTCCGCCTTTTCCTTCTTGTCTTTTAACTTGATCGATTTTTTCTTTTCCCGTTCTTTTTTGCTGAATGTCTCAGTAGATCTCCCCATACCGCGAAGATACCACGATTTATCAATGATTACAGGTTGAACGATCATAAAGAAAATACGGGTTTATTTTAAAGGCGGACAGGTCTCCGACGATCTGTGTTTTCAGGTCGCCCAGTCTTTTTTTGCCGGTTTCATCAAAGACTACTTGCTTACGTTCGAGGGAAATAATATACTCCAGCAGGTTGACGCAGGTCGTGAACTGGCCGGTCGCAATGAGCGTTTTTAGCTTGCCGGCCTGCACTTCCTGCTCGCTGAACCATAGGGTGGTGCCCATGACCCGGGCCTCTTCGGCGACAGGGCTAATGCGTTCAAGCCCCTCCAACAAGAGCGCGTTGTCTTCTACTGTTGGTTTCCAACCCAGACGGCGTTCACTGTTCAGGCGGTTAGTGCGGGTCGTGGCGTTGTAGCTGCTCAGCTCATAGATAAAGTTGGGCACCCGGCGGTTTTCCCAGCATTCCGCGTCATAGAACATCTCAAAGATCAGGCGCCTGACCTGTTTCAAGTTGACATCCGATACCATGCTCAGCACGGAGGTCGCACGGGCCTGGAGCATTTGTGTTAAAACATTAAAACGGGCGTTTGTCAGGAAATCCAGGAGTTTTTGAATGATTCTTTGTGGCAGGACGGCGCTCGTGTCAAATACGCTATTGAGCAGGTTCAACGGGTTAAACCGGCTGATGAGATTGAACGCGCTGTGAACAAAAGCTACCTGCCTGACCCCAAACACTACCAGGAATAAAGTGCCTAGACTGCAACCCAAAGCCAAAGTCCAGATCAAATAGAAAATTGCGTAAAGCACCAGCAACGCTACAGACGATAACAGCAAGCTGTATTCCACCATATTGATCTTGCTGATTACTTTTTGTATACCGCTGATCCCGCTATTGATCGTATTCTTCAGGGCGGCCGGTGTTTCCCTTGTCTCCGGCACGACATAACTGTCCATAAAATAACTGGCCACGTCCGTTACGATGATCAAATCGAAGGGATCGGGCTTTGCACGCTTTTGCCTTTTCTGGTCAGCCAACATCACACTTTTCAACCCTTGGTTATCGGTCACGCCACCGTCCATCAGGCCAAAAGACTTTAAGTTGTCATCCGCATCAGACAAATGGTGTATCTCCTCTTTATAATTCTCATACTGCATGGCCGCACTAAGCTCCTCGCTGCTGAGTGCAGAATGGCTAAAATCCCGCGGGTAAACGATCGGCTCAAAGCCGATCGGGAAACACGATGAGGACGCCAGTACATCGCCCAATTTGATCTTCTTTAGCGTTTCCAGCTTTTTGACATCAAATTTGAGATAGTTATTCCCGATCACCTGGAAATTATCTTTTTTCCCACTGGTTTGGAAACGAAAACTCAGCCCGCGGTAAAACTCCGTCGTATTAAAACAAACCTCGTAACCAGATGATTTATCCGGCCAGTAAACACCTAAGTCACGGTGTTCAAATATCAGGTCGTCATAAGCCATCGCGAAGGCATTAATCAGGTTCCGCTGCTTACCCCGGTCTCCATCCGGCCAGACTGAGGCGTTATTCAAGTTATCCAAAGCCTTTTCCAGCACAACCGAGCCGTTCAAAGAACTTTCCAGTTTCCGGTAAAATTCATCAAACCCCTTCCCCTCATGCCGGTAAGCCGTATACAATAAATTGGTGATCGTCCCGCCCGAAGCAGAAGAACTAAAACTGATCTGCCGGTCAAGACCCAGGTGGTTCAAGTAACTCAGCGTTCCCAGGGCAAAAGATGCCGCCCGGAAACCGCCGCCAGAAAAGGCGATACCAATATTATCAAAAGGATTGATTGTTTGCGCTGTGCTGTCCATAAGAATTGTGAAGTTTAAGGTGCTTAAAGATAAGCGTTTATGACCATGTCTGCAATATTTTTCACTTATCTACCACCAAGTAAATAAGCGATTTATATATTTGGTTCCATACCGGCGATCTGCCGGTTAATTGTGATAAGGTTTAGGTTGAAAGTCCCCGGCAGCAAGTGCGTGGGGACTTTTGTTAACTTAGCCAAACCATGCAGCAAACCGACGCCATACATCTCATTCAAAAAGCCATCACCGGCAACAGGCCGCAAAAATGGGCTGACCTCGGCTCCGGAAGCGGCACATTCACGCTTGCTCTAAAATCGATCTTGCCCGAGGGCAGCCAACTAACAGCCGTAGACAAGCAAGACCAAAACCTGCCCGTTCCATTCGTCAAAGCAGATTTCGAAAAAGACGACCTGCCGCTAAGCGGACTCGACGGCATATTGATCGCAAACGCTATCCACTATATCAGCGACAAAACCAAACTTATCAAGAAACTTGAAACCTATTTTGCCGGGCGGCCAATGTTCCTCATCGTAGAATACGACACCACCACATCAAACCCCTGGGTGCCCTATCCGGTCGATTATCAGAACCTCCATCAACTATTCACAAATCTCGGCTATTTATCCATAACCAAGCTAGCCGAGATCTCATCCCGCTTCGGTGGACGCATGTATGCCGCCCTTATCCGTTTATAAACGTTTCTATCCGGGTAAAACACCTTTTACACCGCATTACCACCATACGTTTGCATCAACAAAGAACGCAAACACATGAGATTCACCTTATTTTTTATCGCCCTTTTCGTTACCGTAGGCTGCCTGCTCGGGGCCCCTGTACACAATCCATTCCCCAACTTCGGAGCTGTCATTATTATTTGGCTCCTCTTTTACCTCCTTACCCTTCCGGGCCGCAGACGCAGACGCTACTGGCGCGAGCGCAGAAACCTGCAAGACCGATGCATGCGTGCCTATCTCCGCAACAACAGATTCCGGTAGTTATCTACCACCACCAGCTACACGGCTATATAACTTTGTAACATGAAACATATCGTGATAGGCGACATCCACGGACGCGACAACTGGCAGGAGATCAACATAAAAAATTATGATAAGATCATTTTTATAGGAGATTACGTCGACAGCCATACCTTATCCGATTTCGCAATCCTTGAGAATTTTAAAAAGATCGTAAGCCTTAAAAAACGTCATCCCCAAAAAGTTGTACTGCTCTTAGGTAACCATGATGTTCAATACCTTCACTATCCGGCGCAACGGTGTACTGGTTTCCGGGACAGCATGCAACGCGGCTTGACCTATCTGTTTAATAAAGACCGCGATCTGTTTCAAATGGCATATCAACACAACAAATACATCTTCACGCATGCCGGTATTACCAATGCCTGGTATGACGAATTTTTACGGCTACCTGCATTCGAAGGCCTAAAGGATGAAACAAATACGATTGCTGATCTGATCAACAAAGTGGAAACAACTACACAGCGTTATCTTCTTTACGCTACCAGCATCTATCGCGGCGGATATAGCAACGGAAGTTTTCTTTGGGCCGATTACAAAGAAACTTCTATAGATATGCTGAACAACTACCATCAAATTGTCGGACACACGCAGGTTCAGGACATACATACAATCAGCTACACCAAAAAATCCGTCACCTACATAGACGTTCTACATTCCCAAACCAAATTCTGTGAGCTTGATATATAACGCTGTCCTATGAAACATATCGTGATTGGTGATTTGCACGGAAGGAACTTCTGGAAAGAAGTTGACTTCGGCCAATATCAAAAGGCAGTTTTCCTGGGAGATTACGTTGACAGCTTTACCCGCACGGATGCAGAAATCCTCCAAAATCTTAAAGAGATTATCTCCCTAAAGAAAACTTACCCTGAAAAAATCGTGCTACTATGGGGCAACCACGATGTGCAATATCTGCATTATCCGAAATACTTTTGCCCAGGCTTTCGTCCTTCCATGCAACGGGAACTCACCTTTCTGTTTCGGACGAACCGCCATTTATTTCGAATGGCTTACCAAAGCCGGAACACGATATTCACTCATGCGGGAATAACCAACATCTGGTGGCGCAGTTTTATAAAATCAATCGCTGCCTCAAAGGCGATGACGGTAAGAAGCAGCATCGCCAATCTCCTCAACGCCGTCGAACTTTCCGAATATAGGGATATATTATACACCACCAGCCCATACCGGACAGGTCAGAACGAAAATGGCGGCCCCCTTTGGGCAGATTACATGGAAACGTTCCATGATGCCCTAAATGGTTACCACCAATTTGTCGGCCACAGCGCCATGAGTGAAATGAAACACTATTCCTGGCACGGAAAATCCATCACTTACCTCGATGTACTCCACAAACAGCTGTATTTTCATGTCGTTCACCTCTAAGCTTCCTGATCAACCATCTGTTCGTTTATCCATTTAGGGTCTTTCAAAACCTCCAAGAAATCAACAGGTCAAAAAAACTTTAGCATCAGCCAACTGAGGCAGAGTTTGTAAGCTTTTTCCATTCATAAATCTATGGTCTCCACCCACGCTGCTACCCAAAGCCGCGTCCCCAACCAGCCAACTTTGTCCTGTCGCCGGCAAGCAAATGTAAGCCCAACGACGGAACGTTGTTTGACATCCAGGGAAGAAACATTACTCCGCCAAAGCGGAGAATCCGGCGAAAGTGAGCGTAAAACCGCAAAACCCGAAAGCGCCGGGGCAGGCCGATGGCCCGTATCGTAGGATATGACGCGAGTATTCCCGAACCCAAAGATATTTAAAGGGAGCCCCGAAAAGGCTCCCTTTTGTTTTATATGACCCTTACATTCCGCAAGCGGCTACACGCTGTCAAACTGCCGCATTACCAGATTGCAGCTATCAAGCCATTGGGCACCCATCAGGAAATCGAAGCCTTTTTGCGTTCATCCGGCGTATGGCCGCAAGCCAAACACCGCCTCGAAGAAATTTACTATTATGTACAGGACGATCATGGCCGGCGTAAAGATTTTTTCGCAGCGGGCTGGCTCAACGAATTCGGTCACTGGCAGGTCGCGGCACCAAAGTTTACAGGCCCGCTCTGCCGTCCTGCACTCACCATCATACCCGGAACCGATAACGAAGCCTGGCTCTTTGACACCGTTTTCGATTACCTCCGGCACCCGAAACTCACGACAACAAAAGCCTATATCATCATCCTGAATACGCCGAAATTACTACAAGCTGCATTATCCAAAGCTAAGTCATTCGCCAGCAGCCGGACATTTTTCAACAACCCTTTACCCGAAACCTAAAACACTTAACTTTGGGAGACCAATGCAAATCATCGAACAAGAATATATCACCCATCCCACCGACATCCCGGGTCAGTTTATCCTGGAATATCCCGGAGGAAGACGGGTTCTGGTCGAGATCGATCCCGACACCAAAAAAGAAACCTTCATCCGGGAGCTATAAATCAAAGTAACTTATCTACCACTAAAATTTATTAAGTGGCTTAGCTTTACGTAACATAAGTGAACCTGGTGCCCAAGAAATAATAATGCTATTTTTGCAAGCAAATAGTAGTCGCATGAAAACAAAGGTTCCAGGAAAATCAGTATTTGACATGACACAAACTGAATTTAAAGAATTGATTCGTCCTGTTGCTGACGAAGTATTGAAAGATACCTGGGAGAAAAATGCCTTTATAACTTATTACGATGAAAACATTTGCCCCGATACAGATACTATGATTCAAGAATATAAAGACCATAAAGAATTGGTACGGATTGATGAACAAGGAAACGCAGTTGTAATAAGACAGTTATCGGATGAACGCATCAACAAAAAAACAACTAATCATAGTAGCAGGGCCGAACGGGGCAGGTAAAAGTACTCTTTCTAATAAACTTTTGTCGGATGAGGCAATTGTCTTTGATCCGGATAAAGAAAGTCAATTGATTCGCGAAAAAAATAAAGGAAGTGGAGTAGAAACCATTTACAGGTCTATCAATGATCACTTTCTTAATCAAATTGCCCAAGCAATAAAATTCGATAAGGATTTCATTCTGGAAACTAATTTTAGGGACCATGAACTTATGGAAACCGTGGAACATTTCAGAAATCAAGGTTATTCGACAAACCTCATGTATTTTCTGCTAGCCTCAGAAAAAGAATCATTACATCGCGTAACATCCCGCGTAATGAAAGGCGGGCACTTTGTCGATCCCTACAGCATACAATTAAACTACGACGAGGGGCTTAAAAACCTATTACGTTTCGCACCTCAGTTCGACCGAATACTTTTACTTGATGCGACAGGACGAATCGGAGAACAAGAACCATTGCTCAACATAGAAAAAACTAATATTAAATTTCTTAACTCACATATTCCAAAATGGGCTGAATCTATTATTCAGCCCATGGTCGCTTTATTCTTATCGAAAGGCAGAAACCCGGGTGACGAAACTCCGCCAACCGGGGTAAACCGATAGAACCTTTTTCACATAATCCCCCCTTTCAGCTACACCGCTATATTTTGTTTTTTTACGGGGCAAGAAAGACTGGACATCCACCCCAAGGTCCGGTCTTTCTTCCAACCCTTCCTTCACAAAATAACAAACAAGGAAATTACCATCAACTATCACGACAGCATCGAACACATTACCGCAGATTTTCACCGCATACCTATCACCGAAAACCACTGGACCGCCGGAAATATCGCCATAGCAAACCAACTCATCATGAGCAGTTCCGGCATGGACGCCATCGCCTGGCTCCATCAAAATCACAATCGTTACCCCGACCTGAACGACTTATGTTTCATCAGCCTCGGCGCCTTACCAACAACCACCCATGCAGTGATTATCCAACAACATGCACTCCACAAAAAAATCCATTTCCTCTTCAGCAACGACCCAACAGGCGCCCTCTGCGACCTCAAACTCGCCTCCTACATACGCGATCAGCCCATAAAGATCACTCAACGAGACCACCAATACCAAATTCAGTTCCGGCACAAAACGTACATCCTCCACCACCTCAGCCTCAACGCCCTCGAAAAACAAAGCCGCCACAACTTCCACATCCGCACCCACAAACCCAAAAAACATGGCACCTACTACCAGCAACTCCGACAATCTAACCCTTAAACCCGCAAACATCTTCGCCATCCTCAAGATCAGCCCACTCCTCGTCAGCACCCTACCCGCCACCTGGCTCGCCTACCACTACCATCCCCTTTTCATACTCCTCAGCATCCTGCTAACCTTGTTCGCGCTATACAGATATATATACATCCGTCGAGCGATATACCTCGTTACACCGAAATATATCCGCATAACAACCGGCATCCTTTTCAAACGAACCGACACCGTCGAACTTTTCCGCGTCAAAGACTACACCATCACCCAACCCCCGCTCCTACAATTCCTCAACCTCATGGATCTCCCGCTCAAAACCACCGACCCCGAAAATCCCATCCTCTGGCTCCGCGGCATCCCCCAAACCAACATCATCGACACTCTTCGCGACCGCATCCTCAACAGCCGCAACAAAAACCACATCATCGAAATCAGTTAATGGATTTCAACCATGAATTGATCGGCACCGTCGTCCATATCCATCCGAAAGTGATCTGCCTTTTATCCAAACAAAACCATGTCGGCGTAATCAGCGAAGCCAACGTCGAATTAGACAACTACTACGTAGATTTCGAAGACCGTTTTACCGGCCTCTACAGCGCAGCAACCCTCACAACACTATTGCCAACAGACAGCTTACTCAAAAACATCCGATCACTGGAAAGTGTACCCCAGGACATTTTAAATTCAATAGAAATCATCGCTAAAAGCAACGAAGTCATGGATAAAATAAACCTCATGCGCCTTCTCCGCGACAACCCCGAAGCATACAAACTATGCACCCAACCGCTGCAAGAACACAACGCCCAAGCACTCAACAACCAAAACCGCAGAACGATTTTTTAGAAACCTGAGCCATGAAACCCACCCTCCATTTCCTTCTAACCGCCGCCATCTCCACCTGCTCCCTGCTCGCAGCCACCAAAGCCCGAAATCCCTGGCCATACTTCGGCATCATGGCCTTAGCCTGGACAATCTTCATCTGGCGAGAACACCAAAGATCAAAAAGGCGTCGCTAACTACCACTACCAGTAATAACCAATCTTAAATTGTAAAAAATCAAATCCCACATGGCCAATTGGTGCAACAACTACCTCGTATTAACCGGAACAGACGCCGCCATACAAAACACCATTAAGGTATTCTCTGAGATTGAGGAGCAACAAAACCGGACCGGGAAATATTATTTACCTGAATTTGTAACCGCTGAGAGCAGTCATATGACTGATATCGTTGTATCAGAAAACACGATCAACTATCAAACCCGCTGGTTACCCAACCTGGAAGCCCTGGTACAAATAGCCAAGCATACCGAAGTAGATTTTGTCAGCCAATACGACGAGCTACAAATGGGTATCATAGGTGAAGCAACCTACCAAAACGGCGTATTTTCTAATGTCCGGCTTGACGGCAATGACCTTCAGCAATACCATTATGATATAGGTACCGCAACTTATCTTTATAATGGGCAGAACTATGAAGACGAATGGTCGGTACTCATGGAGCTTCTCGAAAATAAAAAAGCCGGTTTAAAGGAATTTCAAACCACAAACAACATCACCGCAGATGAGCTCACGCAACTATACGGCGAACTCTCTGCCGCTGATTTTGTACTAAAATTTGCCGAACACAAAAATTTCGACAATGCGAGAAATAGTTTTTACGCATTGGATAAGGATCTCATAAGGAGAATTGAGGAATTTTTAACCAATGCAGGTGAAAAAACGCCTGAACAATTTGCAACCCGCGACAAATTTATTGCCTTTGAATATTTGATATTCCTTGTTGAAGAAAGGAATAATGAACAACGTACCAATCATTTTAGTCGCTAACAAAAAACTTACTTCGCAGACTCCGCCGCCTGAAACGCCCACTCAATCACCTGCGCCAAAGTATTCAGCATCACCTCAAACTGCTTCTCGGTCTTCAGATCGATCCCGGCCATCGTGCCCGCATCCGCGCTATCGTGAAGTACGTTAAAGTAAACCCCACCAACCAATAACGCCAGCACCGCCTTCAAACTCACCCCCGAGTTCCTGAAGTGACCCTCTACCATATCCAGCAGGCGTAATCCCTCCTTTTCCCTTACCTCGCACGTAGCCCTCATCAGCGGGTTATACTCGCTCACCTGCCAATGGATCAAACGCTGCATTTCCTTCTCCTGATGAAAATATCGGAACTGATCCTGCAGCATTTTAATAAAGCAGTTCTTCAGATCATCCGTAGTCGGTTGTTCCGGCAAATCCAATGACTTAAAATAAGGTACCCAGGAATCCTTACCACTGATATACGCTTTCAGTAATCCTGCAAAGTTTCCGAAATACCGGTAGACCATCGGTTTACTCACGCCGGCACGGGCAGCGATCTTATTTACACCCAGGCCACTAAAACCTTTCTCAATCAATGTCTCTCCAACGGCGTCGATAAGCCTTGACGCCTTATCGTCCGGATCGCGGGTTCTCCTCATAAGTAGTAATTCTTCGATTATAACTAAAAAATAAAGTTACGTACCGGTTTATTACCAAGTGGTAGATAAGGAATTATTTTTAGATAATCATTTTATTTATAAATCGACGGCGTGACTTAAATGTTCAATTTACTTCACGTTCCCGAAAAACAACAATCACCCATCCGTTATCACCATCTTCAAAATACCCGTATTCAAAACAAAAATGATAGACTCTGCCTGTAGTGGTCGGCTCTGCAACGCTGGTCAGAAATTTCTTGTTAAAACCCTTTCCCAATAAGTCACGCAGCCTGACCCTACTCGGTTTATCGGGGTTACAAAGCCCTTCCAGTATCCGCCGGTTGTTCAACAGAATTTCCTGTATCCTATTGATGTAATCAGGCACACTGAGTTGTTCAGGTGACGGCATGAGGTTCCTTCCTTTTTGTGTCTCCGCTGCTTTCCGGTTTTCCCTTCTCCTCCGGTTGTTAAAGTTCGTCTTACAGGCTTCATCACAATACAAACGGTCATCCCGACCAGCACCCAGCCGGGTACCGCAATCTTTGCAGGTCCGCTCCGTGACAACCAAAATTTCGGTTTCCATACTTTTCTTTTTTACAACCCAATATAAAAGCCGGATACATTTTCAGTGGTAGATAGTAAACGATTAAAAACGTTTCTATACGTGTTTACTCCATAATAAACTATTGACTCCAAGCAACTTTGCCATTACAAAACCCAATAAAATGGAAAAGAAAAAATCCCTGTTTCGAAATGTGCTGGACTCAGAAATGTTTGGTGGCGAAAACCAACAGTACTATTTCGACATCAAAAAAGGCAAAAACGAAGCGGTATTCCTACAGATCACCAACCGGAACCTCTCGGTTGGTGACCAGTACAAACGGACGCACATCATTCTATTCGAGGACGACCTTGCCTTTTTCGTAGAGGCCCTGACCATGCTGCTCGGCAGACATGCAACCGGAAACCTTGGCGCAAGTTGTTAGATTATGGAAATCAGATTAACCAACATCAAGGACCTGTCAATAGCTGACCGTCCGAGAGAAAAGCTGATTAAACTCGGGCCTGCAGGACTGAGCAACGCAGAACTGATTGCCATAATCCTCCGTGCCGGAACGCGAACGTCACCCCTTGCTAAGATCTGCAATACCATAATTGAAACGATTGCCAATGACATGTTCGAACTTTCAGAAATAGATTTTGAGCAACTTTCAAATATCCAGGGTGTCGGACAAGTCAAGGCGATAACCCTGCAAGCCGCAGTCGAATTAGGTAAACGAAGCATACGGCCTGACGCGCCCCTAAATCTTCACGAAGATAAGTCCGTAGCAGACTTCATAAGGCCCTATTTTAATGCCGATAACGTAGTTCAGTACCACCTGGTTATGTTGAACAACCAAAGTGAGTTACTAGCAACCAGCGAGATGACAACGGAATCAAGTCCGTTTCCTGACATCAAAAGCATCGTTAAATTATCATTGGAAGCAGGTGCCTTTGAGATCATCCTGTGCAGAAACAAATTCAAACTATCTAAAAAGATAGCTGACGAAGAAAAGGCTTACACCATTCAGTTGGATGCCGCCGCCAGTATGCTCAGGATAAAAATGCGGGGCCTCATGGTTATTAACCATTTAAAAACATAACATCAAACAACAACATTTTGCGGTTGCCAAGGCCCGGGCTTTACGCTGTATCTGCTGCGCAGGATGCCACTCCAATCCCTAACCGGAACAAACCTACGGAGCCGGCAAACACGCAGGCACGCTCTGCTAAACCTGCAAGTTTTCCGGCCAACCGTAAAAGCGTACCGCCTTTACAAATCAGGACGGCCGGAAGCCATTCGCCGCGCCCGGTTCTACAACCGGGAAGGCTTCGGCTTCCATCCTGTACGGAGATTCAAGATCCGGGATCATCCCCCCTCTTAAATATGTTTAGAGAGTTTTCGATCCATCATTTGACCTTTGTAGCAGGCAAATTTATACCTCTTCGGCAGTCAAGGCCATGCACAGTGCCGCTAAAAAATCTCCATCCCTACGGGTAGTATTTTTTGCGTCAGCCTTGCCCGCCCGCCCCACGCGCAAATGTTTTGCCTTTACAAAGGCCAAAAGAGGGTTTTAGCCGAATTGGACTGGCGTACAGATTTATTCATTTTAAAATTTAATTTATGTTATTCTCAGGAAGATTGACCGCTGATGCAGCGGTCAGAAATGTCAAGGGCGACAGAAAAGTAACTGGCTTTACAGTTGCCATCAACGACCGTTTTAAAACCAAAGACGGCGAAAAAAAGGAAATCACCACCTATGTGGAATGTTCCTATTGGGTAAATCCTGGCTTGGCGGAATACCTTAAAAAAGGTACAATCGTCGAAATTTTCGGGCGTGTAGAAGCAAGGCCGTGGAAGAAACAGGATGGTGAAGCAATGGCGAACCTAATTTGTAATGTCGGGACTATCAAACTGCTCGGTAAATCAGCTACCAACCAACTGGAACGGCAGGACACCAAATCAACCGTAAAAACAACTGGCGCTGACGAAGACGATTTGCCATTTTAATATTCATTATGCCGTGCGTGATAATTCATGCACGGCTTTAAAATCAATCAATATGACAACGAACTTTTTTAAAAATATAACAGACCTGAACGTGTCGGGCAACTGGAAGTTTACCATTAATGGGGATAACAAAGGATTACTGACCGTTTCCGCATTATTTACGCCCGTTGAGGTTAGGGACAATGCGGTAACCATTATTCCGCCAATGACTTTCAGAGGTACAGCCGATGAATTGGACGAAGCCTTTTTCGATAAAATACAAGCACCTGTGCAGGATGCATCGGGTTTGTTTGACAATATGGATACTTACTTTAAAGGTTTGGAGGAAGCCAAAAGGCTATCCAAAATGGAACAGGATAAAAAGGCACAGGAAAATAAGGCAAAGGCTTTAACTAAAGTGGGCGCAACAAATGACGGCATCGAGATTTCAAGCGAACAAAAGGTGAGTAAAGAGGACAAGCGAAAAGCCTACGAGGATGCCATGAAAAAGATAGGCGACTTAAATGATGCCTGTAAATACGGGGAAGCGCTGACATTATTGCCATCGGTAACAGATTATCCCGAAAAACAAACCGAACTGGAGAGGAAGAAAGCCGACCTCGAACGCAGGCAACAGCAATATGCGCAGGCACTTCAATTGTTTCACCAAGATTAAACGACCATGTTATTAGCTGAAATATTACCCCGTGTATTTATACACAAGGAAAACGGGCAGGAAGTCCGTTTGACAGACCCCGATAATAAACTCAGTCCCGAAGAGGTATGCAATTTTTATGCAGGGCTTTACGCTATCCTGACCACGGCAAAAATTGTCGGGCCGGAGATAAAAAAGGATGCGATTGAATACCAGTTCGTATCCACCATAGGCACAAAAGGATAATGAAAAAGGAAAAGACAACAGGACGGATACCGTCATTAAATCAACAGCAATGCAAACTTTATCAGCAAATCGCTCATTTCTCAAACGACCTCGACAGGCTTCCCGATGCAAGGGAAGCGAGGTCAAACAAACTCCGCCCAGCCCCGCAGGAATTGTTGCCAATGGTTTTTTAAGGAACCGATTTTTACCAAAATACCATGCGTCAAATTCAACTCCACAACAGTCAAAAGTGGAAGCAGTATATCTTAAATCGAGCGCACATTTAATGGACTATTACGATATCCAAACGATAGACGTCAGTCCATTCGCCTACCCTTATAATATATTGTTATCGCAATGGGACATATCGAGGAAATTACGTTTAAGAAACAGGTACAGGGAACTACAACTATTGGAAACGGACGGCCAAAGTGTTGAATTATCCGTAAAAGAAATCATTAACACAGGTTCAACACTTTACTATATTCCACTTGCTCCACTTTACAAGGCTCTACAGGACGAACAAAATAAATGTGCCAAACTGTTACTCGGCGTTTGCGTGTATCTGCACAGGAAAGCGGGCGTGTGCCATTACAGAGACAGCGAAAGCTATGTGTGTTATCTCTACGACATAATGGATACATGGATTGAAGATGACAGAGAAAGCATGGATGACGGTGATTACGAAGAACAGCGGGCTACGCTGGATGAAATGTTTAATATAGGGGAAAAAATGACCAGCGTTTTAGCCGATGAAAACCATCTTTTAAGGCTACGTTCAACAATTGATGGCTTTACACCCATCACCAGATATGAAGCCCTTTGTGTCAAACTGGCCGATCAAACCCTTGCGGTTTGGAATGAACATTCGCAGGCTAACCTCTATCAGCATATCGTTCCAATTGACGAGGATGATGAAGACGACTATTACGGCAACGGCAAAATTCAGGTCACAGATTATATCTCCTTTATTGGCGAAACAAGTAGTAACGTCTATGACACCATGATGAACATGACTAATGATGATTTCAACGAGCGTTCGGGTGTACAGGATTTTGAAGCGACTGTCGCATTTAACGAACCTTGCGGAAAATATGAAGATGGCTTAGATTATGAAGAACGGGTAATTGCCATCATCGACGAATTATGTAACCTAATCACAGAAATGCCATGAACAATATCATACACAACTTCGGCACATTATATCACCCTGTCAAAGCTTTGCTCTTATACCAACGCAAAGATGGCCAAAATCAACTGACCAGTTACGTTGAGAGCTACGACATGGACAAAGACGGTTGCCCCGTCAATGGTCACCCCCTATCTGTTAAGGAAGCAAACGCATTAGCCAAATCTTTGCTTATCGCAGAAAAGAAACAACGCAATTTTTTGAACCCGAAAGGCTTGTTAACTCCTGAAGTCGTTTTCTTAAAAACAGGCAATGACGGCTTTGCTATATGGAAAACGCCGCCGCAACGTATAAAATTACTGTTTACCGATAACCTTGACATCCCCTGTGGTGAGGCAAGCATCCCTGCCTTATTGTGGCGGGCAGGTAAGAACAACCTGTCCATATTTGCCATTGTGGATGAGACGGTAAACGGAGATACATCGCTGTATCATGCGCCATTTTTTAATGTTTATGCGGACGGTAAGGTGTGCATGGGCAATGTCCCCGTAAAAATCCCACACGACTGTAGCCTTGAAGATTTTATGCACCAATGGCAAGCGTATTTCTTTAACAGTTATTTCAGCCATTTATTCGGTGGTCATACGCCAGCCAAAGGCAATATCGTGCAATTATGGCAAAGGTTGATCAAGAGCAATAAGCCCTTTCCAACCGATAAACTAATAGCCAATAACATTCCCATTAATAAGCTTATCTAATGAAAACAGCAGTCCATATCACAGATAATTACCTAATCAACCCGACAAATCCTGTAACTGTAAATGTCGTTGGCGCAGGAGGAACAGGCAGCCAAATGCTTACCGCATTAGCCCGTATCAATCATGCGCTTTTGAGCCTTGACCATCCCGGCATCATGGTAAACGCGTTTGATGATGACCGTATCAGCGAAGCCAACCTCGGCAGGCAATTGTTTTCCGAAAGCGAAATAGGCATGTACAAATCAGTCGCCTTGATCAACCGCCTCAACCGTTTTTTTGGCACGAACTGGAAAGCCCGCACCCATCGTTTTGCAGATGCCTTATACGATAATGATACGTACAAAGCGAACCTTTTTATTACCTGCGTCGATACCGCCAAATCGAGGTTTGAAGTTAGCGAATTGCTTTATGAACTAAATAATAGCCGAAGTCTTGAAAGGGAACGCCCCATATATTGGATGGATTTGGGCAACAGCCGTGATACTGGACAGGTTGTTTTATCGACCATAGGTAAAATCAAGCAACCCGAATCAGAAAAATACAGGGCGGTAGCTGAATTGCCATTCATTACCGAAATGTTCAAAGACCAATTGGAGAAAGCTGACCAATTTGACGATACGCCAAGTTGTTCATTAGCCGAAGCCCTGACCAAGCAGGATTTGTTCATTAACACTTCAGTAGCGACTGTTGGCGCTTCTTTATTATGGCAACTCTTTCAGCAGGGCATGATATTCAACCGTGGCGCATTCGTAAACCTCAAAACTTTCTTAACCCAACCACTTAAATTGGAATAATATGCTCGTGTTCAAATCGGGAAATATCATGGATAGCAAATGCTTTGCGCTGGTTAATACTGTAAATACAGTCGGCGTGATGGGAAAAGGCATTGCGCTCCAGTTTAAAAATGAATTTCCCCATAACTATGAAGTTTATCGTACGGCTTGCATTGAACAAAAATTTAAAATTGGTGAACTGCTATTAGTAAAAGATACGAACTTGCTAATGGGTGAGCGTCTGATCATTAATTTTCCGACCAAAACAAATTGGCGTTTCGGCGCTGAATACGCTTACATTCAGCAAGGCCTAATTTCCCTTGCACGATTAATAGAAAACAAACAAATTGTGAGCATAGCCATACCCGCATTAGGATGCGGTAATGGCGGGTTAAACTGGGGCAGAGTAAGATTACTCATCATTCAACACTTAGGTGCACAGAATGCTCTAATCGAAGTTTACGAACCATCCAACTAACTGTAACGCCAATCGCGCCGGGCAACCACTTTCCTCGTTTCCCTTTAAAACAGGTTGCCCGGATTTCACAGCTCGCAAAACCATTAAATACCTTATCAAATCAACTCTTAAGTGCGTTTCACAAGCAACTTGAGCCTCTTAAACTTCAATCATCACTTCTGCTTTACAGCTTAACTTCTCTCGAAGCTTGTTCATATCATAAGCGATTTTTGCGTCGACAATCTTTGCATAATGTTGTGTTTGTCTTAAGTTTTTATGACCGAGCATTTTTGATACTGTTTCCATAGGTACTCCGTTGCTTAATGTCACCGTTGTCGCAAAGGTGTGCCTGGCCACGTGGAACGTAAGCAGTTTCTCAATGTCGCACCTTTCGGCAATTTCCTTTAAATACTCGTTCATCTTCTGATTGGTCAACACAGGTAACACAACATTTTTAATTTGACATTGCGGATCATCTTCATATTTCTCCAGAATACGAAGTGCAGGTGGCAACAAGGGTATTCTGGAAGGAGAATCAGTTTTCTGCCGGTTCTTAACGATCCATTGCTCGCCATCAAATCCTTTTACTAATTCTGATCGTTTAAGTTGCTTTGCATCTATGTACGCCAGCCCTGTATAGCAACAAAATACAAAAATATCCCTAACGTTGCCTAACCTGGCCGAGCGCAAGCTCTTGGTTGCTACGCGCTCCAATTCGTCTTCCGTTAGATATGGTTTCTCCACCTCTTTTCTGTTAAGATTATAACCGGCAAAAGGATCACTTTTTAGCCAGCCATATTTGATACAAAGAAGTACCGTCTTTTTAAAGTACGTAAGGTACTTCATGGCGGAATTATGCTGGCACTTTCTGACGCTCTTCAGCCAAAAAGCGTATTGGCTGATAAACTCATAATTAAGCTTTCGGATATCCATGTCAACTTCACGATACTTCCATTGGATGAATGATCTTGTGTGATTAAGCGTTCGCTTAAACAGATCAAGGGTGCCGGGAGAATATTCTCGCGGTACAAGCGCAGCGATCTGATCATTGTGGTCCTGAAAAACTTCCAGGATCATCTTGCGATCATCAATGCCAAGTATGTAATTCTTAATGTTTTCTGCCGTAATGTCCCGGTCATTATCCATCAATACTTTCCTGGCCTTGTGTGCCTCCTGTAATAGCACATCGAGGTGGGCATTAATATTTCTTGCATCTTCACCGTTACCAGTGGCTCTCCCGAGTCTCGCATTCCATCTATCAGGATCCCACAGGCGCTTGGTGGATAGTTCATTTGAACGTCCGTCAACGGTTATCCTAAGATAAATGTACATTTCTTTGTTTTCTAATTTTCGGCTGTGTTTTAGGAAAAACATAAAACCAAGGGTTTTTTCTACCATAATCGAGCATTTTTTTGGGTTTACAAATGTCGATTTTAAAGCCGTTTCTACAAGATGTCCAATTTTGGAACATGCTGTATTTCAGTTAATTACATCACTTTTCCAGCGTCATTTCAAAAAATACAAGGACTACACGAATCGCGTAGAGATATATTGCGTTTTTTGACATAAACTGATGCAGGGTTAAAAACAAAAAAGCCTCTAAATCAACGATTTAGAGGCTTTTGAAATAAGAGAAGTACTCAATTAGCGGTGAGGGAGGGATTCGAACCCTCGGTACAGTTTCCCGTACGTCAGTTTAGCAAACTGATCCTTTCGGCCTCTCAGGCACCTCACCGTGTGTTTTTAAAGAAATACTTCCCTTTTTTCAGGGACTGCAAATATAGTAATTCAGCAATGCTGTCAAAAAAATAAATCAGATTTTTAATAATCTATTCTTACGTGGTAAATACTCATCAGCATCCGCTTAAAAATCTGTTTAATAGTTTCCAGATCTTTCAGTGTTATATTACTGTCGTTCAGTTGGTTTTGGTCAAGTTTGTACTTAACAATACGGTCAACAAGTATCCCGATCGATTCTTCATCCGGCTCTTTTAATGAGCGCGAAGCAGCCTCAACCGAGTCGGCAAGCATCAAAACACCGGCTTCTTTTGAGAAAGGGATGGGCCCCGGATAGCGAAAAATGTTCTCGTTGATGAATTTTTCGGGGAAATTTTTCAAAAACGACTGATAGAAATAATCAACCCGGGTGTTACCATGGTGGGTGCGTATAAAATCGACAATTATTTCGGGCAGATTCGCTTTACGGGCCATTTCAATCCCTTTGCTTACGTGGCGGATAATGATCTGCGCGCTTTCTTCGTAAGGCAGTTTATCATGCGGGTTAAAACCCGAGCTTTGATTCTCGATAAAGAACAGCGGATTTTCCATTTTACCAATATCGTGATATAATGCCCCTGCCCTAACCAATAACGCGTTACCACCAATAGCGAAAATAGCGTTCTCAGCAAGGTTGGCTACCTGCAACGAGTGCTGAAACGTACCCGGCGCGCTGAAGGCCATTTCGCGCAGTAAGGGCGCATTGGTGTTGGTTAATTCTATCAGGGTGATATCTGATGTAATGGCAAACACTTTCTCGAAAAGGTAAATAAGCGGATATGCCAGCAATGTAAGCAGCACACTTACTGCAAAAGGTATAAAATCAACCCAGTCTATAGTTGTGAATGTCCCCTCACGTACCAGTGAGATACCCAGGAAGGCTACAAAATAAGTAAAGGTGATAATAAGCGCGGAGATCAGGAACTGCTCGCGGCGGATAAGGTTTTTAATACTGTAGATAGATACCATACCCGCGGTGATTTCAAAATAAGCGAACTCAAAACTGTTGGGCACAAAAAAACCGGCTATTAGCACCACCAGTAAATGAATGTTTAGCGCCAAACGGGTATCAAACAATATGCGGATGATAATAGGTACTATACAATAAGGTATATAGTAAAAATTTGGCAGTTCCAGTTTTATAGCCAGTGACAGTGTTGCCAGCATAGCCGTAATTACTAATAATATAAGGCTTACCAAACGGTTATCTTCATATATATCCCGCCTAAATAGATATAAGAACACCATTAATAAGGTGATGGTTATACCCACCAGTAGAAATTGGCCCAATAGCACCAGCGTATGGTTGCCGTTGGTACGGGCGTTGTCTTCAAATGCTTTTTTATACGATGCCAGTTTCTGGTAGGCTTCATCATTTATTACGGAACCTTTGCCAATAATCGTTTCTCCTTTTTGCACCATGCCACGGGTTATGGATAGGTTTTCGGTAACTTCCTTTTCCAGCCTGGCGGTTAGTTTAGCATCATAGGTAAGGTTGGTTTGCAGCCTGTCTTGCAACAAGTTCAACAGAAAAGCTTTATCGAGGCTTGGTACTTTACTTATTTCAAAATCGCAATAGGCAATGGCACGTTCGCGGGTAAAAAGATCAGCTGTGTTTTTATCTGAAGCAACATTATCACTTAAAACAGTAATTGCATAATTTTTGCCGGTTTGCTGGTATTTAGGGTTTAATTTTAGTATCCCTCTATCGTATGCAGCCTTTAAAATAGTGCTCCCGGTTTGCTGGTATGCATTTTTTTGGCGCTCGTTTAACCCGGCTGTATGCCATTTTATCTCAAAATCGTTTTTAAAGCCTTCCATCTGTTGGGGGGCCATATCACTATTAAGCTGGTAAATAGGTGTTACAGCGCTTAACGCGGCTTGTTGATCGGCCTCAATTTCGGTGTTGGTTTTTAATATGGCGAAATTATAAGGCGATACCAGGTCTTTTTGGTTCCAGATCCTGCCTTTCTCATATTCATAGCCAAATTTTGCCTGCTTGGGTAAAGCATAAACAATTACGGCTACGCTTACCAGCATCATAAAAAACTTAACATTTAAAGCGTATTTACGCAATAACGCTTTTTGCCGGGACGATGAAAGTTTTGCCATTAGCCGTGTTTATCCAATCAAAAATAATATAAGTTTCGGTTATCTGCATTTTTTCTTGTTTATATCAAAACAAAGTTGATATCTTTATGATATCAATTCAAATCGAAACTTAATCATGAACAACGAAAAAATCACCACAGCACCATCGGGCTATTTAGCCTTCATTTTAGTACTTGTGCTTATTGCCGGCGCAGCGTTTGCTTTTTACTTGCAGCAGCCTGTTATAGGCGCAATAATATGTGTTATAAACTTTATATTTATTTTACCCGGCCTAACCATTGTAAACCCGAACGAATCTAAAGTGCTTACCTTATTTGGTAAATACCAGGGTAGCGTAAAACAGGACGGCTTTTTTTGGGTAAACCCTTTCACCGTTAAAAAGAAAGTATCGTTAAAAGCATTTAACCTTAACGGCCAGCAGTTAAAGGTTAATGATAGCGTGGGTAACCCTATAGAAATTGCAGCCGTTATTGTATGGCAGATAAAAGATACCGCCAAAGCCATTTTCGCGGTAGAGAATTACCTGCAATATGTAAACATACAAAGCGAAGCTGCTGTGCGCCATTTGGCCAACTCTTTCCCTTATGATCATATCGAGGATGAGAACGCCAGCATTACCCTGCGCGGCGGATCAGAGCAAGTTGGGATCCTTTTAGTACAGGAACTAAACGAACGCCTTGAACGTGCCGGCATCGAGGTTTTAGAAGCACGCATCTCACACCTGGCTTACGCACCAGAAATAGCACACGCTATGCTACAACGCCAGCAGGCATCAGCTATTATATCGGCACGCAGGCTTATTGTTGAGGGAGCCGTTGGCATGGTTGAAATGGCCCTGCAAAAAATGGAAGAGAAAAACATTATTGAATTGGACGAAGAACGTAAAGCCGCTATGGTAAGCAACCTATTGGTTGTATTATGTGGTGACAAAAGCGTATCGCCAATAGTAAACACCGGCACTTTATACCATTAATAATGAGTACCGATCAACGGGATTTTGCGCAGGTTAAAACTACCGAACTGTTTATTACAAGGCAGGGTTGGTTTAAGCGGGAGTATGAGCTTACCGACGGGCAATTTGTATATGCCAAGCTCAGTTACCGTTCAAACTTTAAGCGCGACGCTATTATTGAGCTGCCGCAAAACAGCTGGACAATTAAGCGTAAAGGCTGGTTTAACCGCACCCTTTTGCTTAACAAAGGCGAAGATGAACCGATAGGTAACATAATCCCCGAAACCTGGAAAAGAGATTTTAACCTGAAGCTGGATAATGGCTTTGAAGCCACTTATTTGTATAAAAAACTGTTCGCTAAATCGCTTACATTAACTAACGATCAGTTAGGTGATATTTTGCAGATCACTCAAAAGGCCTTTGGCATTAAACAGCCTTTTACGGTAACTATCGACCTGGTTACAAAGCCGGATAACATGCCGCCGCTGCCATTATTGATCATGGTAGGGCTGCATGTAATATTGTTACGCCAGCAACAAGCCGCATCACAGTAATCATTATGGCAGAGAAAAAAGCATTTGTATTAAGGATAAACCCCGATGTGCTCAAAGAAATTGAAACCTGGGGCGCTGATGAATTTCGCAGCACCAATGGGCAAATTGAGTTTTTGCTGCAGGAGGCATTAAAAGCGCGCAAAAAAACATCACGCAAGAAAAAAGACACCGAGTAACTGGCTAATGAATTGCGCTGTTCTGTTCCACTGAGAAATGGAACAAGCGGAACAAATGGAACAAGTGGAACATGTTGATAATGAATAGGTTACTACTGACAAGATCTTGTCAGTAGTTAAAGAAAAACTTTACGATTTGCACTTAATAAACTCATATACAATGAGTTATTAAAATTTCGATTTTGTTCCACTTTTTGAGAAATGGAACAAAAAATAGGCAGGTAAATAGCGGAATAAAACGGATTTTTTCGCCTTTTTTCGACTTCAGTTCGGCCTTTTTAGGATATAGAAAGCACTGATTGACATATAGTTAATTAAAATTAACTATATGATTTATAGATAATTGCATTTTAACACCCTGTTCCACTTGTTCCGTTTGGAACAGGGTTATGTAAATACATAACAGGACTATCTTAAAACCTGTAAACTTTTTTTAGGACGAGACATTACCTGCCATCCCTAAGCAGATACGGGCCTTTTCAGCAGCATTATAAACTTTAAATATAATGGTGCGGGGTATGTAAATACTATGCATGCATAATATTTTTCATTTCTATCGTTAGTTTTCAAAGTAAAACCTAAATTTGCCCTACCATTATAATAAAGAACATTTTTCCTCATGAAAGAAGTATATATCGTATCGGCAACCCGTACCCCTATCGGCAGTTTTGGCGGCAGCCTGGCATCTTTATCGGCAACACAATTAGGTGCTGTAGTTATAAAATCGGCCATTGAAAAAGCCGGGTTACAACCAGCAGATGTGCAGGAAGTATATATGGGCAACGTGCTATCGGCCAATTTGGGCCAGGCGCCTGCAACCCAGGCGGCTATTTTTGCCGGTTTGCCTTATTTACCTGCTACCACCGTTAATAAAGTGTGCGCATCGGGCATGAAAGCTATAATGCTGGCAGCCCAAAGCATTGCCAATGGCGATAATGATATTGTTTTGGCTGGTGGTATGGAGAGCATGAGTAATGTACCCTATTACCTTGATAAGGCCCGTAACGGCTACCGCCTTGGTAACGGGCAGATCATAGACGGGCTTGTAAAAGATGGCCTTTGGGATGTATATAATGATTACCACATGGGCTCGGCAGCCGAGCTTTGCGCTGTCGACTGCAACGTTACCCGCGAAGAGCAGGATGCTTTTGCCATAGAATCATACCAACGCGCGCAGGCATCGCAGGCCACGGGTAAATTTAAAACCGAAATAACCCCGGTTGAACTGAAAGATAAAAAAGGTGAGGTTACTTTATTTACGGATGATGAGGAGCCAAAAGCTGTAAAATTCGATAAGATCCCTACCCTTAAACCGGTTTTTAAGAAAGATGGTACAGTTACAGCGGCAAACGCATCAACCTTAAATGATGGCGCCGCGGCTTTGGTGCTGATGAGCAAGGAAAAAGCCGAGGCAATGGGTATAAAACCTTTGGCCAAAATTGTATCCTTTGCCGATGCACAACAAGCCCCCGAATATTTTACTACGGCGCCTGCAAAGGCTATCCCGTTAGCTTTGCACAAAGCGGGCGTATCTGCAGATCAGGTAGACTTTTTTGAGATCAATGAAGCGTTCTCGGTAGTAGCTGTAGCTAACAATAAACTGTTAAAGCTCGATCCGGCTAAGGTGAATGTTAACGGTGGCGCGGTTGCCATTGGCCACCCGTTGGGCGCATCTGGCGCGCGTATTATTGTTACATTGATCCATGTATTGCAGCAAAATGGCGGTAAGCTTGGCGCGGCGGGTATCTGTAACGGCGGCGGCGGTGCCAGTGCAATGGTTATTCAAAACTTGTCGTAATACATCTTTTTAATAATTTTGCGGCCTGTTTAACGTTAATAGCTATCATAAAAATATTTGATGAGAGGTTCCCTTGTAGCCATATTCCTGTTATTTTGTTTCGGCACCTCTTTTGCCCAGCACTCTGATGAAAGCAAAAATCTAAAACAGCTAAGCATATACCAGGATAGTTTAAAGTCTCTTGGCAAAAAGTTTGTGAACAACCCGGATGATATGGAGCGTAAAGCAGCCAATTATACCTTCATCCGTACGTTAGTTAGCGCGCTAAAAGTCCCCCATTCATTCAACTACCCGTTCGATTCTGTTAAAAGCATCAGTATCCTTAATGCTCCCGATAACCGTTTCAGGATACTAAGCTGGCATGTAATGAACCAGGATGGCAGCTATCGTTTTTACGGTACCGTGCAAATCAACACCGGCAATAACCTGCTGATGTACCCTTTGGAAGATTACTCGCCAATGCTTAAAAACCCCGAAGACTCTGTTACCGATAACCGAAAATGGTACGGTGCGCAGTATTACAAAATAATACGCGTGGCCGCGGCTACACCATATTATGTTTTATTAGGCTGGAAGGGTAACAACGTAAAATCAACCAAAAAGGTGATAGAAGTGCTTTCTTTTAATAAGGACGATAAGCCAAGCCTGGGTATGCCCGTATTTAACGGCAGCCGCAAACGTGTGGTGTTTGAGTACACCCGCCAGGCATCTATGTTGTTACGGTACGTACCCGAGCAAAACCTGATCGTTTTTGATCACCTTGCCCCTCCTGATGACAAAATGAAAGACCATCCTGAAACCTTTGGGCCCGACCTTACATACGATGGTTATAAACTTAAAAACGGCAGGTGGGAGTTTGTAGAAAACCTGGATATGCGCAACATCCCCGAAAGCCGGGATACGGAGTATATCGACCCTAAAGCACAGGCAATTATAGATAGGGCCAACATCCCTGCACCAATAAAAAAACCGGCAACAACAAAAAGAAAAAATTAAACCATTGTTATCATCCGGCAATCAAAACATTACAGCCCCTACTGTAATAATTTCGGTATAAAATTTCGGATCAATTTAAATATAGTATTTTAGACAAAAATAGTTCAAAAAAGTATGGCAGAAAACCTACAAGCAACCGCTCCGGCAAAACCAAAATCAAGATTTCCAAGTAGTGTCCCGTTCATCATCGGGAACGAAGCTGCAGAGCGCTTTAGCTTTTACGGGATGCGTTCTGTACTCACCTTGTTTTTAGTGAAACAATTTTTTAACCCTACGGGCGATGTGGCGTTAACTGACCAGGCTAATGCGCATGCCAATAAGCTGCACCATCTGTTTGTGATGGTGGCCTATGCTTTGCCATTTATAGGCGGCATGGTGGCCGATTGGTTCACCGGCAAATACAAGCTTATCCTATATGTATCCATAATTTACTGCATCGGGCATTTAATGTTGGCTACGTTTGATGGCGGCCTCGGTGGTTTTGAATTAGGTTTACTGGTGGTTGCAATTGGCGCCGGCGGTATCAAATCATGCGTATCGGCTAACGTTGGCGATCAGTTTGATGCAACCAACCAGGATCTGCTTTCAAAAGTTTACGGCTGGTTCTATTTCAGTATCAACGCCGGCTCTATGATTTCAACCGTTGCTATCCCCTGGACTTATGAGCACTTTGGGCCTAAATGGGCGTTCGGTATTCCCGGGCTCCTGATGGCGCTGGCTACCATCATATTCTTTTCGGGCCGTAAAAAATATGTAAAGGTTCCTCCACAGGGCGTTAATCGTAATAACCTGGTATTTATAACCTGGTATGCAATAACCCATCTAAGCAAAAGGAAGCCCGGCCAGTCATTACTTGATATTGCTAAAGAAAGTTATGACCCCGAACGTGTTGAAGGTGTGAAAGCAGTGTACCGCGTTATGGCAGTATTCTTTTTCGCGCTGGCATTTTGGGCTGTTTGGGATCAATGTTTGTCTGAGTGGACGCTGTACGCCGAAAAAATGGATCGTGTTATTAACCTTGGTTTTACCAAATTCACAGTGTATCCTGGCCAGTTGTCAACTTTTAACACAATATTCCTGCTCCTGTTTATACCACTGTTTAACTACCTGATATACCCATGGCTGGATAAACGGGGACTAAAAACAACCCCACTTCGCAGGCTTGGTACGGGCTTGGTGTTAACAGCTTTAGCATTTGTGGTAATCGGCGTAATACACACCAGCCTTGATCATGGTGGTTCACCATCCATTTGGTGGCAGGTACTCGCATTTATGATACTGTCAGCAGCCGAAGTACTGGTATCTATCACCGGTTTGGAATACGCTTATACGCATTCGCCAAAATCAATGAAAAGTACGATGACGGGCATCTGGTTCCTGGTGGTATCGTTTGGTAACCTTATTACTGCCGTTGTTAACGGGCTTATTGAAAATGGCGGCTGGTGGGCCAGAAACCTAAAAGGTGCTAATTATGAATGGTTCTTTGTAGCATTTATATGCGTGTTTATAGTACTGTTCCTGATTATTTCTCCGCGATTAAAAGAGAGGAACTACATTACCGACCCATACGTTGACAACCAGGTTATTGCAGATACAACCAACCTTTAAGTAAGAATATTATCTTTGCATTACAGGAAAGCTTACCCCTTTCCTGTTTTTTATTTTAAAGCAGCATAAAATTAAATTATTTTAGCGGCGTTTATTACAAAACAAATTCTGCATCTACGTGCCCGATAGTATAGTCATCATTCCTACTTATAACGAAAAAGAAAACATCGAACGGATGATCCGTAAGGTGTTTACGCTTCCGCATGATTTTCATTTGCTCATTATTGATGATGGGTCGCCCGATGGTACAGCCACTATTGTAAAGCAATTACAGCAGGAGTATGATGGCAAACTATTTATTGAAGAGCGTGCAGGCAAACAGGGATTAGGCACCGCATATATCCATGGCTTTAAATGGGCAGTGGCGCACCACTACGATTTTATTTTTGAGATGGATGCCGATTTCTCCCATAATCCTGATGATCTGCTCCGTTTACGCCAGGCCTGTACCGAAGGTGCAGATGCCGCAATCGGCTCGCGGTATATAAAAGGTGTTAACGTGGTTAACTGGCCAATGAGCCGGGTACTGATGAGTTTCTTCGCATCGGTATACGTACGCTTTATAACCGGTATTGATGTACAGGATGCTACAGCGGGCTTTATGTGCTACAAACGTAAGGTACTGGAAACGCTAAACCTTGATAAGATAAAATTTGTGGGGTACGCCTTCCAGATTGAAATGAAATATACAACCATAAAACATGGTTTTAAGGTTACCGAAGTACCCATCATATTTACCGACCGCACGGCCGGTACTTCAAAAATGTCGTCAGGCATCTTTAAGGAAGCCTTTTTTGGGGTTATCCAGATGAAGATCAACAGCATTTTCAGGAAATATCCCGAAGGGTAAAGAATTTCGGATTTCGAATGTTCAATTTCGAAATTACCTGTCTTAAGTCCAAATTTAACTTAACTTTAACCTTTTTAAATCCGAAATTGAAAATTCGAAATTCGAAATAAAAAGTATGAATGAAAATCTTGATCCGGATAGCGAACACCTCTCTCCTGCCGAACGTGATATAGAAAAAGTTTTACGCCCGCAGGCCTTTGAAGATTTTACCGGTCAGCATAAAATACTGGCAAACCTGCGCGTATTTGTGCAGGCTGCCCGCCAGCGCGGCGAAGCGCTGGATCATGTATTACTGCATGGCCCTCCCGGATTGGGCAAAACTACCCTATCGCACATCATCGCTAACGAGATGGGCGCGGGTATAAAGATAACGTCAGGCCCCGTGCTGGATAAACCGGGCGACCTTGCCGGCTTACTTACAGGCCTCGAAACAGGCGACATCCTTTTTATTGACGAGATACACCGTTTAAGCCCCCTGGTTGAAGAGTACCTGTATTCGGCCATGGAGGATTTTAAGATAGATATTATGCTGGAGAGCGGGCCAAACGCGCGTTCGGTACAGATCTCGCTTAACCCGTTCACACTTGTGGGTGCAACCACACGCTCGGGCTTGCTTACCGCGCCGTTACGTGCACGTTTTGGTATAAACAGCCGGTTAGAATATTACGACGCCAAATTGCTTACTACCATTGTACTACGTTCGGCAACTATACTGCGTACCCCTATAAGCGACGAGGGCGCTTATGAAATTGCCCGCCGCAGCCGTGGTACCCCGCGTATAGCCAACGCGCTTTTACGCCGCACGCGTGATTTTGCCCAGATAAAAGGCGACGGTAATATTGATACCGCCATTGCCAAATATGCCCTTAACGCGCTAAACGTTGATGAGCATGGTTTGGATGAAATGGATAACAAGATCCTCTCAACTATTATAGATAAGTTTAAAGGCGGCCCTGTGGGCTTAAAAACCATCGCCACCGCTGTTGGCGAAGAAGAAGGCACCATTGAAGAAGTTTATGAACCATTTTTGATACAGGAAGGCTTTTTAATGCGTACCGCCCGTGGCCGAGAGGCTACCGAAAGTGCTTATAAACACCTCGGGAAGGTCAAAACAGGCCAAAATCCATCATTATTCTAAAAGCTTACTCTTTTTTGCTATGGTTAATTGATTAACAAACAAGCAATTGTTAATGCGTCATTTTTACACATAATGATACTTTTTTAACATTAAAACATTATTGGGTTGCAGTTGTAGTATATTTTGCATTATTTGCCACTACCAACTACCGCCTATGACTGACTTAATTTTACCATGTGAAAAAGAGTTGCTATTGAAAGTGGCCAATGGGGATGAGCACGCCTTTAGCGAACTGTTCAACACCCATCACCAGCTTTTGGGTACACATATTTATCGCATAACAGATTCAGTTGAACTTGCAGAGGAGGTTGTACAGGATGTGTTCTTAAAGATATGGATGAGCCGCGAAACTTTAACCACGGTACAAAATTTCAGGGCCTATTTGTTTGTTATCTCAAAAAACCACGCGTTAAATTGCCTGCGCAAAGTAGCCAAAGAACGTATCCACCAAAAAACGCTTGAAGAAAATATTTTACCGCTTATTGCCGAAGAAAATCCGGGCTTAGCTGACTACTACAGTTTGCTGGATGAAGCGATAGATCATTTACCGCCACAGCAACAAAAGGTTTATTTATTAAGCCGCCATAACCGTTTAAAGTACGATGAGATTGCCAGCCAAATGGGCCTCTCTCGCGAAACCGTGAAGAAATATCTGCAGGGTGCTACGCACTCAATTACCACCTTTGTACAATCTAATATGGATGTTTCGGCCATGATCATATTGATCTCTGCATTTTTTTCAAAAAAATTTTAAAAGCAATACCCCCTTTTTAATCGCTTATGGTGTCATGTAATAAAAGCTCCCCGGCTTTTTCTACACTACCAATTATTGAACAACATTTAATGAAGACATCCAGGCTAAGGTTGAGATACCTTTTTGATCGTTATTATAGTAAAACGGCCACTCCACAAGAGCGCGACGAATTATTTGCTATAATAAACAACGGCGCGGGCAATGAAGAGCTTTCCTTGTTGATACGCCAGGCCTGGGACGATCTAAAACCCACTGCCCCACTGTTCGATAACGGCAAAACAAACGCAATGCTCAGCAAAATTTTAGGTGCTGATGCATCTCAAAAGCATTCAAATAATCGCAATAACATTTTTTTGTGGGCCAAAATATCAACCGCTGCCATGCTACTGCTCTTTATTGGCTTTGGCTTTTATCTGCATGCCCATCACCCGCAAAAGCAAGCCCAAACAACGCTTGTAAAAGCTAAAAACAACGTATCGCATGATGCCTTGCCTGGTGGTAACAAGGCTGTGCTTACCCTGGCCAACGGCAAAACCATTATTCTCGACAATGCCCAAAATGGCATGCTGGCGCAACAAGGCGCAACACTTATCAAGAAAACAGCCGATGGGCAGTTACTGTACAACGCTAAATTACAAGCCAATACCAAGGCCGCTCCCGAAATAAACGTTATCACTACCCCACGGGGCGGGCAATACCAGGTAATCTTACCTGATGGCACAAAGGTTTGGCTCAATTCGGCATCATCATTACGCTTCCCAACCTATTTCACGGGCACATCAAGGCAGGTTGAAATTACCGGCGAAGCTTATTTTGAAGTAACCAAAAACCCGGCTATGCCTTTTAAGGTTAAAACCAACCGGGCCGATATTGAAGTTTTGGGCACCCACTTTAACGTAATGGCCTATGACGATGAAGCTATTATGAAAACCACCCTGCTTGAGGGCGCTGTTAACATTACCAGCGGAAATTTTAGCGCCAGGTTAAAACCCGGCCAACAGGCTCAAATAAACAAATCGGGCAAAAATACGGTGGTTGATAATGTGGACGTAGACGACGAAACCGCCTGGAAAAACGGCATTTTTCAGTTCAGGGATGCAGGTATTGATGTGATACTACGCCAGGCTGCACGCTGGTACGATGTTGATATCACCTATAAAAAAGGTGTACCGCCAAGAGAGTTTACCGGCCGTATATCGCGTAATGTGAAAGCATCAGAATTGCTCAATATATTAAAATATGCAGGCATCGACCTGAAAATTGAAGGGAAAGAAATAGTGGTTTTTTAATCACCAAAAAATATCCTGAAAGAATCAAAAACAGCCAAAAAACAATACTCAAATACAATCAATTATTCACCTCACACAAACACACTTATGATGAAAGAAATACACCTCGCAAGTTAACCCGGCACGGTGGCCCGCATATAAAAAAAACCGGGAAGTGTTTCGACTCACTTTCCCGGCTAAATGCCTGGGCCCCCATTCATTGCAATTTGACGAATTGAAACTTAATGTTTAACCCAAACACAACAAACTTATGAATTTTAATTCTAAGGCTGTGCCATTGGCATGGTCTAAACTATCCAAAATAATATTGGTTATGAAATTCACTGCTATTTTAATAATTGCAGCCCTTACCAATGTGAGCGCAAAGACATTCAGCCAGACTGTATCCTTGCGCCAAAAGAACGTCTCTGTAGAGAAAGTTCTTCGCCTGATTGAGAAACAAACAGGCTATCATTTTATGTACGACAAAAATGATGTTTCAAAGGTTCGTGGTATTAACATTGATGTTGCTGCGGTTTCTGTAACCCAGGCACTTGATGAGGCTTTTAAAGATCAGCCCCTCACCTACAAAATTTTCCAGGAAACCATTGTAGTAAAAAAGAAGGATACTGATAACACTCCTGACTTTAAAGCCATAGATATAACAGGAACGGTGACCGACGCCAAAGGCCCGCTGCCCGGCGTAAACGTAAAACTAAAAGGTACCACCACCGGCACCAGTACCGATGCCAACGGTAAGTACAAGTTAAACCTGCCCGATGGTAACGGCACCCTGGTATTTAGCTTTATTGGCTACAACAGCCAGGAAGTAGCTATAGGCAACCGCCAAACCATTGATGTGGTGATGACCGAAGAATCTAAAGCGCTGAACGAGGTTGTGGTAGTAGGTTACGGTACACAAAAACGGGTAGACCTTACCGGTTCGGTAGGTAGCGTAAGCGCTAAAACCTTACAGGATCGCCCGCAAACCAACCTTGAGCAGGAACTTGCCGGTAGGATTGCCGGTGTAAACGTATCATCAAACTCGGGCGAGCCTGGGGGCGATACCAAGATCCGCATACGTGGTTACAGCTCTATCAACACCAGTACCGACCCATTATACGTGGTTGATGGTATAGTTTGGACAGAAGGCGGTAACTCTATCAACCCAAATGATGTTGCTTCTATAGATGTATTGAAGGATGCATCATCTACCGCAATTTACGGTACGCGTGGTGCTAACGGTGTTATTCTGATCACCACCAAAAGGGGCTCTAAAAACAGGCCGAGCACGGTTAACTACGATGCCTACGTTAGCGTGAGCAACATGGCAAAAGAACTGCCGGTGCTTAACTCTAAACAGTTTATGGACCTTGAAGACCTGGCTTACGCTAACATAAAAAAATACGACCCTACTGGCTGGGCTAACGGTGATTACGCAACCCGCGACCCAAAATTGCAAAGAACCGCACTAATAGGTAAACTGTTTGACTCTAACCTGCAGCCGCTTTATGATGTAGACTGGCAAAAGGAAACCACCCGCAGCGCGGTAAGCCAGAATCATAACCTTTCTTTCACCGGTGGGTCTGATAAAATAAACTACGGTTTGTTCCTGAACTACGCCGATGATGAAGGTATTATATTAAACAGCTATTTAAAACGCTATAATGCCCGTTTAACCTTTGATGACCAGATAAAATCGTGGTTAAAAATAGGCGCTACGTTAAATTACAATACGCAGGATCAACGCGCGGGCAATTACGGTACAGGTGGTAATAATATACCCCGTATGTTAGTTGAAATGCCCTCTTTTATACCTATAAGATATCCTGATGGAACTTATGGTAAAAGAACCGACTACCCAAATTTAGAAGGTGGAGATAACCCGGTTGCACAAGCTTTAGAAATTCAGCAACTGGCCAAACGCAGGGTATTTAGCGGTAACGGCTATGCCAATGTTACGTTGTTCCCCGGGTTAGATTTCCGCACCGTTATGGGTGTTACTACATCGGCCAACTACATCCCGCGTTCGCAAACCGGTTTAGTGGGTGGCTCAAGCGCAAGCCAGGCCAATAGCTCAGCTTCTATTGATGAGTACAACAGAACCTTCTGGCAATGGCAAAACTATTTTACTTACGCCAAAACGTTTAATAAAGTACACTCATTAAACGTGGTTGTAGGTACCGAGCGCCAAAACTCTCAGCAACTAAGGCTGTATGGCTCTACCAGCGGCTTGATTGATGATTACTATCAATACTATAACTTAGGTGCAGGTGCAATAGCCGGTATACCTGTTTCAAACTACGATGCATGGCAAATGCAATCGTACTATGGCCGTATAAACTATAGTTACAACGATAAATACCTGCTTACACTTACCGGCCGCGAGGATGGTTCATCCAGGTTTGGTAAAAATGTAAAATACGGTTTCTTCCCATCTGCTGCAGTAGCGTGGCGGGTATCGCAGGAAGATTTTCTGAAAGACAACAAAACCATATCCGACCTTAAATTCAGGTTGAGCTATGGCCTTACCGGTAACTCCGAAATTGGCGAATACCGCTCACTGGCTAATATCAGTACAGATATTAACGGCAACCCAAATAACTATGTTTTTGGTGGCACTAAAGCCAATGCTACTACTTTAACAAGTATTGGTAACGAAGATCTGCAATGGGAAAAAACAGCAGAGTATAACATTGGTGTATCATTCGGGTTGTTTAACAACCGTGTTACTATTGATGCCGATGCCTACCTGAAAAAAACCCAGGCGCTTTTACTGAATGCACCGTTGCCGGAAACGAGCGGTTTTACCAACGTATTTAAAAACACCGGTAAATTACAAAACAAGGGTATCGAGTTAAGCATCAACACGGTAAATATTAAAACAGATAACTTTACCTGGAACTCGTCATTCAATATCACCTTCCTTAAAAACAAGATCTTACAGTTAGGCGAATCAAATGATGATATCTTTCTTGATCCAAACTTCCTTTCGCAATTTAACCTGATGCGTGTTGGCTTACCTGCCGGCAGCTTTTATGGTTATAAAGTGTTAGGTACATGGGGAACAGCCGAAACCGCAAAAGCTGCATCGTACGGCCTCCTACCTGGTGATTTGAAAATACAGGACACCAACAACGATGGTAAAGTTACCGCGGATGATAAAGTGGTGTTGGGTAAATCAATACCTGATGGCTACGGTACATTCACCAATACTTTCAGCTACAAAAGCTTTGATCTGGGTGTCGATCTGCAATTTAACTACGGTAACCAGATCATGAACTTAACCAAACACTCCGGGCAAGACCGTACCGGCCAGGCAAACAGCTACGCTACCGTGTTAGATGCCTGGACACCTGAGCATCAGAACACCAGCATTGCCGAAACAAGGCCTGCATACGTACGTTACCAAACAGAAATTTACTCAACCAAGGTAGAGAGCGGAAATTTCATCCGTGGCCGTGCGGTAACTTTAGGGTACAACTTCGCCAGTTCGGTACTGTCTAAATTAAAACTAACCCGTTTAAGGGTATATGCGCAGGCCCAAAACTTGTTTGTAATAACCAAATACACCGGTTACGATCCTGAGGTATCAACCTATAACGGTGCGGCAAACTTTTACCAGGGCGCATCAAGCAACTTTACCCAAAACATTCAATTTTATGATTACCCCAAACCAAGAGTATTTTTATTGGGGATAAATGCAAGTTTTTAATAAATATTAAACAGAAACATCATGAAATTTAACTCATATATATACAGGATCGGTTTAATATTGATCCTCGCAGTTAGTGTAAGCGGCTGCAAGAAATATCTCGACGAGAAGAATAAAAGTGGTTTTGATAAAGACAACTACTTTCAGAATGAGGGCCAGGCACGAACATTTGTTAACGGTATTTATACATCGTTATATATGTTTCAAAATGGCGATGCTTATGGCGAAAGCCCTTTTATCACCATGGAGCTTTTTGCCGGCCACACCACCTCACTGGGCCAAAGTGTAAACAACGGCAACGTAATTAACCAGCGTACCGATGCCGTAAACCCGGGTTTTGAAACCGTTTGGAAAAATAGCTACGCGGCAATTGCCAATGCAAACCTTGCACTTGAGCGTATCCCGGGCATTGATATGCCTGAAGCCACTAAAACGGGTCTTTTAAGCCAGGTTTACTTTTTAAGGGCGTTCTTTTACTATCACCTGGTTAGGTTATATGGTGATGTGCCGCTTATAACCGCATCACAAACTTTAAAGAGCCCGGATCTTTATCCTCCGCGTTCGCCTGTTGCCGATGTGTATAATTTGATTATCAGCGATCTTATTGCTGCCAAAGGATCAGGAACCATTAGTGGCAGCCAGGCAAACTCTGACGGGCACGTAACCCTTGGAGCCATAAAAACACTTTTGGCAAGCGTATACCTTACCACAGCAGGATACCCTTTACAAAAAACAGAAAATTATGCTAAAGCAGCAGCAGAGGCTAAGGATGTAATACCAGCATACACGCTATTTACCGATTATGCCTTTTTACATGACAATGCGCATAAAAATCAGGGCGAATTAATTTTTCAGAGCAATTACCTGGTGGGTGTAAAGGAAAACGCTATACCGCAGTTAACGGTTCCGTTTAACTTACCTGTTGGTGCCTACGGCGACCATCTGGGCGCTATGATACCAACCAATGCTTTTGTTGCAAGTTATGAACCGGGAGATTTGCGTGCTCAGGAACGCCAGTTCTATTTTTCGAGTTACCCGCAATCTGACGCCCCTGCAGTAACAGTAATATTTGGCGTACACGCTTTATATAAATACTTCCATTTAGAAAGCGCTACAAAAGGATCTGCACAAGAAGGAAAAAGCGATGAAAACTGGACTTTTTTACGCTTACCCGAAGCTATGTTAATTTATGCCGAAGCGCAAAACGAAGCAGATGGGTCGCCAAACCAGTATTCTATTGATCAGTTAACCGCCATACGCACCCGCGCCCATTTAACCACGCCTACTTCATTTACACAGGCAGCATTCAGGGAAGCGGTTTGGAGAGAGCGCTACCACGAGCTTGCGTATGAGAACAAAGCGTATTTTGATATCCAGCGTACGCATAAGATATTCAAAACATCTGATGGTAGCTTTGGCGATGCAACCTCCACCGCTAATGAGCAAGGGGTAACCATGATAGAGCAATATTATCTGTGGCCAATACCACAACGGGAAATCTCCACCAACCCGCAGCTTAAAGGCGCACAAAACCCCGGGTGGAACTAAAATTTTACAATATAAAAGACTGGCATAACTGCCAGTCTTTTATATTTACGGCCGATTACTTTTTTAAGCTATTAACTTATCCATGAAAAAAAGATTCCTTTTTTTAAGCACCCTGTTTTTTTCTGCTACATCATTTGCCCAGCAGGTTACCAAAGTAACCGACCCGGTTGAATGGATAAACCCCTTAATGGGTACCCAATCAAAATATGACCTAAGCAACGGTAACACCTACCCTGCCATAGCCGTACCATGGGGTATGAATTTCTGGACCCCGCAAACCGGCAAAATGGGCGATGGCTGGCAGTACACTTACGATTCATACAAAATAAACGGCTTTAAGCAAACCCACCAGCCATCACCATGGATGAATGATTACGGGCAATTTGCCATTATGCCGGTAACCGGCAAGCTTAAGGTATCGCAAAACGGCCGCTCGAGCTGGTTCTCGCACAAGGCCGAAATAGCCAAACCCTATTACTACAGCGTTTACCTGGCCGACCATGATGTGACTACCGAAATTGCCCCTACCGAGCGTAGCGCGCAGTTCAGGTTCACCTATCCAAAAAACGACAGCTCGTATATTGTGATAGATGCTTTTGATAAAGGATCGTACGTTAAGATTATCCCCGGGGAAAAAAAGATAGTGGGTTACTCTACCAAATACGCCCGCGGGCCACTTAAAAACTTCAAAAACTACTTTGTTATTTATGTAGATAAACCTATTACCACCGCGCAGGTTTATAGCGACAGCACCCTGAAAGATGGGCTTGAGCTGAATGCCAAACATGCATTGGCGGTTATTGGCTTTAAAACCGCTAAAGGCGAAAAGGTGAACATGCGTGTGGCATCATCATTCATCAGCCTTGAGCAGGCCAAGATAAGCCTGAACAGGGAGATTGGCGCCGACAACTTTGATATTACCAAACAAAAGGCTAAAGCCGTTTGGAACAAAACCTTAAGCAAACTTGCTGTTGAGGGCGGTTCGGTAGAGCAGGTAAAAACATTTTACTCGTGCCTGTACCGCATGCTGTTCTTCCCTAACAAAATGTACGAGCTGGATGCCAAAAACCAGCCGGTACACTGGAGCGCGCAAAATGGAGAGATACTGCCGGGCTACAAATTTGCAGGCACCGGCTTCTGGGATACCTTCAGGGCATTATACCCTTTCTTAAACCTGGTGTACCCATCTATCAATAAAGAGATGCAGCAGGGCCTTATTAACGATTACAAAGAAGGCGGCTGGCTGCCCGAGTGGAGCAGCCCCGGCTATGCCGACGTAATGGTGGGCAATAACTCGGCAGCTGTTGTGGCCGATGCTTACCTGAAAGGCGGCCGTGGTTATGATATTGAAACACTTTACCAGGCCTTATTGCATGGTGCCAATAACGATGGCCCTGCGGCAACAGGCCGTGATGGTGTTGATTATTATAATACCCTGGGTTATGTACCTTATGATGTTAAGATAAACGAAAATGCGGCCCGTACTTTAGAGTATGCTTATGACGATTTTACCATTTATAAATTGGGTAAAGCGTTAAACCGCCCTGCATCCGAAACCGAGATCTATCGCAAACGCAGCATGAACTATAAAAACCTGTTCGACCCGCAAACCGGGTTAATGCGTGGTAAAAATAAGGACGGCAAGTTTCAAAGCCCTTTTAACCCGTTTAAATGGGGCGATGCATTTACCGAAGGTAATAGCTGGCATTATACCTGGAGTGTTTTCCATGATGTACAGGGCCTTATTGACCTGATGGGCGGTAAACAAAAATTCACAGCCAAGCTCGATTCTGTTTTTTCGCTCCCACCTGTGTTTGATGACAGCTACTATGGCGAGGTGATCCACGAGATCCGCGAGATGCAGATAGCCGGCATGGGTCAGTACGCGCATGGCAACCAGCCTATCCAGCACATGATATACCTGTACAATTACTCGGGCGAGCCCTGGAAAACCCAGTTGCACGTACGAGATGTAATGAACAAAATGTACCACTCGGCCCCCGATGGTTACTGCGGCGACGAGGATAATGGTCAAACATCAGCCTGGTATGTATTCTCTGCAATGGGCTTTTACCCGGTAACCCCCGCTACAGACCAATATGTTTTGGGCGCGCCCTTATTCAAAAAAGTAACGCTTACCCTTGAAAACGGTAAAACCGTTACTATAAATGCCGCTAATAACAGCCCTGCAAACAGGTATGTAAGCACTTTAACGGTTAACGGCAAGCCATATACAAACAACTGGTTAAGCCACAAAGCGCTGCAGCAAGGTGGTGTTTTAAACTTTAACATGTCGGCCGTGCCAAACAAGGCACGTGGTACAAAAGCAGCAGATGTGCCGTATTCACTATCGAACGAAAAATAACATTTACGCTACTACCATGAAATTCACTAAATTATTAATGTGCCTGATCATCGCATCAGGCACATTTTTATCGGTTGCTTCGGCACAGGTTACCCCTCCGGGTAAAACACTCCCGCCTACCGTGCCGCCGCCGCCGGTGCTTTTAAGTACCCAAAGGCTGGCCATAGCCGGTTTAGCGCATGATCATGTACATAATATTTTGGGCGAATACCGTAATGGCAAGGTAATTATAGTAGGTATAGCCGAGGCTGATAAAAAGTTGCGTGAAAGGTACCAGCAGCAATATAACCTGCCCGATTCTATCTTTTTTGATGATCTGAAAAAGATGGTGACCGCCAAAAAACCTGATGTAGTGTTAGGCTACAACCCGGTAGCCAAGCATATTGATATTGTTGAAGTTTGCGCCCCGCTGGGCATCTCGGTAATGGTTGAAAAACCTTTGGCCGCCACCCTGGCCCAGGCAAACCGTATGGAGTTTTTGGCGCTTAAATATTACATAAGGCTGCTTACCAATTATGAAACCACCTGGTACCCATCCTACCAGCATATTTATGATGCAGTTGCAAAAGATAGCATAGGCCAGATCAGGAAAATGGTGGTGCATGATGGGCACGAAGGCCCAAAAGAAATTGGCTGCAGTAAAGACTTTACCAATTGGCTAACCGACCCCGAACTGAATGGTGCCGGTGCATTAAATGATTTTGGTTGCTACGGCGCCGACCTGATGACCTGGCTGATGAACGGCCAGAAACCCATTGCGGTTACTGCCGTTGCCCGCCATTTTAAATTACAAACCTACCCAAAGGTTGAGGATGATGCCACTATTATTGTAGAGTACCCAACCGCTACAGGCATTATCGAAGCATCATGGAACTGGCCTTTTTCCATAAAAGACCTGGAGGTGTTTGGCGATGAAGGCTATATGCATGCGCTGGATAACAACAATGTTGTAGCACGGATTGGTAAAGCCCCGGCAACAATTTGTATAGCGCCACCATTACCCGCACCTAATGATAACCCGATAAGTTACCTGCAAATGGTATCAAAAAACAGGCTTAAGGGTATCACCGACAGATCGTCGTTAAAATATAATATGATAGTGATGCAGATACTGGATGCCGCCAAACGCTCAATAGCCGAAGGTAAACGGATAGTATTGTAACCCGGCATTTAAACCAATGTTAACTGAATTAAAAAGTGATTAAAATTTATTAACAGTTAATATATCCCTCTATAATTATATTATTTTAGCAGTTCATATAATCATCATCCGCATTATGTTAAAGCAATTTTCGGCCGTATTGCCGCTTGTATTTTTAGGCATGGTATCATGCCAGTCAAAACCATCATCAACAGATAAAGCTGGTGCTGATAGCGCTAAAACAACAACAGAAGAAACAGCATCGCCTGCGGTTAAACTGGCTACCGGGCCTGTTGATAAAGCCGCGGTATTGGCACGCAAGCAAGTACCCGTAATTTGTTACCACCAAATACGCGACTGGAAACCCACTGATTCAAAAAACGCCAAAGATTATATTGTACAGGTGGCTGCCTTTAAAGAACACATTAAAATGCTGGCCGACAGCGGTTACCACACCATCCTGCCAGATCAGCTTTATAATTACCTGGTTACCGGCGCCCCGCTGCCAAAAAAACCCATCATGCTAACCTTTGATGATACTGACCTTGACCAGTACACCATAGCAGCGCCCGAAATGAAGAAATATGGCTTTAAAGGCGTTTTCTTTGTGATGACGGTATCAATAGGTCGCCCGCATTATATGACGGCAGAGATGATCAAAAAACTATCTGACGATGGCCATGTGATATCAAGCCACACCTGGGATCACCACCGTGTAGACAAATACTCGCATAACTCAAACCTGGTTATCAAAGGCCTTAATGGCAAAATAACCAACAGGCCGGTTGATGACTGGGTTACCCAGATTGACAAGCCAACCAAAAAACTGGAAGAGATTACCGGCAAAAAGATCCAATACTTTGCATATCCGTTCGGTATCTGGAAAAAACCGGTATTGCCCGAGCTTGATAAAAAAGGCTTCAAAATAGCCTTCCAACTGGCTGATAAACGCGACCCTGATTACCCGCTGCTAACTGTACGCCGTATATTGGATAGCGGTTACTGGAGCGCAAAAACATTAAGCAATAGCATTCGCAATAGTTTTTAATAACGATATCGCGCTGTCATTTCGAACGAGCGTAGCGAGGAGAAATCTTTTACAAGATGCTAAGCTTATATGCATATAGACTACATGTCATTTTGAACATGATATCTCTCTATCGTTCGAAATGACATGTTTGTTTTATAGAAGTTTGAATAGTACATTTAACCCCATGACTATCACCCTGCGCCCTATCCTGTTCATTATACTGGCAACAACAATTGCCGCGTGCAATAATAAGCCCGAGAAACCGCCTGTTAGCCAAACAGAACAATCAAAACAGCTGATAGACGAGCATTTCAGGTACCTGAACGATCATGATTTGAAAAGCCTGGTGGCCCAATATGCCGATAAAGCTAAAATAACCACCAGTGATTGGGACGGCGAATCGTACGGGCCGCAGGGGGCCGACCAGATCTTTCACCAATTGTTCTATGTATCGCCCGATGCCAAATACCTGGTAGGTAACGTGATCAATACCGATTCGACAGTGGTGGTAGAGTATGATATAGTTGGCTTAAAAGAAAAAGCCGGCAGCCCTATCCGCTATGATCTGCATAATTGCAGCATCTTCAGGATAAAAGATAACAAAATAGCCGCCGAGGCTACCTACTCAAATTCGAAGTTGTACCATAATAAGTAATTCCCAAATAAGTCATGCTACGCTCGCAGCAAAGATGCGTGGTTACAGATCCTCACCGGCTGGCCCCTGCCCTTTGTTGGATGAGGTTTGGCTCGTTGGATTCTCTAATTCGGGCGTATCGTTTGGTATCTCCGCAATCGACTCGGGTGTAACAGTAGGCACCTTTTTAGCCAGGTCCTTATCGTTTACATCCTGTTTAAGCGTATCGTTACCAACATTGGCCACATTTCCTGTTATATCGTGGTTCTGACCCTGGCCATTGGCCCTGTCAAACCCTTCCGGTTTATTTTCCATAATTGTATGCGTTATTATTTGATAACATCTGTTTTCAATACCTATAGCACACCAAAAGCCATACCATTATTTATAAAGAAACTTTTTTTACTTTATGTTTCAATTTATTTCATAACAACCAATTCTGCTAACCGGTTAAAAAACATTGACATATCGTATCTTTGCGCTATGCAGCAAAATCTGTCGGCATATGCTCAACTCATCAAAACCGAGGCTAAAAACCTGGGCTTTTTGTTTTGCGGTATAGCCAGGGCAGAGTTCCTGGAAGAAGAAGCGCCGCGACTGGAAGCCTGGCTTAATAAAGGCATGCATGGCGAAATGCGCTACATGGAAAACTATTTTGACAAACGCCTGGACCCGCGTTTACTGGTAGATGGCGCCAAATCGGTAATTTCATTAGGGCTAAATTATTATACCGATACCACCTCGCTTGACCCATCGGCACCAAAAATCTCCAAATATGCATATGGCGCTGATTACCATAGCGTTATTAAGGATAAGCTAAAGTTATTATTAGAGATCATTAACCAAAAAATTGGTGAGGTAGGCGGCCGCGCGTTTGTAGATTCGGCACCGGTGCTTGACAAAGCCTGGGCAAAAAAAGCAGGCATGGGCTGGGTTGGTAAAAACTCAAACCTCATCAGCAAACAGGCTGGCTCTTTCTTTTTTTTGGCAGAGCTGATTGTTGATATTGAACTGGAATATGATATTGAACCCACTGCCGACCACTGCGGCACCTGCACCCGCTGTATTGACGCCTGCCCTACAGACGCCATTGTAGGCCCTTACGTGGTTGATGGCAGCCGGTGTATCTCTTACCTCACCATTGAGCTAAAAAACGAAATACCGCCTGAATTTAAGGGCAAAATGGACAACTGGATGTTTGGCTGTGATATATGCCAGGATGTTTGCCCCTGGAACCGTTTCTCGGTACTGCATAACGAACAGGCCTTTACCCCACATGCCGAACTGCATGGATTAAAAAAGCAGGATTGGGAAGAGATAACTACCGATGTATTCCAAAAGGTGTTTAAAAACTCGGCCGTGAAACGGACGAAGTTTGAGGGGCTGAAGAGAAATATTGATTTTTTGAAACCGATATAATTCCCCCCGTCATTGCTGTAATGGTTAGGTAATTCGGTAACAGAATTAGGTAATTTTATTTGTTGTTTAGGGAGACCATATCTATAGGTTTTTTACCGTTGATGCCCTGGTGTGGCCCTGTCTCTTATACACATCT
>NZ_LGEK01000208.1 GCF_001636615.1 Mucilaginibacter sp. L294 | reverse complement strand
AGATGTGTATAAGAGACAGCAATAAGTGTTAATACTGTTGAATTGAAAATAACACTTTTCAGATATTCAATAACTGAAAACTCGGTTATCAATGATTTTAATATATATAGCCTGATAATAAGAACTATTATTGTAACTACTATATTAACACTTATTGCACTTTGAGGCGAACCACCTAATAGAAAAACTATATACGTTAATGGAATATTAAGTAGCAGTACCCCTCCAGATAGAATTTGGTATCTTTTTATAACACCTGTAGCTTGTATAGGTGTAACCAACGGTGCAGAAACACAATCAATCAAATTGTTTATAATAAACAATTTACAAAATATCGAAGTATACTCCGGAACTTTTTTCAACCATAAGTTTAAAATAAAATCTGTTTCTATTAATAAAGGTAATGACATTAATAGCATTAATATGTAAGAAAACTTTGTTGTTTGATACAATAAGGTGTTTAAATAGTCGAAATCTTTATTAGCATATGATTTAATTATCTGTGGATTACTTGCAACCCTAACATTGCCTGAAAAATTACTAACCGCACCCCTAAGTTGAAGAGAGATGCCCCTGGCTGCATTTACGGCAGGCCCAAAAAACATATTTAATATTACATTGGTTGCCTGGTATATGCCAACAGAAGCTAACCCTCCAAACATATTCCAACCTATATTACTAAGTAATATGTTAAATTTAGTCTTATCCCAATAAATACTATACTTACTTTCTT
>NZ_LGEK01000207.1 GCF_001636615.1 Mucilaginibacter sp. L294 | reverse complement strand
AGATGTGTATAAGAGACAGGATATATACTTTTAATGGGTTAAAGAAATATTCAAGATAAATAAATTATTATAAAGGGTTCCGAATCAGATATATAAAGCAGGTTCTACCCTAAAGCTTATACCAATGACATACGTTGTTTTATTTATATTTTTATGGGTTGCAATGCTTGCCTACTTCCGGATAGCAGATAAGTATAACATTATTGATCATCCCAATGAGCGAAGTTCACATTCAGAAATTACCGTAAGGGGTGGCGGGGTAATATTTGTTATTGCAGGTATATTGGCAGTTATACTTCACCCTCAATATTGGCTGGTAGGCGTCGGGTTAATTTTAATTGGAACTATAAGCTTTATAGATGATAGGATAACGCTATCTAGTAAAATACGCTTATTGATACATTTAATAGCTGTAACCCTGATGTTTGTTTTTTTTAATGTATTTAACATGCCTTTTTATTGGGCCATAGCTTTATACATACTGGCGACAGGCATTATAAATGTGTACAATTTTATGGATGGCATTAATGGTATAACAGGGTGCTACACGCTGGTTGTACTTGGAGGGCTACAGTACATAAATTTATATAAATTGAATTTTGTTCATCCCGATCTGATATGGTTCCCGATGCTGGCATGTATAGTTTTTTTGTATTTTAATTTCAGGAAAAAAGCCAGGTGCTTTGCTGGCGATGTAGGTAGTATTACAATTGCCTTTTGGATAACCTTTTTACTGCTAAAGCTCTGTCTCTTATACACATCT
>NZ_LGEK01000206.1 GCF_001636615.1 Mucilaginibacter sp. L294 | reverse complement strand
TAGGAAATGTGTATAAGAGACTGTAATTATATCCTTTTTCAAAATAAATCGATTTAGAAAAAATTGTAATTTACATTCTAAAACTATAGCAAAATTTAAAAATGTGTTATATTGTACGTTTGTTAATATAAACCGATGTCACCATTCAAACACTTTAAGCTTTTCCTGCCAATAGCGATTGCCCTATTCGCATGCTGCACTCCGCAGAAAAAGGCCCCGGAATTTACCTGGCTTTATCATGGTGATGAGATTGAAAAATTAAAGGGACATATTAAACAAGTAACTGATTCAAGATATAATATCACAAAAACCACCGATCGTTTCACTTTTGACAGGGCAGGTATATTACAAATGTCAAAGAATTTTTTGGTGACCAAAGCCGGGAATATAAATACGTAACCTTATTTGATGAAGAGGGTAAAAGGGCAAAGGCAGTAGTTACACACAAGGAATGGGGCAATCCCGGAGATTCTGTTATTTATAAATTTGATAAAAACGGTTTTATAAAGCTCAGATATGAGACAGATAAATTTATGCCCCTCACTGCTTTTTATAAATACAACGCTGCAGGTTATAAATACAACTCTGCAGGGTATGTAATTGAAACAGAGTTTTATACAGACAAGCATCATTTAATCTTTCTGAGAACTTATCAATACGATAAAAACAACCTGATTACTCAAGATAATACCTATTCCAATTTTGGGCGATATCGCGCGGGCTTGCATTTTAACCGTAAAGACTCACGTGAGTACCTTACTATAGACTCGAAAAAGAATTGGACAAAAATGATAGCAGGAGCTGATACAGTTACCCGTAAAATCATCTATTATTAGCCACTTTAATCCTGTCTCTTATACACATCT
>NZ_LGEK01000197.1 GCF_001636615.1 Mucilaginibacter sp. L294 | reverse complement strand
CTCGCAATTGTAATGGTTAGGTAATTCGGTAACAGAATTAGGTAATTTTATTTGTTGTTTAGGGAGACCATATCTATAGGTTTTTTACCGTTGATGCCCTGGTGTGGCCTTTCCCAATTGTAATAAACCAGGTACTTAAGTAGTTCGTCTTCCAGCTCTTGAAGGCTGTCAAAGTCGGTATCTTCAATAAGGTCTTCTTTGAGCGTTCGCCAGAAACGTTCTACCTTACCGTTGGTTTGCGGGCGATAGGGTTTCATGTAGCGTCGTTTAATGCCGGTTTCCATGAGCATCCGCTCGAATGGGTGGTTTCGTTTGTTCAAACTGGCCGAGGGGCCAAACTCCGGCCCATTGTCTGCGATGATCTCTTCAAACTGGATACCGAACTCACGTTTGAGCGCCTGCATGCAATGCATAGCAGTGAACATCGTACCAAGGGCCGTAATATCTTCCATCACTTGTGCCCAGGCCAAACGCGAATAATCATCCAGCACGCAAAGCAGGTATAGCTTCCTGTTTTGCCCACGGATCACACTTTTACTCAGGTGATGACAATCGATATGTCCTAACTGGCCCATGCGTTCTTTAATGATCTTTCGCTTTATTTCCCGGTCTGCCTGCTTAAAACGATTCCGGTTATGCCGCTTCAGGATGTTATATACGCCTGAAGGCGATGGTGTAAAGTTATTAGCTTTTTGTTTAAGCTGGCTGGTGATCTCAAACTTATTGCAGCCCCGATCCCGCAACTGCAATACCTGCTGCTCATCCTCGGGCGATGGCCTGCGGCTGCCGTATTTAGGGCCGCGTTTGCCCGGCAGCAGGTCAAGTTCGTTACCCGACTGCTTATACAGATTGTAATACTTTAAGAAACTTCTCGGGTCGGTATTATGAGCTGTATAAAAATCTTTGACAAACCTGAAAGATGGATGCTCTCCCCGTTTTACCTGTTC
>NZ_LGEK01000205.1 GCF_001636615.1 Mucilaginibacter sp. L294 | reverse complement strand
ATATGTGTATAAGAGACAGCTATAAGAGAGTATGAAAAGCGATATGGAGAATAACGAATGGGCGGACGATGAAATGTCACTTAAACGGTTTTCGAAAGAAACCACGTTTACAGTGCCATCCGGCTATTTTGAAGAGGCCGGTCAGCGCATATTGTCCCTTATAAAATTAAATGAATTAAAAAGTGATGATATGGCACAGGGATTTGCTGTGCCTGAGCATTACTTTGATGAACTTAACGCTAATATCCAGGCCAGGATAAATATCGAGGCAAGTGCAGGTACCGACGAAAAAGGTTTTGCTATGCCCGAGGGATATTTTGAACAGCTTACCAATAATATACAAAGCCGGATAAATATAGCGGCTGCCGTAAATACAGAAGATACCGGTTTTACCGTTCCGCAGGGCTATTTTGAAAACCTGCAGCAACAAATAACCAGCCGTATAGCGGTGGAGGAGATGCTGGAGGCCAGCACTCCTGAATTTGCCGTACCTGATCATTACTTTGAAAAACTTAACCACGATATTTTAAATAGAACGGTTAACCAGGAAACTGTAATACGCAAAACTATTGTACGCAAGCTGTGGGCATCAAACACATTTAAATATGCTACCGCTGCCTGCTTTGCTTTAATAATTGGCGGGGGTGCTTTTTTAAGGGAAGCACAACAGCCGGTTACGCATACGCAAACACTTTTGCATAAACAGGTATCAAACATACCGGTAGACGAAATAAAAGACTACCTTGAACTAAATATAGATGCCAACGATACACGTGGCTTAATGGATAACGACAAGCAAATTAATACTGATGCCCTGGATGCCGACCTTCAGGATTATATCTGTCTCTTATACACATCT
>NZ_LGEK01000204.1 GCF_001636615.1 Mucilaginibacter sp. L294 | reverse complement strand
TATAATTGGTTAGTAAAGGCCCCTGCCCATCAGGGGCTTTACTTTTTTAAAAGATTTTTTTTACTAATCATATAAATTTTCAAACAAGCATTTGGCATTTCACAAAAATTGCTACTTTTGCCATCCCAACATACGGGGGATTAGCTCAGTTGGCTAGAGCGCTTGCATGGCATGCAAGAGGTCATCGGTTCGACTCCGATATTCTCCACCTGATTAAAGGCTTTACGAACTTCGTAAAGCCTTTTTTATTTAGCGAATAATTGCCTAATCAAAACCTTCACGTTCTGCAGTGGTTATTTGAGGTGTACAGCTAACCTTGTAATATGATATTCAAAACCAAAAGCTATTACCTTCCGCGAACACGTTCTATCGCCGTTGGGGTGATCTTGATGCTGGTGGGTTTGGCTTTTACATTCGGGTTTATTGATTTTCATCAGTCTATATGGTATAATATCCAGTTTATACTGGTGAGTTTTGATGGCGTGGTTGAATTTGTTGCATCGCTACTTTTGCTGGTTTTTAAAGCCGGACTTATCATTGGCGGTTATTATTATATCAAAAACTCATCAGGCGTAGAGCGGGCCAGGCTTGATGATAAAGGCTTTTATTACCGCCTGATCCCCAAAGGCTCGCGCTATACAAAAATAATGATTGACAGCGGCCCCCTCACCTTTACACCCTATAGCCAGATCATCGACTTGACCTATAAAAAGAACTTTTGGACGGGCGGCCAATTATACCTCACCCTACCATCGGGCATGTTACCATTAATTGCATTAGGGGTATTAACAGATAGCGAAAAAATAGAGATAGCGGAACAGGTAAAAACGCAGATTACCAGCAAGCATTAGCCTTGTTATTGCAGAACAAATTCCAGTTCTGTTCCATTTAGAAATGGAACAAACGGAACAAATGGAACAAACATAAAATACTAATAATCAACGTATTACCTGTCTCTTATACACATCT
>NZ_LGEK01000203.1 GCF_001636615.1 Mucilaginibacter sp. L294 | reverse complement strand
TAGCTTGCAAAGAAAAAAACAAGCCTGTTGCCGCCGTTGTTCAGGCAGCGGGGCCTCCAAAAACGGCCGTCTGCTGTGAATCAAATATTCCTGCCCGTTTTCCTTCGCTGGGCGGCAATAAGGCAGCATCCTTAACTGGTGGTCTGGTTAAGCAGGAGCATGAGGGGATGGTTTTTATCAAAGGGGGAACCTTTGCCATGGGCGCTGATAATAAACAAGCCGCCGCTGACGAATATCCGAAACATCAGGTATCAGTCAAGGGGTTCTGGATAGATAGAACCGAGGTTACCAATACCGAATTTGAAAAATTTGTTAAAGCCACAGGGTACGTTACCACCGCAGAAAGAAAACCGGACTGGAACGAACTGAAAAAACAGTTGCCACCGGGTGCGCAAAAGCCTGATGATAGCTTGCTTGTTCCCGCTTCGCTGGTTTTTAGCGCGCCTGATCATGCTGTTGACCTGAATGATTACAGCCAATGGTGGGTTTGGAAGACTGGTGCAGACTGGAAGCATCCGCATGGACAAGGAAGCAGTATCAAGGGTAAAGAAAATTACCCTGTTGTACACGTATCTTGGTATGATGCCACGGCTTACTGTAAATGGGCCGGGAAACGATTGCCAACCGAAGCCGAATGGGAGTGGGCCGCGCGTGGTGGCTTAAAAGACAATATTTACCCATGGGGCAATGAACCGGTTGACCAGGGTAGGCCTAAAGCTAATACCTGGCAGGGGCATTTTCCGGATAAAAACCTGGTGAAAGATAAATTCTACGGGCTGGCGCCTGTTTCCAGTTTTCCGGCTAATGGTTATGGATTATTTGACATGGCTGGCAACGTATGGGAATGGTGTGCAGATTATTACAATAATGATTACTACGCAACAGTTAGCAGTGCCGACGGTATCAAAAACCCGCAGGGGCCTTTAAAAAGCTTTGATCCGGATGAACCTTACGCGCCAAAGCGGGTGATCAGAGGAGGCTCATTTTTGTGTAATGATAGTTATTGCTCTGGCTACCGGGTATCCCGCAGGATGAAGAGTACTGAAGATAGCGGCATGGAACACCTTGGTTTCCGTTGTGTAGCAAATTGAGA
>NZ_LGEK01000202.1 GCF_001636615.1 Mucilaginibacter sp. L294 | reverse complement strand
TCGGAGATGTGTATAAGAGACAGATATATAATAGCGCTAAAACTACAGGGATACCCTGTTACGTGTTGAGGCTGCTGTCCGTATCAGGCAAACGTTAAATAATCCTTACTCACCCAGCGGTTGTCCATATTTACCAGGCACCAGCCATTTTGTTCTTTAATGATGAACAGCTCCTGCCCTTGGGTATAAGTGCCCAACTTATCAAAATTAGCATTAGGGCCGCTGCGCGCATTAAGGGTACTTGCCTTTACGGTAGCCCTTTTTACATCTGTGGTGTATTTACCTAAAACCCAATGCTCCTGGCTGCCCGATATTTTGTACCAGCCGTTTTTTTCCTGGTAAACCCTTAGTATAGCGCCCAGTGTTGCGGGTTCCCGGTCGGTAACCTTGGCGCTGTTTGCATCGGGCTTGGTGCGGATATTTAAAGACGATGCGGTTACGCTTACATATTTAAGCACGGTACTTACCGGTACAACCGGTGCCGAAGGCGCGCCAGCCTGTATAACTAAAGGCAAAAAGTTAGCAACACAATCGGCCACCTTATTGCCGCCAAAAAAGGCTGTGCCGGGGCAGGTTTTATTGTTTTTTGTGCCGTTGTTACGCTCGCCGGTACTTAGATCGAACCAGTGGTGGTAAACAATACTGTTTGTATTTACAGGCAAATGGAAGCGTTTACATAGCCTGGCAGTAATGCGGATGATGGTATTGTGTTGGGCGGGTGTCATGGCATCTTTGCCCAAATCAAAATTGCCCAGGTTTTCTATACAGATGGCATTGGCGTTTTGCCCTACAATACAGGCCGGCGATTTTTCGAGCGAGCGGCCGGTCATCACCATACCATCCGGAAAGGTGGTGAAATGCTGGCCAATGTCGCTCCAGCCATTTTGGTTTACATGGTAGTTTTTCATTCCCTGTTGCAGGGCAAAATGATTGCTGCCATTAAACTGGGCGTAAGCGGGGCTGTAGGTATGGTGTTCTTGTATGGTTAAAACGGTACGTGCCAGTTGGCGGGCATCTATCCAGGCCTCAAACTCCTGTATAGACATCAATTTGAAACCAAATTTTGTTGTCATGGCGATAAGATTTAGGGGTAAATAAAATCAAAGTCATATCACTAACTATATGATTACTGTCTCTTATACACATCT
>NZ_LGEK01000201.1 GCF_001636615.1 Mucilaginibacter sp. L294 | reverse complement strand
AGATGTGTATAAGAGACAGATATTATATAAAACAGGTTATTATTTACCGTCGCCGGTTATAGGGTCTGGCGGTGCGGGGTTGGCTGGGTCATAAATAGCAACTCCCACCCTTGAATCTGCGCAGCCATAGTACAAATACCACTTATGTTTAAACCAGGCCATCCCTTCAATAAATACGGTTCCGTTAACATATTGGCCGCTCTTTTCAAAAGGCTGCATAGGCCGCAAAAAAGGCACATCGAGCCTGGTTATTAACTTTGCTGGGTCTGTTTTACTAAACAGCATTTGCCCGGCACAATAAGAGTTACCGTTAAAGCGCTTATCGCCACCTTCGCCCGGGTGGTTTTTGCCGTTGTAAAGCAGAACTATCCCTTTATCTGTAAGTATAGCCGGTGGCCCGCATTCGGTAAGGTCGCTATCAAAATAGCCCGGCCTGGTTAATGCCAAAGCTTTTAATTCGCCTTTATTATCCACTAACGGGGCCCAGTCTACAAGGTTTGTTGAGGTTGCACCGTAAACAGCGGTTTCGCCCCAGTAGATAAAATATTTACCATTTATTTTTGCTACCACCTGCTTGTCGCCCTTTATACGGGTAAGTATCGAGGCTGATTTATGGGCGATATTAAAAAATTTACCTTTATAAGCATCCTGGAATATAGGGCCATGCTTTTTCCAATGAATCAAATCTTTAGAAGTTGCTACACCAAGGCGTGGTGTTTTACGGTTCCATTGGGTGTAAAAAACAACATAGGTGCCATTTTCTGTAACAGCTACGCGCGGGTCTTCACAACCACCCGGCCATTCATATTCTTTTTGCGAATCATCCCCCGGGAAAAATACCGGTTTGGTTTTACGGGTAAAGTGCAAGCCATCGCTGCTTTCTGCATAGCCCAGGCGCGAGGTACGCATGCCAATTTCTATCCCGGTTTTATCTTCTGAACGATATAGCACTATAATCTTCCCATTTTTTACAGCGGCTGCAGGGTTAAACGTATCATTAGCTTCCCAATGAACATTTTTTTTGCTCATGGGGTCGTAAAACACTGACGCAGGTTTTGGTGATATAATTGGATTGATAGCGTCTGGCCTTACAAACCCGCCTAATGCCCATTCAGGCAATACATTCTGATCTTGCGCGGTAACAAACTGGGTACATAAAAAAAACGTAATTACCCACGTAAATTTTAATAGCTGTCTCTTATACACATCT
>NZ_LGEK01000200.1 GCF_001636615.1 Mucilaginibacter sp. L294 | reverse complement strand
AGATGTGTATAAGAGACAGTACTACCACTACAATGGCAGCAAGTATAGCTGCTTTTTATTCGGGCGCTAAGGTTTGCCATATTGAAGCGGGGTTACGTACACATAATAAATTATCTCCATTTCCGGAAGAGATAAACCGCCAGATAACAAGTAGGATTTCAGATTATCATTTTGCTCCAACCAACTCATCCAAAGAGAATTTATTAATGGAGAATATACCTGAGAATGCAATTTTGGTAACGGGCAACACCGTTATTGACGCATTAATAGATAGCATTGATAAAGTAAATAATATTAATAATAGCGAAATTGAACTACTAAAGGAGCTTATAGACCCAAATAGAAAAATAATTTTAGTTACAGGGCACAGGAGAGAAAATCACGGAGAAGGATTCATAAATATTTGTGAAGCTTTAAAAGAAATTGCAATTACGTATCCAAACGCGCAAATTATATACCCGGTACATCTAAACCCTAATGTAAAAGAACCGGTATATCGTATTTTAGAAGGTGTAACAAATATAAGTTTAATTGATCCTTTAGCATACCCCGCTTTTGTGTGGTTAATGAATGTATCATACTTAATAATTACTGATAGTGGTGGAGTACAAGAAGAGGCGCCAAGTTTAGGAAAACCTGTACTTGTAATGAGAAACACTACAGAAAGGCCTGAAGCAGTAGAAGCAGGAACAGTACTTTTAGTTGGAACCAATAAAGACTTGATTGTTGAAAAATGCATTGCGTTGTTGAACGATGATGCTTTGTACAAGAAGATGAGTGAGCTTCATAACCCATATGGAGATGGAAATGCATGTGAACGAATTGTACAATTTATAAGCAGCATTGATAATGACCTCAGATAAAACTAAACTTATCATTAAAAACACTTGGATGTTATATATCCGAATGTTTTTAATGATGGGTATTACCTTATATACTTCCCGTATCGTTTTAGATTTATTAGGGATAGAAGACTATGGTATATATAATGTTGTAGGAGGCATAATAACATTGTTAGCATTTTTTAATGTTTCAATGGTTACAGCCACACAAAGATTTTTATCTTATGAATTGGGCCGGGAAGATCACGCCGAGCTAAAAAGAGTATTCAGTTTAATTGTAACTATTCAGTTGATTTTTTCAGTAGTAGTTGTAATTGTTGGGGAAACTGCAGGCCTATGGTTCTTAGAAAATAAAATGAATTTTCCAGATAGTAAAAGGGGGGTGGTGTTTTGGGTTTATCAAATAACTATCATTTCTTTTATTATTGATCTACTACAAATCCCATAT
>NZ_LGEK01000020.1 GCF_001636615.1 Mucilaginibacter sp. L294 | reverse complement strand
AGATGTGTATAAGATACAGGATCATAGAAGAGTATAATACCTGTGCTGCTTCTAAAAAATAACATCCCTTATTATTAAACTATGATCTTAAAACTATTTAAACGTGCCCTGCCGTTTTTATTTATTGCTATTGGCAGCACCTGCTATGCTCAAAAAATAAAAACAGAGGAAATAACGTATGATTATAACCGCCCCCCTGCTGTAGCAGTTGATAAAAACATCAGGAACTACCAGGTAAGTATGGAAAGTGGTTATGAAGCCAAAAACAAGCAACTACTGGCCGATTACAACAAAGAAAAACAAACCGCACAAGAAACCTATCAAAAAGAAATTGCTGTATACGCCGGTCTGGTAAAAGAAGCTCAGGCCCGTTATGATAAGGAGCTGGCAGACTATAATAAAAAATCTTTTGGCGCTAAACTGGCCGATAAATCCATAGGCGAGGGCGGTAAACCTGTTAAAACCTGCCTCAAAAACCATATCTGGCTTTTATACCAAAACCGGTATTACAAAGCACTTATGATTATAAGCTATTAGGCGATACCTACATAAAACTGGAAGGTTATGACAACGCCCCTGCTAACGCGCTTAAAATAGTGGTAACGCTGTACGGTTTTGATAATACCATCCCCCGCAACATGGATGAGCAGCAAACAAACGTACGCTTAGGCGGAGGCAGTTCAGGCACCTATAAAGAAACGCAGTATCATGCCGAGTTTTCTTACAGGCACCCCATGAGTGTTAAGGTTTTTACCCCCGCAGGCAAAGAAATACTAAGCCTTACCCCGCCGGAACTTAATAGTTATAAGATCTACAAAGGTGGTGCATCCACCCGCCCAATGGATATTAATACTGAATTACTTATAAAAACCCTACAGGAAAAAACCTTACAGGAGAACCTTAAATTCATCAATAATTTACTTAATGATCAGTTTGGGTATTCAAAGGTAAAAAGGATAGCCACCCTATCTTATATCAAAAATGATGATGCTAAATACCAGGACCTAACCACCGCATTTAATGAAGCTTCGTCCGCATTATTAATGTTGCAGCAAGATAGTAAGCTGGCCTATACAAAGCTGGATAAGGTAGAAGCTATCTGGACCGCGGCACTGACCGAAGCCGATATGAATAATAAAAAGGCCCGCATTAATAAAGACGTAGCTATAGCTGTATATTTTAACCTGCTGGAGGCTTACTTTGCACAGGGCAACGCTGCAAGCGGGCAGGCTACTTTAGATAAAATGAACGCGATAAACCTGAGCACCAATGATCGGCGGAAAAAAATAGAGTTTGAGGTGCTTTTTTCCGACATTAAATCACGCCAACAAAACAACTAAACCTAATTTATGAAACAATATTTACTACCCATTATGCTTTTTTGCGCTGCAAGCGCAGGTGCCCAGATAAAGGTTACCCAGGGTAACAACAGTGCAGCATTTAAAGGAAGCAAACAGCCCGAGATTACATCGTATAGTAACGATAACGCCAATTACATTGTTACACGGAAATACGAGAACATGCTGCATACAAATACACTTATTATTTGCGATAATACGGGCAACATCATTGCAAAAGACGAGCGTGTGCCCGTTGGCGTTTTTAACAATAATAGCGAAATAACTAAAATAGTGGTTGTTGGCAATACCATTGCCGCTTTTGTTGAAAACCACGATAAAAGCACAGGTAAAAATACGCTCACGATAAAAACCATTAATAATAATGGAGAATTCACCAATACCGTTGTAAACGTTTCGAGTATAGATTTTCAAAAAATGAGCAACCCGGGCGATTAGTACATCACTCTAACGTCTGATAAAAAACATGTGGCCGTAGTAGCACAATTACCGCATGTAAAAGACACGCCCGACCAGTTTAAATATGTAATACTCGACGACAATTTGAAAGAAACCGGCAAAGGCGAATTTAGCTTTGCCGGTAACCCTAAAAAAATACAGGTTAAAGATTTCTTGGCTTCTGATAAAGGGGAGCTTTTCCTTATCGGTGAAGATTATGATAAATCATTCACCTATCCTGTTGTATACAAAGCCACGGCAGGCTCAGCAAGCGGCAGCATAATACCTGTTATTATAGCCAACCCCGATCAAAAAAATTACAACTATTTAAGTTCTGTTAATACTGCCGGCCAATTGGTTATAGCCGGGTATATGCACCAGAAAAAAACATTCTCCATAAACGATACCAAGGCTATAGGCGTTTGGTTATTCAACTCATCAAAACCGGCCGAGGTAAAAACATTTATGTTTACCAGCCAGATAGAAAGCCTCACAGCCCGCAATATTGTTTTTAATGATAACACCTTATATTTAATTGGCGAGCAATACAGGGCCAATAAATTACCATCAACAGGCAATGCCATGCAACGCTTAAATGCTGAAGAAGAATTTGATTACGAACATAAAGACATTATGGTTACGGCATTTAGCAGTGATGGCGCTAAAAAATTCGATATCCCATTCAGTCGTAAGCTAACCTCAAGAAATTATGATCAGGATTTGATGATAGCCTCGGGCATTGTTAATAACAAACTTGCCCTTGTATTTAATGATCAATACGGCAAATATTTTGAAGGCAATACTTATAAATATTACAAACTTCCGGTAGCTGTATTAATTAATAACGACGGCCTTATGGAAGCGCCCGTAAACTTTGCAAAAGAGCTTGATACAAAGGTTACTTCATACACCCTAATGCCCCAGTATTTTAGCTCGGGTAACGGTAACCTGGTTATTTTGCTGCAAAATAATGAGACTGTAAAAACTGCTACTTTTAAGTAAGCAGCGTTACTATGCAATAACAACAAAGCCTGGTGTTTAACCCGGGTTTTGTTGTTATGCGAATATGTTGCCTATTTTTTGCAGCCAGGTATAAATATAACAACCCACACAAATCCCGGCGAAGGATTCCAGGCAGGCGAAAATGCATAGCAATATGGTAAGCGGCGCTAAAAGTACTACCCAGCCCAAAATAGCCGCGATAAGTATAGTGGTTACAAATACAAAACCCATACCAGCGGCAAAGCGTTTTGGCCCGCGATCGGTTGGTTTAAAGGGAACTTTAAAAAGTTTAACAAATACATTAGCCAGGGCACCGAGCAGGCTAAAATTCGGTAAAAAAAATGCCCGGGTAAAAAAGTCATAAACCAGTAGCATAATAAGCCAGTTATAGCCGTTTAATAGAAACAAAATGCCCGATAATAATACCAATAAGGCAATTATCCTTACTTTATTTTCGTTTACTTTTACGTGGTCTACCGGGCATTGCAGATCTTGGCTCATAAAAAATTTAATTAATAGCTACAAAACTTAGCTCAAAAATAAACACAGCAGTACAATATACTACTTATTGTAAAATTAATGTGCAGGTTTTGCAGACGATATATAAGTTGTTATATTTATCTCAATTGGCCCGCCGGGATGTCCCTTGCAGGTTATTAAATGTACATATTGTTGTTGCTGATAGGAAGCCCCCCGCCTAAACGCGTTATCTTATCAATTCACAATATTAATATGAAAAGTTCTGATCGGTCCGTTTATTTCAAGCTGATAATGTTAGCGCTGCTGATAAGCAGTAGCTTGAATGTCCACGCCCAGCTTTCGGCGTCTATGCCTTACCAACAGGACAAGGCCGATACTCTCCAAACCATAACATTTACCGATACTAAAGAGCACACTGTTACCAGCGCACCCGCCAAAACGTTCAGCGTTTTTGATGATGATGACGATAACTCGCTGCAAAAAACCATTTCGCTTAACCTGAGCAAATCGCAGGAGCGCAAACAGCTGATGGGTTATTTGAAACAGCTTGAACTGGGTAACTCTATCGCTGAAAATCAAAAGAATAACAAAGCGCTTTACCGTTTTGCCAACCTGTTTGCCAGGCTAAAACTGTACCCGCTGGCTATGAAATGCTTTTTTAAAACCATTGACCGCGAAAACAAAAAAGCTAAAAAGCACGCTGATAAACTGGCTGCTGATGATGACGACGACGATGACGTAACCCCGGCCGAATTACCTATCAACACCAAAGATGATTCGTTACTGAGTGTACAGGCAGAAAAAGCTAAAACCACTAAAAGCAAATACACTAATTACAAACGTATTTCAAATACATTTAATGATGGCAAACAGGCTGTTGCCTATGCCCTGCTTTTCCATGTAAAGCAACCTATATCGGGCAAGCCAAAGGTTTTTGTATTTAGCAACACCGGCCACACCTTTATTACGCTGATCAAGTATAACGCCGATTCTACCTATGTATCGTGCTCGTTCGGGTTTTATCCAAAAAACGAAAAGATACTGTTTGCCACCCCGTGGGATCCATCATCGGCATCAGAGTTTAAAGACGATGCAGGCCACAAATGGGACGAGGTTGTAGGAAAGTTCATTTCTAAAAGGAGTTTTGAAAAGATCCTCACCCTCACCAAAAAATATGGCGACCTGGAGTATCACCTCAGCAATAATAACTGTACCGATTTTTGCCTGCAAGCAGCGGGACTGGCCGGTTTAAGTATCCCGAACACCAAAGCCAAATGGCCTTTGGGTTATGGCAGCAACCCGGGTACAACCGGCCAAAGCTTAATGGATGGCAAGTATAACAATACCGATAACCAGCCGGATGCCAACATCTTCAAAAGTCTTAACATTACCCCCGCCGAAAAGTAGTTATTTGCCCGCCGCCCAAAAAATTGCGTTAGTAAACAGCCTGGTATAAGCCGGGTTATTAAACAGATTTGGCGAGTGACCCATAAATATATATACGTTGCGCGCTTTATAATGCGGGTTTGTCCACACTACGGGATGATCGCCCATTTTTACCTTGGGCTGCTGTGGGTCGTAGGTGCTTTCATCTACGCTGGCCAGCACATGCACATTGGCCCTCGGGCTTTTATCGTACGTGTACCACTCCTCCTGTTGTACCAGGAATGATGCCGGCACGCCTTTCATCACAGGGTGCTGTTTATCCTCTACGTTTACCTTACCTTTTGCAAAAGTGGCTATATAATCCTTCCACCTGATGCCACCCATAAAGGCCGAGAACCAACCCCACATGGGGTACCCGTCAAACTCACCCAAAAGCGTAGCATGATGGAAACCTATCCAACCGCCCCTGCCCTCGTTAATATATTTCTCGAAGGCCTTTGCTGCCTTATCCTTCCAGGCGTAGGGCGCATAATCTAATTGGATGAACAGTTGATACTTACTCAAAAAAGCATCATCAATTTTATCGGTATTCTCGATGTAATCAATCGTAAAGCCTTTTTGCGTGGCCAGCTGATTAAGCCAAACTTTAGCCCGTTTGGAATATGCTACATGGTGGCCACCATTTTCATATAAAGCCAGCACTTTAAAGGATTTTATTTTTTGTGCCGATGCCGTAAACCCAAGGCAGGCTATACCTATCAGCAGCAACAGGAATGTAAGAAATTGTTTCATATCCAGGTTAGTCTTTATAGATTCGGCCCATCATTGGCACATCAAAAATGATCTTCTTAAGCGCTTCAGGGTCAATTATGCCCTGCTTGGCGTAAACAATTTTGCCATCCGGGTCAACCAGCATGGTGTATGGCAGGGCGCCATCCCATTTAGGGTCAACCGCCTCAATCATCTTATACTTATCATCGCCGGTATAAATATAGTTTTTGCCCGATGCTTGTTTGTTCTGCAAAAACCTCAAAGCGTTTTCCTTACGGGATGCAGCATCCGCGCTGATGGTTACAAACTCCAGGCCCCTATCGCGGTACATATGGTTAATGGTCACCAGCTCCGGGAACTCCTGCACACATGGCACGCACCAAGTAGCCCAAAGGTTTATGAGGCGCAATTTGCCGCTGCCATTCTTTACCAGTTTAGTAATACCATCGGCATCAATAACATCCAGATTAACAGGTTCTTTGGCCCAGGTAACGGCGGCTTTTTGGATCCAGTCTCGCTTTTCGGCCCATTTGATAGAGCATCCAAATGTTTTGGTTACCGTTACCGGCACTTCCTTGCTACTCAGCAATGCTTCAATTGCATTTATGGCATCCGGCGATTTGATAGGTTTTGCAGGATCTTCGGTATCATCAATACGGCCATTATAACGGAGTTTCCGGGCTTCGTCAAAAATAAAAATATGCGGGGTAGCCACCGGGCCGTATTGTTTTGATGCTATCTCGGTATCGCCATCGTACAGGTACGGAAAGTTAAGGGCCTTTTCTTTTGCGCGGTGCTTCATATCGGCAAAAGAGTCGCCCACATCGCTGTAGCCCAGTTCATCTAATCGCAAGGATGCAGGGTCATTCGGACTGATAGCCACTATCTTTACACCTTTACCGGCATAGTCGGCAGTCATTTTTTTAATGCGCTCCTCGTATGCCTGCGATGTTGGGCAATGGTTGCATATAAACACCACCGCCAGTACTTTAGCCTTGCTGAAGGTTTGCAGCGTATAGGTTTTATCATCCACCCCTTTCAGCTTAAAATCGGGCGCAGGTTGTCCAATAGCCATGGTTTTATGTTCCTGGGCTAAAGCAATCCCGGGCAAAGCCAGTAACAGTATATAAAACGTAAGAAGCTTTTTCATAGGTAATTACTACAATAGTAACATTGGTTTTTAAAGATAGGATATAATTCCCTACGCAATAAACCCTACTTACAATTGTTGCGAAAACGTTGTAGCTGTATTAAAATAGTCCCAGGAATTTTTTACGTTTTTTCTTAACGGGCGTGGCGGCTTTTATAATTGCCGAATCTACAGTGGCTTTTATTGCCTTGTTTGCGGCAGCCCTACGGGCTGCTAATACTTTTCGGCTATATAATACCCCTATCACGCTATCCTGATTATAGGCGCGGGCCATAAAAGGTGGCTTCAGGTAATCGCGGGCATCAACGTATATGGGTATAACGTTTCCCGTGGCTTCATCTTTATCTATAAATGCCGAATAAACAAATAGTGCTATAAATATGCCGCAAAGTGTCAGCACCAGGCCAAATGCACTTTTCGACAATAATATTTTTGAATTGTCGCGCTCATAAGTGCCTTTTTCTTCATTATATCTCACCCCGCCCTCTCCTGTTAAAAGTTTTAGGGAAGATAACTGTTTATCCTTCGCTTCTTCGTCTTGCTGGTAATGGGCTACCATGTGTTGCAGACGTTCGTTCTCGGCTTGTATGGCGGTTGTGCTTAATTTACCATCGGCGGCAAGGCTGCCGTTTATAATGGCCTCATGCAGTTCAACGCCACTTTTAAAACGCGCTTCGGGTGCTTTTTGCAGGCATTTATCAATTACATCAAGCAGCCATTGCGGCACTTGAAGTTCCTGTGTTTGTTTAAGGGCGCTCCAGCTATCGGGCAGGCTGTTTTTACGGGCCTCGCGCAGATCGGGCACAGGGGTTTCCATGTGTGCCAGCATAATGGCGTTACGGCCGGTTTCGCCATTACCGGTAAGCGGGAAAGGAACACTGCTGGTTAATAATTCATATAAAATGATACCATAACTGTAAATATCCGTTTGCAGCAGCATGGCGCCGTCGTGCTGTTCGGGTGCCATAAATTCAATTGCCCCGGCATGGCGGATGCTGCTGCGGCGCTCTTCTTCCGTCATTACCGCCAGGCCAAAATCCAACAGTACATAATTACCGGTATGTATATTATATTTTACGTTATTGCTTTTTACATCGCCGTGCTTTACCCCTACTTTATGGCAATGCGCCAGGGCATTTGCAAGTTGATCTGCCACCCGGATCGCCTCTTTCAGCATAAAGATCTTTTCGTGCGGGGCTTGCAGCAGTTCGCACAGGTCAGGCCCTTCAATATACTCCATCTCGATGTATGGCAGCGAGCCGCTCTCGGTAATGCCCGAGCTTAATATTTTTACAACGTTGGGGTTGGGTTCTTCGTTTACCTTTTGCAGTTTGGCAACCTCATTACTAAAGTTGCGGAAGTTTTTATCGTCCTCGCTTTCGGAGTGGATGGGGGTTGGCAGCAGCTTTACAGCGGTAAGTACCGGCCCCATGCGGCGGCCTTTGTATACTGACCCTTGCCCGCCCGTTCGCAGGGCGCCAAGGTTCTCTAAACCTTCTGTTATGGTAAAAACTTTACTCATTCGTTGCGGGTTGGTAACTAAATTCTAACACTGCCGATTCGCCTAAAATGATCTGATCGCCTTCCTGTAACTGGTGACCGATATGGGTAGATGTAAGTTTGATAATATCCTCGCTCTTCTCCGACCTGATCTTGATCTTATTCCTTGGCGGCACCCCGCCTTCATCAGCAAAAAGCATAAAACGGCCTGCATCGTTGTTCCACTCGATATGGGCGTGCTGCCTGCTTACATATTTGTTGCTTTCGTTCGCGCTATCACTCGGGAACGCGATATGATTGGTACGGAAAAAGCCATCATCGCCCTGCGCTTTTTTATCCCTACCGATGTGGATCTTCTCGCTATCGGAAGTAATACTATACTCCTTTTGATCAGTTTCGCCGCTTAATGCATGCAGGTAAGCGGTAGCGCTTTGTTTAATAAAATTCTTGCTCGTTTTAATAAAGAAAGCCGCATCCAGTTTTTTCGCCCGGGTTGCTTCATCCGGAAATTCATGGTCGAATATCACCTCCATCAGCCATGTTTCGGGCAGGTTAACGGCATAATCATCCGCAATGCGTTGTACTTCGTCTTTAAACAATTCAGGTTCTTCGGTATAAACAGCGGCCTCGTACATCGCTTTTTCTGATGATGGACAATTGATAAAAAGGTTTAAGCCTTTGATATTGCCGCCCTCACCACCCTCGGCCTTTTGCAGCTCTTGTTTAATAAACTGCAGCAGTTCATAACGGATGCTTTTTACATCCACAGGCCGGTTTTCCTTATCGTTTTTAAACAAATTGAACATAATGACGCGTAGTACTATTATTATTGAACCAAAAAAACAGTTTTATATTATGCTAAACCCGAGGGTTATTCACTTGTTTGCTCTTTAATACTTTTAATATATCCTTTTTCTTTCAGGAATGGTATCACGTGCTTACCCGCCAGCCTCACCGCATCCGATGAACCTTTTGTAGATTCTATCCTGATACATACCACCATATTCCCGCTGCCGTTCGCTTTCGGCGCAAAAAACACATACCAGCCATCGTTTATCTGCTGTTTTTTCCAAATGCGCTCGGGCGTACCGGTTTTACCAGCTACCGCGAGGTTCAGTATCCATTCCTTTGGCGCGCTTTGCTCTATCATATACTGGCGCAACAAGGCAGCATATTTAGGATCGTTGGTTAGTTTAGTGCCCGGCTTAACCGCTACGGTCGAATCGTTCACCTTTAGCACATACCTGTTTTGCAATATGGTGCCGTGGTTGGCTATAGCCGCCGCCATACGCGCTACCGATGCCGGGGTAGCGATCAGCTCGCCCTGGCCCCATGCCATGCCCGAGATACCCTTAGCCCTTGTTTTGCGGATATTATTCGGGTTGTATTTTGGCTTGGTATTAAACTCGGTTTTACGCCAAAGTTCCCGCCACTTTTCTTCCTGCGCGGCGTTCTCTTTATCGCGGCCGTAATAATAACCGCCTACCCCGTGTAAAAACATACCGGTTTTCATATAAACGGTGGCCATTTGCTCCTGCAAGTGTTCCTCATTTGCCAGCTTAATAAAATACACGTTGTTTGATTTGGCAACGGCGCGCTCCAGGGTTATCAGCCCGGTTTCATCAGGTTCTAAACCTTTGGTACGGATACGCTCGTAGCTTTCCACGTTAAATTTGCGATTAACAGCTGCAAGCCCCAATTTATTAAACGATGCGATAGAAGTTGCCAGCTTAGCGGTAGAACCAGGCTGCGTAGCCAGCGTAAAGCCAAGATCCTGCGTGGTTGCCCACCCGGCCAGTTGGTTTTGTTCTGCGTAGCTCATGGTTAGTTTTTCCCAGTCGTGCACGGGTGGCAGCGGGTAAACCGCCGAAGTAAGCACATCGCCGGTGTTTGATTCCATCACCACAACCGATACCCGGTTATCCAGCAAAGAGGTGTCCTGCGCTATCGAGTTTTGGATGCTTGTTTGCAACGATGCATCCATGGTTAGTTTGATATCGCGGTTGCGTTTTTTAAAGGCTTCCACTTCGGTGCTATTGATGCCTGCTAAAAGCAACGGGGCAATGGCGCTGTAATCGCGCTTAACCACCGTCATTTCTTTTACGCCACGGGCCAAAAACCGGTCCTCGCGGTAGCGGTTGGCGGTAACGTTATACTTTTCGGTTGGCATTTTAAAACCGCGCAATTCGGCGGCATGCTCATATTCGGCAAAATAACCATTGGGGCTTCCGTTGAAAACACCGGTATTGGCGTCGCCCGTCCAAAAGAACATCTGTTCATCAAAGGGGTAATACCTGTCCAGCCGCTTGTGCATGGCCGAATCTATATTATAACCGATAGCCCCTGCCTGTACCAGTTTGCGATGTTGCTGTATCACCAGTTCGGGTTTGCTGGTAGCCAGCAGTACGCCGTCGCGGTCGTAGATATTACCGGCCTCTAACCGGTTCATTAATATGGCGATGCGTGGGTTATAGCTAAACATCCGGGCGCCGCTTTTATCGGCCACCAGGGAGGGTTTTACCACCCATTTTTTATTATCGAACGAATACCGCGATACATTTACCGATAGCAACACAATACCTGCTACAGCGCCAAGCAGCGCGGGCACCAGGTTTTTATCCTGCTGGCGCGATATATAATTCATCTGTACCGGCGTGCCCCTTACGAGGGAGGCTGAAAGCAAAAAGCCTGATGCCAATAAGTTAGCCACCAGTGACGACCCGCCATAACTCTGGAACGGTAGCGAAACACCCGACAACGGCAGCGCCCCGGTTGAACCGCCCGCTATCAGCATAAACTGCACAAATGTGGATATACCTATCCCCGCGCACAGGTAAAACAGAAATGGTGTGCCCGTTCGCCGGCCAATAATGATGGATCGGTGCAGGTAAAGCAGGAACAGGATGAAGATACATGTGATCCCCGTCCACCCGAATTCTTCGCCCATGGATGGTAATATCATATCGGTATGTGCCTCGGGGATGGTTTTGGCAAAACCCTCGCCTACGCCCTGGCCGCTTACGCCACCGCTGCTCATGGCCCAAAGGCCGTTGGCTACCTGGTCGCCACCGTAAACCTCGTTATTCCAGGCGTCCTGCCAAATGGCCTTACGATCAACCAGCCTTTGCACCGGGCCGGGGAACAGTTTGCCTAAATACGGGATCTGATCTATCGTTAAAAATGCCGCCATGATAATGAGCACCATCATAGCCGATTCGCTTATAGATTTACGTTTGAAAGCCATAAACAAGGCTGCAATCGCCGCTGTTATCAATGCCGACAGCCATACATTTTTTACCACCCATGATACAATGACGTAAAGCACCACCGCACCCGCCATAAACATAAAATCGCCACGGGAGAAGGAGAACAACACAATAAAGGTAAAGCATACCACCATGGCCGGGCCCAGATCGCCCAGTAGCAGGAACAATAGCAGCGTTACCAATATGGCGATCAAAGCAAACGAAAAGAACTGCCAGCGTTTATTCCAGCTGCTGTATTCGCTGATAAGCTTTTCATTAGCGGCGAAAAATCCCGCCAGGAAAAGGATGATCAAATATTTTACAATTTCGCTGGGCTGAAAGCCAAACAGGTTTACCTTAACGCCGCTACCTTCGGGGCCGGTACCAAATTTAATGGTCATGGCCAGCAGCGTAGCCGCCAGTACTACCCATGGCCAGCCGTTTGCCGCATTGCGGTTATGCTTAAACACCAGCATGCGGTAAATCCACGAATCGGGCGTAAAGCGGCGCAGTTTAAACTGCAGCATCACCAACATGGCCACAAGGCCGATGCCAAGGTAAGCCAGCATATCTTTAGCCAAAAAACGGTCGCGCAGGGGGTCTTGCAGGCTTAATAAGGTTAAAAACGACAATCCCGCCAGTATCATCACTACCGGTAAGATCAACTGATCGGCTGTGCTGAACTTCCATGAAAGGATGATATGAACCAGCAAAAACGCCGCTATAAAACTGCCTGAGATAATGAGGAACCATTTGTTAAACTCGACAGGCGTACGGATGATGAGCGATTTCTCCTTTTTGAGGATATTAAAATCTTTAGTAGAAAAAAGCCTGATGGTATGTGGCTGCTGGCTGAAAGTAAAGCTGGCGTCATCATCCAGGTTTTGAATCCCCTGCGATGCACCAAACTGGTACCCCGGTTGCAGCGGCAGCACTTTAAAGGCTTTGCCCTCGGGCAGGCTCTTAAACTCCGCAATGCCCTGTTCGTTGGTACGAGCATAGGCGGTTAAGCTTTGCAAGTGTTTTTTACCGGCGCTATCGGGTGTAAATATCTTTTTAAAGCCGTTACCATTTTCGGTGATCAGCTTAACGTCCTCAATTTCTTCGTCATTATAAATACTATCCTGCGGCAGTATCATTTCCAGCTTTACCAAAACGCCGGCTACGGGTTGTTTTTTATTAATGATGCTTGCGCTGATGCTCTGATCGCCCAGGGCCAGGTCGGTTACCTGGGGGGCTTTAACCGGGTTTTCCTTTTCGCTTACAAACAGCAGTGAATCTTCGCCGGTGTAGCCTAACAGGGATCGCGAGGCATCTACCCTGCTTTTGAACGATTTACCGCCTTTAGCAAAAGCATCATCCGCACCAATAAAGTATTTGCGTTTATTCAGTTCGCCAATATTATCAACCTGAGTGGCACCGCCCGATGCATTGGCGACTGTTGTGGTTATCAGGTCTATGTCGCGTTTGTCCTCAAAGTAATACCCCCTGGTCAGCAGCTTTTTCAGCTGCCCTGCCGGGTCGGGCGCATTCAGGTTTATCATAGTGCCGTCCTGCAGGCGCTTGTCTACATCGGTAAAGCGGGTTTGCAAAACCGCGTGCAACCTGAAGAACAAAAACACGAACAGAACGCTTATCAACAGCAGAAAAATGCGTTCCTTCCACCTGCTTACCACTTGTATTTTATCGGGTTCCATTCGGCTTGGCAGGGGTTTGGGGTTTAGCAGTTTGCGGGTTTACTTTTGTAGCAGGGAAATCGGCATTCACGGGCTTACTATCAGGTAGATCATACTTACGCTGAACATGCAATTTGCAGTTAATGAACTGCGTATTCTTTAAAAACAAGCTACTGTTGCCCAGATCAATGCCTGTATTAAAATCTTTAAATTTCAGGTTCTCCAGCACTACAACTTTATTATCTGTTGCTATGGATAAGGCCGGGCCTTTATAGGATGTATCGCGTTGCAGGGTAATGTTACCCTTTACTTTGATGTACAGCGTATCCTGGTCAATATGCAAAGTATCAGTGATGATAATAGGTTGTTTGAACGCGGTATCTGATAACACCAGCGTATCGCCTTTAAAAGCATCAATGGCATCCTGCAGTTTTACTTCATCAGCATTACGCAACTTTTGCACGATAGCTGTATCTGTTTCGCCGGGTAATGCAGCCGCCTTTTGTTTAGTTAAAAACAACCAGATAGTTGATGACAGGAACACCAGGCACAAAAAGCCCAGTATAAGCGTTAAACCGAGGTTTCTGTTTGGCCCCATAGGTGCTTTGTATATTATTTCGGGTTCGATGTGTTGTTGTTTGGGGCGGGCTGGTGTAATCCCATCATCTGCTTCATCGTTCCTTTTTGCGGGCGATGATGCGGGCATGGTGGCCTGCGGCCTTTGCTGCGCCTTATCGTTTTGTACCAGTACAACGGTCACGTTATCGCGCCCGCCGTTGGCATTGGCGGTAGTTATGAGCTGTGCTGCTTTATCTTGCAGGGAGGTTTTTTGGGTAATGATATCCAATATACCGTTCTTATCTACCAGGTCGGTTAAGCCATCGCTGCAAATTAGCAGCAGGTCGCCTGGTAAAAACGGCGACTGCCCTGTTTCGATAAAACTCTCGTCGGTATCTATCTGGCTGGTAAAGCCCAGGGCTTTGTTTATCTCGTTACGTTTGGGGTGGTTCATGGCCGCATCCTCGGTGAGCCTGCCGCTGTCTTCTAAAAAGCCTACAAAGGAGTGGTCTTTAGAGATCTTTATCAATGAAGCATCGCGCAGCAAATACAAACGCGTATCGCCTACGTGCGCGTAAAAAAACTGGTTGTTCTCCAGGTCGACCAGGGCCATGGTAGCTACGCAGGCCATGCTTTCCAGTTCTTTATCTTCCAGTTTCCTGTCAGAGATCTGTTTGCTGGCCAGTTTAAAGGCATCTATCATACCTGGGATGATCTCGCCCTGTAGGCCACTCAGCCTATCAATGATCACATTTTTCGCTATATCGGCAGCTACCTCGCCGCCGCTATAACCACCAACCCCATCAATTACGGCAGCCAGTACCATACGGTTGCCCATTACCTTTTGGGTAATAAAGGTATCCTCGTTATTGGTACGTACCTTGCCTGTATCGGTTAATCCAAAATAGTTTTCAGCCATTGCGTTTACCTGAGTTTTTAATATCAGCAAAATGGGTCACCAACAGGAAAAACCCAATCACCAATAAGCCTATGGATAATATTTGCGACATACTTAAGAATTCTTTTTAAGTAACCACAGAGAGCACTGAGGGAGAAGCACAGAGGGCTGTTTGATCACACCTCTGTGTACTCTGTGGTTGGCTGTTTGCATATCTCTGTGCACTCTGTGGTTGATTAATTTATTTCCCATCATCATGCTTTAAAAAGGTTTAAACCAATAATACCGTTCAGCAGCATGCGCGAGTTTACCGGCAGCTCCACCCATTGCGGCGAGTTGATATCGCTGCGGGCTATGGCAACTTCGTTCAGTGTGGTTATCTCGCCGAATGATGCCAGGTAAAATTTGCTATCAGCCTTGTTATAACGTATTTGCAGGTGTGGGGCGTTCACCCAATCACTTGGGATGGTGAAGATGTTTGAATCTTCGCGTGTTTCCTCGCTGCCCGATACGATGATCTCTTCGTCCTTCATCAGGTACTCTACCTTTTTACCGGCAAACTGCTGGTCGGGGATGATGGTTTCCAACCGGGCTACAGTGTTTTGCGTTTTGGCGGCCTTTTGCTCTTCGGGTTCCAGTTCCTGCTCGTACGGGATCTCGAAGTAACCCTCGCTGTAATAAGTAAAGCCTTTTAACGCTTCCTGGCTTACATCAAAGGTTTGGGCGATGCCCGTTTGCCGCGGGATGAAGGTTACCCTAAGGTTCTGCTCTTTCTGATTATTATCGGGCAGTAATTTGCCAATAAAGCCCTTATCGCCACGGGCATAATCAGGGTGTGATACCAGCCTGAACACCCATTTAGAGCCCGAGGGTTTTACCGTTTTGCCAGCTGCGCGATATTCTTTCAATATCTCGTAAAACTTAGTCACCGTTTCCTGTACGATAAGGCCGAAGATGCCTTGTTTATCGGCAACAAATTCCTTGTAATCATCGGCATTGAAACTGATGATGAATTCGTGGTAAAATACTACGCGATCGGCAAAGGAAAGGTCTTTGATCGAGTCGCGGAATTTCTCCACAATGTAACTGTAAACCGTATCGGGCGTAAGGGCTTTAGCCTTTGCCTTCTCGGTACTCTCGTTGGTTAAAAACCAATCCTGTATGCCAATGCGCTGCCAAAAATTTGGTGTTGAGGCCATGTTTCCTTTTAAATTCTAAATGCTAATTACTAAACTCTAAACACAAAATTCTAAATCCGAAATCTACTCTGGTTTTTGAGTTGTATCGGTTTCTATTGTCCCTGTAGTATCAGGCGCCGGCTTTTGCGGTATCACTACCGGCTTTTTCACCACAGTATCTTTTTTTACCGGTAGGCTATCCTCTGCCGCATTATCCGCAGGGAACCTCGATCCATAATCGGGCACACCCGTACTGGTATCTGCTTTTGTTTGCGACGAATCCTGTTTTGACTGATTTTGGCGACCTTCTTTTTTCAGGAACGTAGCATAAACCGAAAAGCCCATAAACAACACCAGCAACACCATTACCGTATAGTAATATGGTTTTGACAGCGATACGCGCGACTCATCTTCAACAGGTTCGGCGGCAATCTGTTGTTTAATGACCGGCGCTCCCGATTGCTGATATTGCAGCAACTGGTTGTGCAGGCGCTCGTTCTCGCTGCGCAGGGCGGCATTGCTGAGGCCACCGGCAATATCAAAACTATCAGACCCGCTAAGGCTGCCGGTTACAATAGCATCATGCAGTTGTGTACCGTTGCTGAACCTTTTGGCCGGATCTTTTTCCAGGCATTTTTCTACCAGTTTAAGCAGCCATTGCGGCAGCTGCATTTCGCGCCCCCGCTTTTCCTGGTCCCAGGTATCTGGCAGCGAGTTTCTGCGGGCATTCAGCAGATCAGGCACCCGCGATTCAATATGCGCCAGCATCACCGCGTTACGGCCTGCATCACCACCGCCATGCAGCGGGAATGGTACTTCGCCGGTCAATAATTCATATAGGATGATGCCGTAGCTATAAATATCGGTTTCCAGTAGCATTTTGCCGTCGTGTTGCTCGGGCGCCATAAATTCAATAGCCCCCGCATGGCGGATGCTGGTACGGCGCTGCTCCTCGCTCATGATGGCCAGGCCAAAATCAAGCAGCACATAGTTGCCGGTATGGATATTATACTTTACGTTATTGCTTTTTACGTCGCCATGCTTTACCCCTACTTTATGGCAATGCGCCAGGGCGCTGGCCAATTGATCGGCCACGCGGATCACCTCGGTAAGCATAAATATCTTTTCGTGGGGCTCTTTCAGCAGTTCGCAAAGATCAGGCCCCTCAATGTACTCCATCTCGATGTACGGGAACGAGCCGCTATCGGTAATGCCCGAGCTCAATATCTTCACCACATTTGGGTTTGGCTGTTCGTTAACTTTTTGCAGCTTACTTACCTCGTTACGAAAGTTGCGAAAATTCTTATCGTCCTCACTTTCGGTATGGATAGGTGTCGGCAGGAGTTTTATAGCCGTTAAAACAGGCCCCATGCGGCGGCCTTTATAAACCGAGCCCTGCCCACCGGTGCTCATGGCGCCTAAGTTTTCAAGCCCTTCTGTTATCGTAAATACTTTACTCATTTATTATTAAAAAACATTGCCCTATAAGGCAGGCAAAAGGTATGATGTTAAATACAGTGTAAATTACATTTAATACGCCTGTTTGTTGTACGCAATTTGCAAATTTTATACACACAACACTAAAACGTAATATTACTTCATGGAGTACGGTGGGTTGCTGTTAACCTTTTATCTGTTTTTGGCTCCCGGAATAACAGCACGCAAAAAAGCTGTTTATACCCTTTTGTCGGGGCCTTGTCATGGCGTATATTTATATTACCTAACCTTAATCACATCACAATGAACAAACCACTAAAATGGGCGGCTATTTTATTTACTGTAGTCCTGAGCGCCTGCGGAGGGAACCAAAGCGGCAATACCGAAAAAGCACAGGGCACACAAATACGCCACATACGTAAAAGCCTTTACTCGGCCAAAGCACAAAAAGATATGGACGACCTGAAGAAGGCCCTGGGCATTATGCGCGCAATGGATTGCGACAGCACCAGCAGCTGGTATTACCAAGGTGCTATCCACTGGGTGCCCGATACCATCCCCAATAACCCTTTTTGCGCCAGTTACCACTACTCAAAAGACCTGAAAGAGGCCTGGGATAACTGCACGCACACCAAATCAAAAAAAGAGGTGATCCACTTTTTGGTATGGCACAGGCTATATATTTATCATTTTGAGAAGATTGTGCGCAAACTCTCCGGCGATCCGGATTTCAGCCTGCCTTACTGGGGATACACCGATACAGTAAACGCGCAGCAAAGCCGTACCATGCCCGCTATTTACCGGGACAGCAAATCGAGCCTGTACGAAAAGGCCCGTTTGGATAGCCTGAACAATGGCGCCCCCTTACATGGCGAAATACTGGAATTTATTGACCTGAAAAAACTGTTTGATAACACCACCTACGCAGGCTTCAACAAAAACATGAATGCAGCGCCACATGGGGCCATGCACGATTATATTGGTTACGGCAATAGCGAGGCCGGCAAAGGCATGTTTAACCCCATTAAACAAAAATTTGATCAGGGCGGCGGCTTGATGCAGGATGTAAGAACCGCAGCTTACGACCCGATCTTTTGGGTACACCATGCCAACATTGACCGGGTATGGCAAAAATGGACCAACACCAGTAATGGGCAGGAAGTTAGCCTTGCGGAGTTAAAATCGGTGCCGTGGCCTTATATCTTCTTTGACGAGAACGGTAAAAAAGTGCAGTACACTATGGAAGATATCATGAAGATATTATACACTATGGATTATGACTATGACGATACACCGGTGCAGGGCAAACCTGCCAACGTACTAAAATCGGCACCGTTGCAGCTACAGGCTAAAAACGCACTGGCTTCACAAGCGCCTAATGTGGTAGTTAGTAAAGAGGTTACCAATTTTACGATTGCCAATAATATAGCCAAAACCAGTTTGCTAAAAAGCGATGCTAACCAAAAGGTATTTATGAATGTTACGGTATCATACACCAAAGCGCCCAAAGGTGGTTACGAGGTTTTCCTGAACCTGCCAAAAGGCGCGGTTGCCAATTCAAAAAGCGATTACTTTAGTGGCTTTATGACCTTTTTTGGTGCCGACCACCACTCGGGCATGGAAGATATGAAAATGGATGGTATGCCGGCCAAGATGCAGGAAACGTTCACTTTTGAGATCTCAAAGGAGTTTAACCTTTCTAGAGCCGTGGCGCAACCCAACTTTAACATCTCCATAAAAAAATATGGCGGCGCGCCTCAGGAAGAGCTGAAGGTAGAGAACGTATCGGTTATTGTTCAATAAGTTTAATCCATAATAAGCAAGAAAGGCCGCGATATTGCTATCGCAGCCTTTTCTTGTTACTAAACACAAAATGTTTCTTATAGTTCGATATTGAGCGGGGCGTAATTGGTATTGCGGATAACATCGGCAAAAACCTTGTACGAATACATGCGAGATTGATGGTCAAATACGTGAGTGGTTGCCATAATCTCGTCAACCCCGGTTTCATCAACAAATGAAGTTAACTCCGCCCTGATCTTCTCCGGCCCGCCGATGAACGAATACGCCAGCATCTGCATTACGGCTTCTTCTTCAAACACGTTCCATACGCTATCCATGCTCTTAACCGGGGGCGGCAGCAATTGCCTTTTGCCGGTTACTACACCCATAAAAAATTGTTTGATAGATGTGGCAAGGTATTCGGCTTCGCCATCGGTATCGGCAGCTACCACATTTACACAGGCCATTACGTATGGTTTTTGCAGGTATTCGGAAGGCTTAAAATTGTCGCGGTAAATTTTAATGGCCTCCATAAAATACGTTGGTGCAAAGTGGCTGGCAAAAGCATAAGGTAAACCCATGGCTGCGGCAACCTTGGCGCTATCAGTACTTGAGCCCAGCACCCATATCGGTATATCCAACCCTTCGCCCGGTATGGCCCTTACTTTACTTGTGGCATTATCAGCCGAAAAATAGGTTTGCAGCCGCACAATATCCCGTGGGAAATTATGCGCCGCGTTAAAATTTTCGCCGCGGATGGCCAGGGCGGTCATCTGGTCGGTGCCCGGCGCACGGCCAAGGCCAAGGTCAATCCTGCCCGGGTAAAGCGATGCCAGCGTACCAAACTGCTCGGCTACAATAAGCGGCGCGTGGTTGGGCAGCATAATACCGCCCGAGCCAACCCTGATTTTTGAAGTACCGCCAGCTATATAGCCTATCAATACCGATGTTGCAGAACTGGCTACATTCATCATGTTATGATGCTCGGCAAACCAGTAACGGGTGTAACCTATCTTTTCGGCCAGCTGCGCCACCTCCATGCTTTTTTTAAAGCTATCAATGGGCGTGCTACCCTCCACAACGGTGGCCAGGTCTAATACGGAATATTTTATATCTGATAATTTCTTTGCGCTCATAGTCTTGTTCTGTTCAGATGTTTAACACCTTATATTGGCAGATGTTATTCAAAATTAGTGCTAAATAGCCCCTGTTGCAGCTACAACGGTGTTATTTGACGTTACGGTCACATTAATCAGAGAACCGTGACAAAAGGGATGGTTTATGATTCATTTTGATGAGGATGGCTGAAGTTTTTGGCTAAAGCCTTATTCTTATTTGTTAATTCCGTCCCTTGAAAGGGACGGCAATGAATTAATATGCGCCAACTTGTTGGTTATTTAACTCACCCGATCGTTGATACGCTCGACCACCCTCTCTTCGCTGCGCGGAAAGAGGGCTTTGCAAATTCCTTCACCTCTTTGCGAAGCAGAGAAGGTCGACAAGCGTAGCGATCCCGATAGCTATCGAGACGGGGTGGGCAAACTCACGAAGCTAAAAGAACCTTGGTAACTATCCCCTCAAATTAATATCTTAGCGCAACAGAATAAACAGGCGAATTATGGTTGATAGCCCCGAGGGTAAATATATAGTAGACAGGTTGCGTACCGGGCTGCCCGCTCAGTTCCACTACCATAATGCCGACCATACCCTTGATGTTTATCATTCGGCAGCAGCTATCGCGAAACAGGAGAACGTTAACGAGGAATTTACCAAACTACTGCTTGTTGCCGCCCTTTACCACGATTGCGGGTACCTGTTGGGGAATCATGAGCATGAGCTGGCATCATGCAAAATAGCCCGCGAGGCCTTACCGCAGTTTGGTTATGATGAAACTGATATTGAAAAGATCTGTACGCTGATCATGGCTACGCAGCTGCCACAGCACCCCACCAACCTGCTGGAACAAATTATTTGCGATGCCGACCTGGATTACCTGGGCCGCAGCGATTTTGCAACTACGGGCAGTAAACTGTACCACGAAATGCTGGCTTTTGGCACCATCCGTAACGAAGAAGAATGGGACCATCTGCAAACCATATTTTTGCAAAAACACCGGTACTTTACGGATGCTTCTTTAAAAAACAGGCAGCCCAAGCAAGAAGAAAATTTAAGAGATTTACAACATAAAACTACCACGTTAATGACTAAGAATAACGCCATAAAAATAAGTTTTTTAGATATTATTTATACGCTTGCTGGTATACTGTTTTGCGGTTTTGCTTTAAAGAGTTTTTTGGTACCCAATAAGTTTTTTGATGGCGGGGTAACCGGCATTTCGCTGCTGATACACGAGCTTTATCATAAAAATATTGCTTATGTTATTATCATAGCCAATATCCCGTTCATTATTATGGGCGCTTTTCAGGTGGACAAATCCTTCGCTGTGAAAACCTTTCTGGCGATTGTGGGGCTGGCGCTGTGCCTGCATTTCATCCCTTATCCCGAAATCACTTCCGACAAACTGCTGGTATCCATCTTCGGCGGGGTATTTATGGGGATAGGCATCGGGCTGGCCATACGGGGCGGCTGCGCGCTGGATGGCATTGAGGTATTGGCCTTATACACTGGTAAACGCATCAGCTTTACCATCAGCGAGATCATACTGGGCATCAACATTATCATCTTCCTGATTGCGGCTGTAAAGCTGGGGCTGCCTACATCTTTGTACTCTATATTAACCTATTATACAGCATCACGCACTATCAATTTTGTAATTGAGGGACTGGAGGAATACACCGGCGTAACCATTATATCGGGCCAGAACGCGGCAATCAAAGAGATGCTGGTAAAACAGCTTAGCCGGGGTATTACCGTTTACAAAGGCGAACGTGGTTTTCTGAAAGATAGCTTTGACGTAAGCCACCCTGTTGATATTGTATTTACTGTGGTTACCCGTTTAGAGCTTAGGCGATTGAAAAACATGGTGCATGAAATTGACCCGAAGGCATTTATCTTTACCAGTATTATTAAAGAAGCCGCCGGTGGTGTATTGAAACGCAGGGCAAGGCATTAATTTGGGAATATCGAATAATGAATGTTGAATACTGAATGATAAAGTGAAGTCATCATTCAATATTATTTTAACCTTTATTTACTCCATCACCTCGTAAGTATTAACCGGCTTAAGCTTATTTTTAAGGGAGAACTCACCGTTAGGTTTGCACTGGAATGATTCTTTAGCCTGGTGGTAAACATCCTCGGTAATGATGATCTGCCCGGCGGTGGCTATGCTTTGCAGGCGTTGCGCCAGGTTTACCGAATCGCCAATTACGGTATAATCCAAACGTTTTAGGGATGCCGAACCAATATTACCCGAAACCATTTCGCCCGAGTTGATCCCTACAGCGATGTTTGGTTTAAACTTTTTGCCGTTACCCGCGTCAATCTCAGGTTCGTCGCTCAGGTGTGCTTTTACGGCAAGTGCGGCGTCTATGGCCCTATCCAAATGGAACTCGCCCCGGAAAACCGCCATGATGGCATCGCCCATAAACTTATCTACGTGGCCACCCTGTGCTATAATTTCTTTTACAATTTTATCAAACAGGCCGTTAAGCAGGTTAACTACCGTATTGGCCGGAATATGCTCTGTAATAGCTGTAAAACCGCAAACATCAACAAACATCACGGTGGCTTCAAGCAGTTCGTTCTTCATCAGGCTGCCTTCAAACTCCTTGTGCGTCATAAAATTCAGCACATTCTCGTCCACATACATTTTCAGGATGTTGTTCTCTTTGATGGCCTTTAGCGTTTCCTGCAATTGCCTTACGTAGGTAATGGTACGTTGCATGGTAATGTCAAGGTCGTCAAAGTCAACCGGTTTCATCACAAAATCAAACGCGCCGCGGTTCATGGCGGTACGGATGTTCTGCATATCGCCATAGGCCGATACCACTACTGCTTTAAGCGTAGGGTTAGCCTGGGGCAAATGGGTAAGCAGGGTAAGGCCATCCATCACCGGCATGTTAATGTCCGACAGGATGATATCCAGATCGGGGTTTTCTTTGATGCGCTCTAAAGCCTCTTCCCCGTTCTGCGCGAAAATAAATTCGTACTCGTTCTCCCTGATCTTGCGGCGGAACTTTTGTTTTACCAGTATCTCCAGATCAGCTTCGTCATCCACTACCAGTATCTTAGCCATTGTATGTGTGCTATAAAGTTTTAAGTTTTTCTTTCAGTAAGTTAAAATCAAGCGGCTTGGTCAAAAAATCATCGGCCCCTTTGTCCATTGCCTGCTTGTAGTTCTCTTCGTCGCCATAGGCGGTTATCATCATTACCACTGGGGGCGGCGGGGTTGGGAAATCCTCGCGGATGTGCGTAAGCAACTCTATTCCGCTCATGCCCGGCATGTTAATATCCGACAGGATCAGCACCACTTCCGAATGTTTATCTTTCAGATAATCTAACGCTTCCTCGCCCGATTGCGCAAAGTCGAACTCAAGTTCGTGATTTTTAATTTCCTTACGGAATCGTTGTAAAAATAGCGGCTGAACATCCTCTTCGTCGTCTACGACTAATATTTTCATGCGAAAATAGTTATTGATTTAGTGAATTAGTGATTTAATGAATATTTATTTGCACATCTAAAATCTGCACATCTGCATCAGGCAATGGGCAGCGTGATAATAAACTCAGAGCCCTCGCCTTCCTTGCTATTAATGTTGATATGGCCTTTATGCGCCTTCACAATAATATCATAGCTGAGCGATAAACCGAGTCCTGTGCCCTCGCCTGCCGGCTTGGTGGTAAAGAACGGCTGCATAATTTTATCCTTAATAGCATCGGGGATACCGCTGCCATTATCTTTTACCACGATCTCTACCTCGCTGCCTTTTGGTGTTTTTATGGTACGGGTTGATACCTCAACACGAGGTTTAAAATCGCCTCCTATTGTTTTTTGCTTTTGATGCACCGCGTAAAACGCATTGGTGAACATATTAAGCAATACCCGCCCAACATCCTGCGATACAATGTTAATAGACGGCAAAGCAGGGTCAAAATTAGTCACCAGGTCGGCATTGAACGATTTATCCTTGGCGCGCAGGCCATGATAGGCCAGGCGGAAGTATTCATCTGCGATGGTGTTGAGGTTTGTTGGCTCTTTAACATTGCTGCTGGCGCGGCTGTGCTGCAACATGCCTTTTACAATACCATCGGCACGTTTACCATGATGGCGGATCTTTTCGAGGTTTTGTTTTATGTCGTTGGCGATAGCAGTAGCTTCTTCCATATCACCTTTGGCCATCTCCTCTTCCATCTCCTCTATCAGCTCCATACTTACTTCAGAGAAGTTGTTTACAAAGTTGAGCGGGTTCTGGATCTCGTGCGCTATACCGGCAGTAAGCTCGCCTAATGATGCCAGTTTTTCCTGCTGGATCAGTTGCGCTTGTGTAGACTGGAGTTCTTTAACGGTTTCCTGCAGTTCGTTACGCTGCTTGGTTATTTCGACGGTGCGTTCGGCAACCAGTATTTCCAGTTCGTCTTTGCGCTCACTAATGCGTTTGAGTTCGCTTTGTTGTTTTTTGGAGGTGGCCACACGGAGAAAGATCCAGCCGAAAGCGGCTAATTGCGCGGCCTGAAAATAATCGTCGTACTTTTTATAAAATTTTATGCTGATAAGCGCAACTATATTTGAGAGTATAACGGCTGCAATCAGCGGATAATGTGCATTTATTAAAACATGGAAACGCTTAAAATCGGGTTCGCGTTTTAGGAACTCTACTACCCCTAACAGTACCAGTGCAATTACTATCCCTTCTATCTCAGCGTTGGGCAGCAAATCATCCAGCAAAAAAGCTACACCAATGGTGGCTAATGCAATGCCATAGAGCGGCGCGTTCCATTTTGCTGTTATGGGTGATAGTTTTATGGCCCTGCGGAGGCGAATAGCAAGCAGAAACAGCGCAGCATAGGTAAAAAAAGTCATACCTTGATATAAGTTTAAAGTTTAAAAACTAAGGTAAATATTTATACTGAATTTTAGCCCCTTCAAATGCTCACATCAAGTGAAGCATTTCCATAAAACTTAACAACAAAAAATATGATAATTTGCAATACTATGTTTCCGTAAACACCCGCCAGTACATCGTCCATCATTACGCCGGTGCCGCCGGGTAAATTTTCCATTTTGCGGATGCCAAGCGGTTTTACAATATCAAAAAAGCGGAACAGCACCAGGCCTATCAACAGGTAATATAAGTTAGGCGGGATAAACAGCATGGTTACCATCATACCGGCAACTTCATCAATCACCACGCGGTAACTATCCTTACCCCAAAAGGGCTCTACCTTGTCGCCAACGTAAATGCCCAGCAAGGTAATAATCACCGTAGCGGCTACCAGATACCACGGACTTTGTAAACCTGGCTGCTGCCATAACAGCCAAATGAACGGGCAGGTAACTATTGCAGCCAGCGTGCCGCCGCCCTTTACATACCCTATCCCGAAAATTGATGCGATCAGTTTCACTTGTTTATTTGCTATTTATTGAATATTTATTTGCATATCTGCACATCTGAAATCTGCACATCTGAATTTAGCTTTTATCCAGTACACCTTCGGCCTCTTCTGCTACTTCGGGTTTAATGATATTCTTTTTTGGGAAATTAAACAATACAGAGGTAAGCACCGGGATCAGGAATACCGCCACCGTAAATACCGATACCGCAATATCCGCTGTTTCGCCTTCCATAAATTTGGAGAAGCCCGCCTCCGGGAAGAAATGAACATACAACGATGCGGTTAGCTTTATACCCAACACGCCGATAACCATAAAAGCAACTGTTTCCAGGAAGGTGAATTTCTCCATCAGCTTTACAAACGCCTGCGCTACAAAACGCATGGCCAGTATACCGATGAACACCCCGGTATAGATCAAGAACACATGATCTGTAAAGGCCACAGCGGCAAATACGTTATCTATAGAAAAGGCAAGGTCCATCAGCTCCACCAGGGCAACGGTTGCCCAAAACGTACCAATAAGCCCAACGGTTGATTTATACAACCAGTTTTTATTCTTATCTACCGATTCTTCCTCGCCGCCACCGGCAGCTTTTTTGGCGAGTTTCCCTTTAAAATAATCAAAAGCAAGGTATAGCAGGTACAAACCACCCAATGGTTTTAACCACCATATTTTTACCAGCCACGCTGCTAAAAACAAGCATACCCCACGCAATACATAAGCACCGATAATACCATAACGCAGTGCACGCGCACGTTGCTGCTTTGGCAGATCGATAACCATAGTGGCCAGCACCGCGGCATTATCAACCGATAAAAGGCTTTCAATAACAATCAGGTTTAAGATGATGAGCAGGCCTGCCTTAATATCTTCACCAAGTAGGGTGTGTAATATGTCCATTTGTAGGTTTAGTTTAAATTATATCGGTGTTTAACATCGTTTTTAAAATATTAGCCTGAACGTCAAACGCGTTCATGTGTGCTAAAAAGTTCACATCAGCTATCTTCTTATAGTCTTCGGCCAATAGGGCCGTAATATTTTCGGGCAGGTTGGTTTTTATTAAACCGGCCTTGCCTGTTAGCTGTACATTTTTATCGCGCAGTTCGCGCATCATGCGCTCGCGCTTACTGATGGTGTTCTTCAGGTCAATATCGCCAAGTTTGGCCACATCGCAAAACAAAAGCACATTGTTAAGCGGCGAAAAAAGGAAATACCTGTTCACATCAGTAAACCGGTAAACCTCCAGCACAATATCATTGGCGCGCAAACCACAGTAAAAATCTACCTTAAAATCATACTTGCATAAAGCACCCATCAGCTTACGCTGTATGGTAGCATATTCGTTAGTGTAAACATCGGCAGTGTTATATGCCAGCAGATCATAAACCAATTCGGTGGAGATACTAAAAAAGTAATCGCCCGAGAAATGCGAGCTAAACTTATTGATATTTCCCGTAAACGGATACTCCGACGAGTTATCTGACAGTACCAGGAACAGCTTGCGCAGCGATTGGCTCATTTTTAACGACTGCCGTTGTTTATCATTACTGAAATTATGTTCGGTATAAACCGAATCTTCCATCTGGTCTATCAGTTGGTTGTTCAGTACTACCTCATCCAGCAGCAGGTCGGCCTGGGTTTCGTTGTTCTTCTTGATCTTTTTAAGCAGATCAATAAGGGTTGAAGTAAACTGGAGATGAAACATCTCCAGTTGGTTAATATCAAGCTCGGGGTTGGTTTGAAAAAGCTGGTGCAGCACTTGCGTGCGCAGGTAAATCTTATAAATTACATCATTACTAAAAAACACGGATAACAGCTGTAGTTTGCTGATAACCCGTGTTGATGCATTTAATATGTTTAACCTGTTTTCATCCATATGCCGGTTAACGTGTATTGGTCACATTCTTTTTGAGTTCTGTCTCTAAAGTCTGCAACTCTGTATTAAGCGTTTTCCTGTTTTGTGTACCCTCGTCATGTATCCTTTTCACTTCTGTTAAGGTTTCAATTAACGATTGTGTGGTACGTTTTAAAGTATCCAAAGATACCACAGTTTTTTCATTCTCGCGGGCTACATCAATACTGTTTGTTTTTAACAGCTCAGCGTTTTTAAGTAATATAGTGTTCGTCGTGTCCGAGATCTTCTTCTGCATCTCTACATTTGCCTTTTGCCTGTTCAGCGCTACGGCAATGGTGAGCTGGTTTTTCCAAACCGGGATAGTGGTTGATACGATAGACTGCGCTTTCTCGGCAATGGTGGTATTGTTGTTTTGTACCACCCTTATCTGCGCCAGCGATTGCAGCATGATAAAGCGTACCACTTTCAGGTCGGCAAGGCGCTTATCAAGGCGGTTCACATAATCGCGCAGGTCGGCAATTTCATAATCCTGGTAGGCAGATGGGTTACCATCCATAACCGCTAACTGCTCGTTCAGTTCTTTGTATTTTAACTGCCCGGCAATGATCAGTTCTTCCATTTGATGAATGTAGTCTACATTACTATCAAACATGGTTTGCAGCGATGCATTATCCTTAATAGAGTTTACGCGGCCCGCTTTTATTTTATTGGTGATCTTATCGACATTATTAACCACAAGGTCATATTTGGCAAACATCTTTTTGGTATCCATAACCAGGGTACGCAAAATAGGGATGCGGGATATGATCCTTACAAAGGCGTTTTGCTCCAACTCGTCTACATCAATATAATTCAATTCGTGCAGCAGGTCGGTAATTAAGGTACCAACCTCGCCCGAATCAAAGGTACGTACCGACGACAGGAACGTATTACTGTACCGCTCCATAGAGGCTTGTACATCGGTACCATAGTTCAAAATAGAGTTTACATCGGCAGGGTTTAAGTCCTTACCTTTTTCACTGTATTTTTTTACTTCATCGGGTGTAATGTTGGTTAAGTCAACATTGCCTTCTTTATCAAGTTTAACCGGGGTATTAACGCTTGCTGCTGCCGGTGTCGGTGTAAAGTCTGGCAGCCCGGCGCCCTCGTTGGTTAGGTTGTTTTCCATGTGTTTTGTTTTCTAATACGTGTTTAGCACATTTTATGTAGAGACGCGATACTTCGCGTCTTAATGGATATCATTAATGAAAAGTTTGTCACCGTCCTAAAGGAGACGCGAAGTATCGCGTCTCTACGTTTATAAAAAATTCCTCATTACCGTGTTTACGGTTTCTTCCAGTTTACGGTCTTTGGTGGGTTCGCCAATAGCGTTGAATTTCCATTCATCGTTTTTAACGTAAAAAATCCCCATCACCATAGATACATGTCCTTTGAAACTGGCATCATGCGCTATATCATAAGTCGCGAAGATCTCATTAACACGTTTTGGCGTACCCTCGTAAATGCGGATAGACGCGAACGGGATAGTTCCAAAATCCTGGCCCCTAAAACTGTTCAGCACAAAAGCCACATTTTTTACAGCCGGGTTAAGCGCCGAAAAATCAAGCGTGATCACTTCATTATCCAAACCATCATCGCCACCCATATCGCCGGTAAGGTCATCCCCACTGTGGCGTACGGCCTGGTCTTTTGATTTCAGGTTGCCAAAGTAAACCACATCAAGCAGTTTTTTATTTTCATCAAACAAAGCGCAGCTGGCATCAAGGTCAACCGCTTCTTTGCTGCCGCCGAAACCAAAAATGCCTTTTTTCTCTATAGCGCCCCAGTTTATACCTACGCAAACGTTTTGCAGTTTGCTGCCGTTGCTTTTCTCAAGGCTTATACGTTGCCCTTTTTGAAGATTTATTGCCATGATATTTTTGGTTAGTTGTATTTGTTTAAATAATCTTGCAGGCCGCCTTTCATGCCCGCACCTACTGCCTCAAATTTCCATTTGTTATCGCGTTTGTAAATGCGACCGAACTCTACCGCTGTTTCTATTGAAAAATCTTCCTCCAGTTCGTATTTCAGGATATCGGTATTGGTAGCTGCATCAAAAATGCGCACGAACGAGTTGCGCACCTGGCCAAAATTCTGGCGGCGGCTCTCGGCCTCATGGATGGTCACCACGATGCAGATCTCGGTTACACGCGGGTCAATTTTAGTTAGGTCTATCTTGATCTGCTCATCGTCGCCATCGCCTGCACCGGTCAGGTTATCGCCGGTATGCTCAACAGCTTCATCGGGTGTTTTAAGGTTATTGTAAAACACAAAATGCTCATCACTCAATATCTTTTTATTATCGCCCATAATAAATACAGACGCATCAAGGTCAAAGCCTGCCCCGGTTGATGATGTGTTGGTATCCCAGCCTAAGCCTATTGTAAATTTAGGGGCGTCAATAGCTTCGCGCTGCCCCTTTTGAAGGTTAATTGCCATATTGTATTAGTTTATAATTATCTAAAAGTAAAAGTTTTTTTATAAATTTAAGGTTGCGCCCGTATGCCTCTATGGTGTGGTATCCGTTGCCCAAAGCCATGTTGTACAGCTGCTCTACAAAATCGGCCTGCTGGTTTTCTATAAACACGCAAAAGCTATCAAAACTATAGTTTAATATGTATTTTACAATACGTGTGTTGATGCAAAAATTGCCGCTTTTGATGATGCCGTCCAGGTCGAAAATGTTCTTCACCTGGTAATAATTCAGGTAATTTTCCACATTGGGGTGGATATCTGTATTGATCAGTTGGGCAAAGTATAGCATGTGGATATCGTTATCGAGCCCATAAGCGTCAACCATTTTCATGATCATGCGCTCGTGGCTGCCCGTAATGCGGATATCATCTAAAAACAGCAGCGTTTTGCCTTGCAAAAAGTCTTTATCGATGTGGAACTGGTCGTTACCTATCAGGTTCATCCGCTGCTCGGCATTCAGCTCCCCGTAGTCCTCTTTATAAGTGATGGTGCGGTGCACCTTTGCTTCCTGCACAACGGGTAAGCCCTGCCCTGCCAGCCAATGGTTAAGGCGGTAAACAAACCAGTTTTTCATGGCGAAGGTTGCCGTTGGGATAAACGAGTATGGGCTTGATATAACCACTATCTGTTGTGATACAGGGTTCTCTGCCAGGTATTCGCTGATAAACCCATCCGCCAGCGATATGCCAAAATCTTTCGATACCAGGCCATCACCAAACTTAAAACGGCTGTAATCATTGGCATCAAAGCCAAAGGTAGTATCGTGATGGATATGGTGTAGTGAATATGTGGTAGATGTCATATGACTGCTTTTAGCTTATAAGGCTTAAAATGGTAGTTTGGTTTGAATTAATAAGCAATGAGCTGATGCCTATGTCATCTGCGGCCTGTTTATCATTCTTCGGATTATCGCCGATGTGAATAATATTTTTGAGTGGGATCTCCTTATCTGCATTACATATATCAATGTTATTCAGCATGGTTTTAAAAAATTCGGGGTTTGGTTTTGACATGCCCGCCTCGTCAGAGTAAAGCTGAAAATCGAAATAGCTATCCAGCCCGTAAAGTGCTAATACCTTTCGTAATGATCTACCGGTGATGTATCCTGTGTTGCTCAACAAACTAAAAGTTGCTCCGCTTTTTTGTTTTAGATGCTCCAGCACCTCGGTTGTTACAGCCGAGTACATTTGCGGGGGGTATTTAAACAGCAAATCCTCCATTTGCAGGTGCAGGGCGGTATAATCTACCTCGTCAATACTTAAGCTATCGCCGCTGATGAGACCGATCACCATCAGGTACATTTCGTCGGCATCTATGTTCTTGCCTGTTTTCTCGTTGATGGCGTTACACATACCGTCCACCTGCCTGAAGAGCTTATCTATTTCCTCAACAGATTTTCCTGTCCGATTAAAATTTTGCTGAAAAAAATGCGCGCGTTGGATCTTAAAATCCGGGTTTGACTTGATCAGTGTAAGCCACAGATCAAACGAATAGTGCTGGTAGTAAGGCATTAGCAGATGTAAACAGTTTATAAAATATTTGCCCTGTTACAAGGGCAAGCATTATCTAATATATAATGTTTTATGCTATTAACTGAATAATTTAAGATAAACTTTACGTTAAAAAACCACTATTGCCGTAGGTAAGTAGTATTTATAGACCTCTGGATGCGTGAACGATTGTCGCAGTCGCTCGCTTCTTAGCGAGTGACTGCTATTACAAGGCCTCCGGCCTGTTCTATTACTGCGGCCGGAGGCCTCCTAATAGTCATCACTCGCCGGGAGGCGAGCGATTGCTATCAAACTTTACGTTAACAAACTATTGCTGCAGCGTAAGCACATCCCTATAGGCCTTTACAGAACGCACAATACTTTGAACGATCTCGTTCTGTCCCTCTTCCGAATTAAGATAGGTTTCTTCATCGGGGTTATTGATAAAGCCTGTTTCTATCAGCACAGCCGGCATACCGCTGTTGGCCAGAACATAAAGGCTTTGCTCGCGCACACCAATAGAGGGGCGGCCATCTGTTTCGGTAAATTCCATGTTTAAATACTCGCCAAACTTAATGCTTTGCTTACGGTATTTTTTGGCGAAGGCACTTAGTATAATAGCATTGGCCGGGTCGTCGGCATCAAGGGCTTCGTATTGCGTTTGGTCTTTTTCTATCAGGATGGATGCGTTCTCGCGCATAGCCTCCAGTTGCTCACCGGCTCGTTTTATACCGTAGATGAGCAGCATCACCCCGCTTTGTTTGTGCGCGCGGTAGGCGGTGCCCTCAGCTGATGAATTACAATGAATAGAGATAAAAAGGTTACCCTGCGATTTATTGGCAATATCCGACCGGCGCCTTAACTCGATAAAGGTATCATCGGTACGGGTCATGACGGTCGCGATCTCTGGAAACTGGGTTTGGATAGCTGCCTGTAGCTTTTTGGCTATAGAAAGGGTTACATTCTTCTCGAACGACGACAAGCCCTTTGCACCGGCATCCTTACCACCATGGCCGGCATCAATAATAATGGTTTTTAGCTTAAAACCAGCGTTTTGAATAGTATCTGCCGCAGGTGTAAAAGAACACAGCAGCATGTAAAAAGAAAGGACGCCGATGGTAAACATCAGCCTGAAATATTTTTTACTCATTTATATCATTAGGGAACGCTAATTTAACCAACATTGTATAAAACAGTACAATAAATTACCTTTAAAAGTCGATTTTGGGCGATTTAAGGCCGTTAAAAGACGTTTTCGGGACGCCATGGTTAATAGCAATCTTGTTGCAAATATCAATTAGTTTTGGCCGTACTTTTCTTATTGCACTTGGGGCATAACCCCGATGCGTAAATGGTAAATCCTTCGGCCTCGAAACCGGCAGGCAGGGTTAGCCTTGGGATGTTCAGCTCGTTGAGGCAGTACACATTTTTGCAAACGGTACAGTTAAAATGCAGGTGTTCGTCGTGGTGGTGGTTCTCCTGGCAATCGGAGTGGCAAACGGCGTAGTTGGCCGTGCCGTTCAGGTCAAACACTTTATGGATGATGCCCTTCTCTTCAAAAACATTCAGGATACGGTACAGGGTAACCCGGTCAATATCGTTCATTACGCTCTCCAGATCGGGTTGTGAGGTGGCCGTATTTTTTGAGTACATCATAGATAGCACCCTTAGCCGCGGCGCGGTTTTTTTCAGATTATGCTTTTGCAGCATATCCTCAAACTGGTAGTTATTTTTTACTTGTGCCATTTTACCCTACAAATTTAATGAAATTTATGCAGCATGCTGCTCATCATGCGGGTGCGCATGCTTTAGGTGGAAAAAGCTGTCGCCGGCTTTGCAGGCACCGGCAAATTTATAATTTACAAAGTGCGCTGTAGCTATAGTAATGCCGCCAAGGGGTACTACAATCGCCTCCAACCATCCTTTAGTAAACAGGTGGCCAATAATAATGGTAACAAAGCCGGTTATCAGCAAAGCCAGCGGTAAAACACGATGATGCTCTTTAAAGTACGAATTACCGATAGATGAGATACCCACCACCAGGGCAATAATGATCATGATCCACTCTACCCAGGGGTTGGCCAAAAAGCCCAGGCCAAGCAAGGGTAAACTGGTAAAAAATATAGGCACAGCCGCGCAGTGTATAGCGCAAAGTGTGGAAGCTGTCATACCGATATTATCCAGTTTTATGGCTTTTAATCTCGAGATCATGCTGCAAAGATAATACAAATGCAACATTATTGTATTTAGGATTGTTTACGATTTGTCAGGTTTTTGATGAAAATGAAGGTTTTTAAGTGCAAATACGCGCCTTTTTTCGCCCTCCAAACGGACAAAAACGCCATAAAACGACCTTAAATGGTCACAAATATTGTATTTTTAGCCGCCAACTAAACAAATTTATGAAGAAGTACCTCCTGCTGCTTTTGCTGCTTCCTGCCTTTGCGCGCGCGCAAACCAGGCCGTCAAACCAAAACCTGTTTGATACCATCCCCTTCATCCCCGACCATACCACCCAGCGGCTTGAACAATTCAAAAAGCAACCGGTAACACAGGGCGGCATCATCTTTTTAGGCAACAGCATTACCGAAATGGGCAACTGGCCAAAACTGTTAAACGATACCACCGTGCTTAACCGCGGCATTGGCGGCGATATTACCTATGGCGTACTAAAACGCATCGACGATGTGATCAACCGCCATCCCAAAAAGCTGTTTATCCTGTTAGGTATTAATGATATCGGCAAGGATATCCCCGACTCGGTTATCGCCTATAATTATTTTAAGATCATCGGTAAGATAAAAGCAGGAAGCCCCGGCACCAGGATCTATGTACAGAGCGTGTTGCCTATAAACCCAACGGTGAAGAACTTCCCGCAGCATTATGATAAGGCCGAACACATCCCCCGGGTAAATGAGATGCTTAAAGCAAATGCCGCAGGTATGGGTTATACCTATATTAACCTGCACCCGCTTTTTATTGATGCGCAAAACCGGCTGGATGCCAAATACACTTATGAAGGCCTGCACCTAAAACCCGAGGCTTATATAGTTTGGGTGGCCTATCTTAAAAAAATGAAATACCTATAAAAGATGAGATTTATAAAACTTGCTTTTACCTTTTCGGTGCTTTTGTATGTAAACACAGCCTTCGCACAGCAAAAAACAATTGCAGCCAAAGTGGAGGCATTGTTGAATAAAATGACACTGGATGAAAAAGTTGGGCAGCTTAACCAATACAATGGCGATTGGGAAGCTACCGGCCCGGTTACCAAAGATGTAGGTAACAAGCTGGATGCTGTGAAGCAGGGCAAAGTAGGTTCGGTGCTTAATATTATGGGGACCGAACACACCCGGAAATTTCAGCAGGCGGCCATGCAGTCGCGTTTAAAAATACCACTACTTTTTGGGCAGGATGTGATACACGGGTATAGCATTACCTTTCCCATCCCCCTGGCCGAAGCCGCAAGCTGGGATATGCCTGCCATGGAGCGCTCGGCACGCGTTGCTGCTACTGAAGCGGCGGCGGCAGGTATCAACTGGACCTTTGCCCCCATGGTTGATATTGCCCGCGACCCGCGATGGGGCCGTGTGATGGAAGGTGCGGGTGAAGACCCATATTTGGGATCGTTAATTGCAGGTGCGCGTGTAAAAGGTTTTCAGGGTAAAGGCCTTGGCAATACCGATGCGGTAATGGCATGTGTAAAACACTTTGCCGCTTATGGGGCTGCCATTGGCGGCCGGGATTATAATAGCGTTGATATGAGCAAACGCACGCTATGGCAAACTTACCTGCCCCCTTTTAAAGCCGCGCTTGATGCCGGGGCAGCCACATTTATGAACGCCTTTAACGATCTTAACGGAACACCTGCAACAGGCAGCAGCTACTTGCAGCGCGATATACTAAAAGGCCAGTGGGGCTTTAAAGGCTTTGTTGTGAGCGATTGGAACTCGATAGGCGAAATGATACCGCATGGCTTTGTAAAAGATAATTATGAAGCTGCAGAAGTGGCCATAAAAGCCGGTAGTGATATGGATATGGAAAGCCGCGCCTACATCAATAACCTGGCTAAACTGGTTAAGGATGGCCGGGTGCCTGTCACATTGGTAAACGATGCTGTAAGGCGCATCCTCACCAAAAAATTTGAAATGGGTTTATTTGATGACCCGTACAAATTTATTAACCCCGAACGCGAAAAGGCCACTATGAACAAGCCTGAAAACATCGAGGCGGCGCGCGATATGGGCCGGAAAAGCATTGTACTGCTAAAAAACGAAAAGCAGCTTTTGCCGCTTTCAAAAGAGTTGAAAACCATTGCGCTTATTGGCCCGCTAAGCAGGGAGCGGTGGTATCTGAAAGGTGCATGGTCAACCGATGTAGACCCGAATGAAAATGTAGTTACCATAGAAGAGGGCATCCATAACCAGGCACCCGGCGCAAAAATATTATATGCCGAAGGATGCAAAATAAAAGACAGTGTAGCAACCGATTTTAAAGAAGCCGTAGAAACCGCTAAAAAAGCCGATGTAGTTATCATGGCTGTTGGCGAAGATATTTTTATGACCGGCGAGGCGCGCAGCAAAGCTAATATTCACATCCCCGGTGTGCAGGAGGACCTGATAAAAGCGGTTGTAGCAACCGGCAAACCCGTAGTGGTACTGCTTATGGCGGGCCGCCCTATGGTATTTAACTGGACAGCCGAACATGCCCCGGCAATAGTTTATACCTGGTGGTTAGGCAGCCAGATGGGTAATTCGGTAGCTGATGTTTTGTTTGGCAACTACAACCCGGCGGGTAAACTACCTATGACCTTCCCGCGCAGCGAAGGCCAGATCCCTATTTATTATAACTTTTTAAATACAGGCAGGCCAGCCCAGGGCGATAACGATACGTTTTACCGCTCATCGTACATTGATGCGCCAAACACACCGCAATACGCATTTGGTTATGGCTTAAGTTATACCACATTTAGCTATACCAATATCAGCATCAGCAAAACGGCCATCAAAAAAACGGAAAGCCTGACTGTATCGTTCGACCTGAAGAATACCGGGAATACAGCAGGCGAGGATGTCGCCCAGCTATATATCCGCGATATGGTAGCCCAACCGCTGCGACCTGTTAAAGAGTTAAAAGATTTCAAAAAAGTGATGCTCGCCCCCGGCGAAACAAAACGCATCACATTCACCATCAATAAAGAAAAATTGCAGTTTTATAATGATAACCTGCAACTCATCACCCAGCCCGGCGAGTTTAAGCTGATGATAGGTGCAGCATCAAACCAAATTAAACTGGAAAAAACATTTCAATTAACCAACTAACATCTTCTATTTATATCATGACCAAAACTAAAGTTGCCATCCTGGGAGCAGGATTCATATCAGATATCCACGTAGAATCGTACCAGCGCTTTATCCCCGAGGCGGAGATTGTGGCTGTGTATGCCCGTAATTTGGATAAGGCCAAAGCCTTTGCCGAAAAGCACCACATCCCCGCTTATTTTGATGATGTAGATAAACTACTGGCCGAAACCGATTGCGAGGTGATTGATATTTGCGTACCCAACTACCTGCATGCGGTTAATACCATTAAAGCAGCCAACGCGGGTAAACACATCATTATAGAAAAACCGCTGGCCGTTACCTTAGAGGAAGCCGACGAAATGATAGCTGCTTGCAAGGCCAACAACGTAAAGCTGATGTATGCCGAAGAGCTTTGCTTTGCGCCAAAATATGAGCGCGCCAGGCAGGTGGTAAAAGAAGGCGCCGTTGGCGAGGTTTACATGCTAAAGCAAGCCGAAAAACACTCGGGCCCGCATACCGATTGGTTTTACGATATTAACCTGGCCGGTGGTGGCGTGCTGATGGACATGGGCTGCCATGCCATGGGCTGGTTCCGCTGGATGCTGGGCAACGCTAAGGTTAAAAGCGTGTATGCTACCATGGCTACCGTTTTGCATGGTAACCGAACCAAAGGCGAGGACAACGCCGTAGTAATTGTTGAATTTGAGAACGGTGTTACCTGCGTTGCCGAAGATAGCTGGGCCAAGCATGGCGGTATGGACGACCGCTGCGAGATATACGGTAAAGGCGGCGTTATTTATGCCGACCTGTTTATGGGTAGCTCGGCGTTAACTTACAGTCGCGAAGGGTATGGTTATGCTATGGAAAAGGCCGATACTTCTGCCGGGTGGAGCTTCACCATATTTGAGGAAGTATTTAACCAGGGCTACCCGCACGAACTGAAACATTTTATTGACTGTGTACGCCACGACAAAACCCCGCTGGTAACCGGCGAAGACGGCCGCGCGGTGCTGGAGATACTGTATGCCGCCTATGCATCTGCCGGGCAGGGCAAAAAGATCAGCCTGCCGTTCCACCCAAAAGTTGACAGGCCTATTGACCTTTGGCTAAACCCAAAACAAGAGTAACTAATAAAAAGTAATTTATTAAAGTAGAGCCGATCGTCATTGCGAGCGATAGCGTGGCAATCTTCGATAGAAAAGTAGGCAACAAGCATGTCGAAGATTGCTTCGTTCCTCGCAATGACGATCTCTTTTTTTAATTTTTAAACAACTTATTAGAACGGTACATAGCTTTAAATGTGACCATAAAAAGTAGCTGCTATAATCAGTTATCCAGCAACCGGCGATGATAGTTTATCTGCCCCAGATGGTAGCCTAAGTGTATAGCCAGGTGAACAAAAAAGTATTCGGTAGATGCACCATCTAAGGGCCTGTCTCCCGGGTATTTTTCGTTCATTTGCTCTTCTGTGATCATATCAAAGGCATTCCCGATCATGATGATCGTTTTTTCTACTTTATCCACCAGTTCTGCGCGTGGTACATTTTTCAGCGCAAATTCATCTTCACGGTTCCGCACATAACCGGTTTTGCCAAATTCCGCACCAATGTAGGTGTTCAGGTTACCAACCAAATGCAAACAAAGGTTGCCTGCAGAATTCAATATCCCCTTTTCGATATACCAGATCTTTTCCTCGTCCTGGTAAGCTTCTATCTCCTGCTTTAACTTTTCAAGGTCGCGGATGATCAGTTCTTTCAGCGTATCTTTTATCATATATTTGGTATGGCCTGATATTTCTTTTTGAAACTCTTTATGTATTCAATTTAATAAAAGGACACCGCTTTTCAAAAAACTTTTTGCGTTTATTTGTTAAGGGGATGATTGATAAAAAGTTAGGCAACATGAAAATAGCGATATACGATACTTACGAAGCGATGTCTGAAGCGGCGGCAGAACTGGTTGCCCGACAACTGGCCGAAAAACCCGCGTCTGTATTATGTTTCCCATCCGGTGATTCGCCAACCGGAATGTTGAACTATCTTGTGCAATGGGCCAATAATGGTAAAATAGACCTAAGCCAAAGCCATTTTGTAGCGCTGGATGAGTGGATAGGCATGGATGAGAACGACGAGGGCAGTTGCAGCTATTATTTTAAACATCAATTTTTTAACAAGCTAAACAAATCGTTTAAAAGCATTACCATGTTCAATGCCAGGGCAGATAACCTTGATGCGGAATGCGAACGCGTTAACAACCTCATCAGCAGCAAAGGCGGGCTTGATATCATGATGGTAGGCATTGGCATGAATGGGCACCTTGGCCTTAATGAGCCCGGCACCCCGGTTGATCTATATGCCCACCATTCGGCGTTAGACCCGGTTACCGTACAGGTTGGCCAAAAATATTTTAATAAAGAAACCGTACTAACCGGGGGCATCACCCTGGGCTTAAAACATTTGGCCGAAGCAGGCAAGGCGGTGCTGATCGCGTCAGGCGTTAAAAAAGCCGATATCATTCACGAAAGTTTGCAGGGAACTGTTACTACAGAAGTGCCGGCATCCATCCTGCAAAAACTATCGAACGCTTTTATCTTGCTTGATAAAGACGCTGCATCCGAATTGGAGCACGGCAGCTGAGATTTTGCTTTAAGTTTACTCACCCCGACTACACTTCGTTTGTCGACCCTCTCTGCTGCGCAAAGAGGGTGAGGAGAAATGTAAATTCTATACGTCGCCGCAGACCGGGCAAGTCAACTTTCTTTTACGGATAATTTATTGCATCTTTAGAATACCAATTTTAAACTTCATGTCAGCAAATTCTCCGGATACAAACGCGGCCAATACTGCCGCTAATACATTTGATGCTATAGTTATTGGGTCGGGCATAAGCGGCGGCTGGGCTGCTAAAGAGCTTTGCGAGCAGGGCTTAAAAACCCTCGTTTTAGAGCGTGGGCGCGATGTAAAGCACCTGAAAGATTATCCTACGGCCACTACCCCGCCCTGGGAATTTCCCTACCGGGGCCGCATGAGCCTTAAACATTATAAAGAAAACCCACTAATAACCAAGGCCGCGGGCTACGGCGATGATTGCGATCAATTTTTCGTAAAAGATGCCGACCACCCTTATGTACAGGAAAAGCCCTTCGACTGGATCCGTGGGTACCAGGTTGGCGGTAAATCATTAACCTGGGGCCGTGCAACACAGCGCTGGAGCGAGTTTGAATTTACCGCGCCAGAGCGTTTTGGCTATGGTATTGGCTGGCCTATTGGTTATAAAGATGTAGCGCCTTGGTATTCGCATGTAGAAAAGTTTATCGGTATCTGCGGTAACAAAGACGGGTTGGAAGCTATGCCCGATGGCGAGTTTCAAACCCCGTTTGAGATGAACGTACCGCTGCAGCACATTAAACAAACCTTAAAAGAAAACTATACCGACCGCCACCTGGTACACGCCCGCTGGGCACATTTAACCGACCCACAGCAGGTACACCTTGACCAGGGCCGCGGCAAATGCCAGGCGCGTAATATGTGTATGCGCGGTTGCCCCTTTGGCGGATACTTCAGCTCAAACTCTTCTACCCTGCCATGGGCCGAAAAAACCGGGAACCTTACCGTTCGCCCGCATTCTGTTGTGCATTCTGTTATTTATGATGAAAAGCTGGGCAAGGCAAGCGGTGTGCGCATCATTGATGCCAACACCAAACAGGTGATTGAATACCACGCCAAGGTGATCTTTATGAACGCCTCGGCATTGAACACCAACCTGATACTGCTTAACTCAAAATCGCAACGGTTCCCTAATGGTTTGGGTAACGATAGTGGTGTGCTGGGTAAATACATCGCGTTCCATAATTACCGGGCTTCTGTTTCGGGCACTTTGGATGGTTACCTGGATAAATACTATTTCGGCCGCAACCCTACCGACCTGATATTGGTAAATTACCGTAACCTGCACCAGCGCGATACCAAATACTTTGGCGGTTACACTACGTTTATGAACGCCTACCGCGACCAGCACCCTAACGATAGCGACAACGGGCAGGTTGGCAGCCAATATAAAGACGACCTTTGCGAACCGGGCGGCTGGCACGTGTTTGCCTACCTGCAGGGCGAAACCGTACCGGTAGAAAACAACCATGTGCGCCTGAGCGATACCGAGAAAGACCAATGGGGTATCCCATTGCTGGTTACCTCTGTTGAGTACCACCCCAACGATGAACTGATGGCCGATGATTTTTTAAACGAAACCGCGGCCATGCTGGAGAAAGCAGGTGTAAAAAACATCAGCAAATACAACAATAAGCAATCTCCGGGGTTAGATATACATGAAATGGGCGGGGTGCGTATGGGTAAAGACCCAAAAACATCTATGCTGAACGCCAACAACCAACTACACGCCTGTAAAAATGTGTTTGTTACCGATGGCGCCTGCATGACCAGCACCGGCAACCAAAGCCCATCTATTTTGTATATGGCGCTTACTGCAAGGGCCGCTACGTTTGCTGTTAATGAGATAAAAAAGGGAAACCTGTAGATCTGTTTGTATGAGAAAAATAAGCTTCATTTTGTTTACCGCTATTGCCATAAGCGCCTGTAACTCATCGGGCCGTAAAGGCGCCAACTACCAGGACAGTACCCAAACTGCCGAGGTAAAACCCGGCGAATGGGTAAATTTACTGGCCGATAGTACATTATCGGGCTGGCATGTTTACGGCAAAGGTGCTGTAGGTTCGGCCTGGAAGCTTAAAGACGGTGAACTACATTTGGATGCATCCAAAAAAGCCGACTGGCAAAGTGCCGGCGGCGGTGATATTGTGACCAACGATGAGTATGAGAACTTTGATCTGAAGGTAGAGTGGAAGATATCCCGCGCTGGCAACAGCGGTATTATGTTTTATGTGCACGAGGATACCACCAAATATAAATACCCATGGCAAACCGGTCCCGAAACACAGATTGCCGATAATAAAGAGAACGAGGATGGCAAACTGATCAAACACCGCGCAGGCGATCTGTATGACCTGATGTCGATAGATAAAGAGATCGTAAACCCGGCAGGCAAATGGAATAAAACCGAAGTGATTGCTAACAAAGGCAAGCTTACCATTCTGGTAAACCACGAGGTTGTACTACAAACCACCATGTGGGATGCCAACTGGAACAAACTGATAGCCGGCAGTAAATTTAAAGAATGGCCGGGCTTTGGCAGCTACAAAAAAGGCCGCATCTCCCTGCAAGACCACGGTGCTGATGTATGGTTTAAAAAAGTGGAGATAAAGCGGTTGTAAGTCGTCATCCTATCCGCTCTGTCATCCTGAGCGATAGCGAAGGATCTATTCGCAATTTACCCTAACCCTTTTGTCATTTCGAACGAACGTAGTGAGGAGAAATGACATGATGAGTTATTAGATGCTTCGTACCTCAGCATGACAAACCGTTTAAAAATAGTAGCTACCTTTACCACATGCAACCGCAACGGGAAATTTTAACGCTTGATGATATCAAATTGCTTGTAGATACCTTTTACCAAAGGATACAAACGGACGAGCTATTAGGCCCGATATTTAACGAGCGGATACAGGATAACTGGCCTGTCCATCTGGATAAGATGTACCGGTTTTGGCAAACAATATTATTGGAAGAGTACACTTATGATGGCCGCCCCTTCCCGCCTCATGCACAGCTCCCCGTTGGCCCCGAACATTTTGAACAATGGCTGGCACTTTTTACCGAAACCATTGATGAATTGTTTAGCGGTGATAAAGCCACCGAAGCCAAATGGCGCGCCAATAAAATGGCAACCATGTTTATGGCCAAAATAGCATATTTCAGGAACAACCCGCTGAATATAGTTTAACTATTATTAACCACAGAGAACACAAAGAAAAAACGCAAAGTAACACAGAGGCTTTCTTTGTGACCTCTGTGAAAACTCAGTGACCTCTGTGGTTAATCCTCTTACATCGTTTCTATCTCATTGGGGTGCCGTGGCTGCCAGATGGCGTAATAATACACCAGGCAAAACACACCCATAAAAAACGGTATCAGCGCCAGGTGTTTGTAGGTTATCATACCATAAATGTATAACACGTCAAACTTCATAAACTCGCTTATCATCCAGTAGGAGTTTGCGCTTATCCAAAAAGTAATGGCCAGGTTGTGGCATAATTCAGATACCATCTCTTTGGTACGATAGGCAATAACAATGGAAATGATCAGTGTAGGGAATATCATCACGATGCCCAGCGGTTTCCAAACCAGGCACCAGCCAATATCTTTAAAAAGCCAGAAAACGATATGCAGGTTTTCCATCCTGCGGTATTTTAGTGGGATAGTATATTGTGACATGGTACCGCTAAAATAATAAAATATCCAATTTGTTTAACGGCCTATGCCAGCCATTCAAACCAGTTTTTTATCTTAAAATCGTACGCGAGTATTTTATCTGTATTCGCGCCGGATATGATCTTCCACTCCTTCAGTTCGGGTATAAATATGGGTTGTTCCAGTCCGGCTCTGGCCGCTGCCTGAGTATAAAAGGTAAATTTTGGCGGGTGGTGCGGCGTACAGGCATTTAAGATATAACCAAAGGCATCTTTTTCAATCACTGCAAGCGTAAGCCCTACGCAATCGTCCTGGTAGATCATATTTACAGGCGCCAACCCATTGGGGATATCTTTTTTCCCGGCAAAGAATCTGCCCGGGTCGCGGCCTGGGCCTATCAGTCCACCGAAACGGATAATGGTGGTTTTAAACCCGGTTTGCTGCCTGAAGAGTTCCTCTGCATCAAAAAGTATTTGGCCCGATGGCGTATTGGGCTTGGGGTCGTCTGTTTCATTCAATTCCCTATTTTGCTCGGAGTAAACGCCTGTAGAACTGATGAGGATAACCTTCTTAATGCCATACTGATGAATAGCATCAACAACACGCTGCAGTTTATGAACATACTCTGCGCCTTCTCCCGAACGGCTTTTGGGCGGGATAGCGATCACTAAAACATCGCAGGTAAAAAATGCAGGGTTTAGGGTTGTGTTCCCTGCCGACAGATCGATAATAAAAGGCGTAATACCTTCCGTTTGAAGCATTGCAAGCTTATCCGGCGATGTGGTAGAGCCATTAACCGAAACACCTTTGGCAACAAGCGCTTTCGCTAATGCCAGGCCATACCATCCGCAACCTAAAATACTAACCGTCATACAAGGGCGAAGATAAACACTATACCCGCAGTTTGAAACCACTTGCTATATTTGTGCATGGACACACCGCAAACTTTACCTGTTTTAACCGATACCGAACTACGCGTACTGGGCTCGCTGATGGAAAAAAGCAAAACCACGCCCGATTATTACCCCATGACGCTTAACGGCCTTACCGCCGCCTGCAACCAGAAAACCGCGCGCAGGCCCGTTGTAGATTATGACGAAAACACCGTGATGTTGGCGCTGGATACCCTAAAACGTAAAGGGCTCATATCTACCGCTACGGGTGGCAGCAGCAGGGCAACCAAGTATAAACACAACTTTGGTATAGTTTTCCCGGTGATACCATCAGAAGTTGCGGTGATATGTTTGCTGATACTGCGCGGGCCACAAACGCCGGGCGAGATTAACACCAACTCGGGCAGGTTGTATGAGTTTGAGGATCTTGATGAAGTGCAGGCCATGCTGGAGAAACTGGCCGGCGGCGAGATACCTTATGTATTGCAGTTACCAAAACGCCCCGGACAAAAAGAAGTACGCTACCGCCATTTATTAGGAGGTACTATTGTTGAAGATGATACGCAGGACGAGCCATCGCGACGCAGCTCAACATCTGAGCTGGAAGAACGCCTGAGCAAGGTAGAAACCGAACTGGCCGAACTAAAGGAAGCTTTTGATAAACTGATGCAGGAGCTTAGCTAAGGTGATGCTCCTGATGTTCGTCGGCTAACTTACGCTCAATGCGTTTATCAGGAACAAGCCATATCAGGGCCACTATAAAGTACATGCCAAAGGCAATCCACGAGTGGATGAACGATACCACAATAGCCGCGGCATAAATACCTGTAGAGATCTTCCCCTTGGTATCGCTGCCAACAGCGCGGGCAAGTACCGAGTTTTCGCCATGATGCTTAACCAATACACGCACTAATATACCGTAGGATATCGAACTCATGATCAACACCGCGCCATAGCAAATAACGGGCAGTTGGGCAAAATGGTTCTCGCCCATCCATGCGGTTACAAAAGGCACCAGCGATAACCAGAACAACAGGAACAGGTTGGCCCATAAAATAGCGCCATTAACAGATTTTGCCGCATGCATCATATGGTGGTGGTTATTCCAGTAAATGCCCACATACACAAAACTGAGCACATAGCTTAAAAACACCGGCCCCAGGTGGCGCAAGGCTTCCCAACTGGCATCATGCGGTACCTTAAGCTCTAACACCATAATGGTGATGATAATTGCCAGTACCCCGTCGCTAAATGCTTCTAAACGTCCTTTACCCATATATTCCTTTAGTTCTTTTATTAAAATTATACGCCCCCAAATATAGAGAAACCACCGTCTACGCATATCATAGAACCGGTTACAAATGCCGATGCATCGCTCAGTAACCATACCAGCGCACCTATCAGCTCATCCGGGTGGCCAAAACGCTTAAATGGCGTTTGCTTTATAACCAGTTCGCCACGTTCGGTATAACCACCTTCGGGTTTGGTTAGCAGGTTACGGTTTTGCTCGGTCAGGAAAAAGCCGGGTGCCAGGGCATTCATGCGGATGGCATCACCATAACGGTTAGCCAGCTCTACCGCAAACCATTGCGTATAACAATCAACCGCGGCTTTCCCCATATTGTAACCCAGTACCTTTGTAATAGCCCTTTTCGAATTCATGGATGAGATATTAACGATGCTCCCCTTCCCGGTTTTGGCAATGGCCTCTCCAAATACCTGCGTAGGCATCAGCGTACCCCAAAGGTTCAGGTCGGTTACCTTCTTCATACCGTCAATATTCATGCTGAATATATCCTCGCCGGGCTGCAGTACCCCATCGGGCATATTGCCGCCAGCGGCGTTTACAAGCCCGTCTAAGCGGCCAAATTTATCAAGCAGCAATGTGCGTGCGGCAACAAGTTCGGCTTCGTTCATGGCATCAGCGATCAGCGCTATGGCCTGCCCCCCTTTTTGGTTGATGGCTTCAGCACGTTCTTCGGCAACCTGCCTGTTACGACCTGATATGCCAACGGCGCCGCCTGCCTCCACAATACCATTCACAAACGAATTACCCAGTATGCCGGTACCGCCTGTTACCGCTATAACTTTCCCTTTTAGTGAATATCTGTCGCTCATGCTTAATTATTTTAGGTCTGTTATGGCTATTGCCTCCATATCGGTATAATCGAGGTTTTCGCCGGCCATACCCCAAATAAAGCTATAACTGGCGGTACCGCTACCCGCGTGGATACTCCACGGCGGCGAAACTATCGCGTTGTAATTATCCATCACCACATGGCGGGTTTCATGCCCCTCGCCCATTAAATGAAACACCCTTTGCCCTTCTGCCAAATCAAAATAAAAATAAGTTTCCATCCGGCGGTCATGCACATGGGCGGGCATGGTGTTCCAAACGCTGCCTTCATGCAAAATGGTTAAACCTACAACCAACTGGCAGCTTTTTATCCCTTCCTGATGTATATATTTATTGATGGTACGCAGGTTTGATGTTGCCGGGCTACCCAGTGTTACCTTTATGGCGTCGGCATTTGATAATAAAACCGTTGGATACGCACTATGCGCCGGTGCCGAAAGGATATAAAAAACAGCCGGCTGCGCTGCAGTGCTGCTTGCAAAGCTCACCTCTTTTACCTCCTTGCCCAAATACAGGCAATCCAGTTTATTTACGGGATAAGTTTTTCCGTCGGCGATAATTTCACCATCGCCCCCAACATTGATGATGCCTATTTCACGACGCTCTAAAAAATATCCGGCCTTCAGGTTAGGGTAATTTGGCAATGATATTTTATTATCCGTAGGGTTAGCCACACCAATAACCATCCTGTCGTAATGGGTATAAACCATATTTATCTTGCCGGGCTCAACCAGGCCTTCCATCAAAAAATGCTCACGAATTTTCTGTGTATCGTAACTTTTAAAATCTTCGGGGTGTACGCTATGTAATACTTTCAAGGCTGCGGCTTTAGTTTTATCACACAAAATAACTATTTACCTGCAAATGCACGGTATGTTTTCATTGCTTTTGTAAAGTAACCATCGGCGGAGGTTATTGCCTGGCCAAACTATCGGCAGTAATATCAAACACATCTTTCAGTGCCTTTTTAGCCGCATAATACCCGCACATGCCATGCACCCCGCCACCCGGCGGCGTTGATGACGAGCAAATGTACATCCCCTTCTCTGATGTTTTATAGGGCGAATACCGCAGCGCGGGCCTTGTAAACAGTTGGCCCAGGTCTATCACCCCGCCGTTTATATCGCCGCCAATATAATTGGGGTTGTATTCTTCCATCTCCATGGTATCCATGGTGTGCTTGGCTAAAACAATATCCCTAAAGCCCGGTGCGTACCGTTCTACTTGCTTTTCAATAGCGTCTGTCATGTTATGGTTAGAGCCATTGGGTACGTGGCAATATGCCCATGCCGTATGTTTGCCTTTTGGCGCGCGTGTACTATCAAAAAGGCTCTGCTGGGCCAGTAATACAAAAGGTTTATCGGGATGTTTACCGCTCCAGGTTTGCTGCTCGGCATCGCGGATCTCATTTAGGGTATTGCCAAGATGCACAGTCCCTGCTTTTCTGCACCCTTCGGATGCAAACGGGATAGCCTCATCTAAAGCCCAGTCTATTTTATAAACGCCCAACCCGTAGCGGTAACGCTCTAACTGCCATTTATAAACCGATGAGAACTTATGCCCTGCTATTTGCAGCAATTGCTTTGGGGTAATATCAAATAAAAGCGCGTGTGCCGATGGGAGCTGATCTAATGATGTTATGTAAGTATCTGTTTCTATTTTACCACCCAACGATAAAAAATACGATGCCAGCGCATTGGCTATACTGTTTGAGCCACCTACGGGAACCGGCCAGCCTTGTAAATGCCCGGCGGCCATTAGCACCAGCGCAATGGCCGATGTTGCCATGTTGGTTAATGGCTGTATAGCGTGCGCGGCCATACCGGCAAGCAATGCTTTAGCTTGTTTGGTTTTAAAGCCTTTAGCTAACAGGGTTACCGGTTTCATAGCATCCAAGCCAAAACTTGCCAGTGCCAGCGGGTGCTTTGGGAAATGCAGCGGACCCAACACATCCGCATCTATCAAAGGCCAGTTTTTGGTTACCGATGTCATCAATTTGCGGTAGGCTTTTTCATCAGCGCCTAAATGCTGCGCTGTTTCGTCAATACTACGGCACAAAAAAGCCGAATTTGCATGTTCTAAGGGGTGCGCGGCATCTATCTCCGGATAAATATAACTCAGGCCATGATTGGCCAGTGGCAGTGTTTTAAAAAAGGGGGAAGCTGCGGCTAAGGGATGGATAGCCGAGCAGATATCGTGCTTAAAGCCGGGCAGTGTAAGCTCTGCCGAACGCAGGCCACCGCCTATCTCGCTTTTCCCTTCGAGCAGCAAAACAGAGAGGCCTTTCTGCTGCATCAGTATAGCTGCAGCCAGCCCGTTGGGGCCAGAGCCAATTACAATAGCATCAAAATCTTTTTTTTCGCGGGCCATAGGCATCTCTTTTAAAAGTCCGAGTAATCCGCAGGATATAAAAATGTTATATCCGCTTTAGATACATTGTTCTGGAACTCCTTTCGCGATGAAAGGTCCTTCCATTGTGCATCTTTGCCAAAAGCATCCCAATGTTTTTCCCTGTCGGCCTTATCGTTAAAGGTGGTGAGGTACATTAGGTTAGGCATATGGCTACCCGCAATAACGCTGCCATAAAATACAGGGTTAAAGCCAAGTCTGTCGAAAAGGTCGGTTTCGCCGCTGTTAAACATGCGTACTTTATTGTAATGCAGGGCTTCGGTAGGGCTTTCGTAACTGCGCAGCTCATAAATACGTTTGGCCCTATCGCCTGTTAATTTTGGTGCAGCAGGTTGCGGGCGGGTAATAAACGCGGTAAGTATAATGGTTTCTAAACGGCTATAGGCCGGCTTGTTATAAGCGGCGTTAGTATAATCCGGGTTGTTTACAGCTAAACTGTTGGGTTGCTGGGCATGTGCGTTAAAGGTTTCGATGCTTTTCCAGCTTTTAAACGGGATAAAAACGTAGATGCGCCTGTCGGCAGTGTCTGTTTCTACCGGCTTAAATACGCCAACATTTTTAAAGCCCTTTTGGTGTAGCTGAGGCAAATAAGCCGCTTTCAGGTAATTATCAATGATACTCTCCTGCGCCGGGGTTTTAAAGTGATAGATCTTTATCTGGTAATAATACCCGCCAGATTGCGCCATTAACGTTGGCGAAGAAAGTATCAATAACACAATAGATACCGCACAGCAGAAAAGTTTTTTACAGGATAGCATAATGAAATGTTTTGCGGGCTAATTTATCTAAAAAAACAACACATCCACGTTTATTACTACGCCACTTTATTGGCACCCCGTCCGGCCAAAATATCCATTAGTTCCTGCAGCTTTAAAGGTTTACTTAGATAACCATTCATACCGGCGGCAAGGCACTCCTCCTTGTCCTCTATCATGGCGTTGGCCGTCATGGCAATGATAGCCGGCTGGTGCTCCATATTCTGGCGGATAAAGCGGGTAGCTTCCAGGCCGTCCATTTCGGGCATTTGTACATCCATCAGTATCAGGTCGTACTTTTTGTTAACCGTGGCGTTGATGGCTTCGTGCCCGTTCTCAACAATATCGGGTTTGTACCCCATTTTATTAAGGATGTATTTTGCCAGTTTTTGGTTGATAACGTTATCCTCGGCTATCAATATCGTCATGGGATGGATGCGGGCAAAATCTTCAGAGAATGGCGTTTTAACCGGTTGTTCTTCTGTTTTTACGTCGCTGTTTATTTTTAGCTGCTCAATAATATGCTTGTACAGCAACTGGTGTTTGGTAGGTTTGGTTAAGGCCACATTAAACAGGTGCGCGTTCTTGCGGCTCTGTTCATTACCCATTGATGTAAGCAGGATGATAGGCACCTGGCTGTGCTCGCGTATTTTACGGGCCAGTTCCACACCATCCAGCTCGGGCATATTCATATCTGATATGATCAGATCAATGTTGGCATTTAACTCCAACGCCTTTAAAGCCCCCATGCCCGATGCTGCCATAACCGGGATAAAGTTCCACTGTTTTAACTGCTCCTCCAGTATATCGCGGTTGGTTTTATTATCATCAACAACCAGTATATTCTTGTTTTGAATTTCGGCAACATTTAAATGCACGTAGTTACGCTGTGCTTTTACACCTGGTTTGGCCAGTATATTAAAAGAGAAGGTTGTGCCTTTACCTACTTTACTTTTTACGCCAATTTCGCCGCCCATTAAATTCACCAGTTTTTCGCTGATGGCCAAGCCTAAACCGGTGCCGCCATATTTACGGGTGGTACTCGAGTCGACCTGCGAAAAGGCCTTAAACAGCCTGCCTATCTTATTCGGCGGGATGCCGATACCCGTATCGCGGATCTCAAACAACAGATCGAACTGATTATCCTGGCTGCCTTTTAGCTTAACACAAATAAACACCTCACCTTTTGCGGTAAATTTAATGGCATTCCCCACCAGGTTAATCAATACTTGCCGTAACCTAAAGGCATCTGCAATAATTTGGGAGGGTACGTTGTGTTCTACCTGGTAAACCAGATCGAGGTTGGAGCGGGTTGCCTTCTCGGCAAAAACATCAAGCACGGCTTCAATGCACTCGCGCAGGTCAAAATCCTGCTCGTCCAGCTCCATATTACCCGATTCGATCTTCGAGAAATCCAGTATATCGTTAATAACATTTAGCAGCGAGTCGCCGCAGTTTTTAATCGTTTCGGTGTATTCCTGTTGTTCGGCATTAAGTTCGGTGTTGGCCAAAAGCGTGGCCATCCCCATTACGCCATTCATCGGGGTGCGGATCTCATGACTCATAGTAGCCAGGAAGATACTTTTCGCCTTGTTTGCCTTTTCGGCTTCTTCACGGGCCTTCTCTGCATCCTCGCGCAAAACACGCTCCTCATTGGTCATTTCGGCGAGGCGCAGGGTGCGGTCTTCTACCTGCTGCTCCAGTATGGCTTTCTGCGCTTTTATAGCACGTACACGCATAATGAAGATAACATAGATGAGTGCCGCTATCAATAGCACGCCGAGTGTTTTAAACCACCAGGTTAACCAAAACGGCGGGGTGCTGATAATTTCTAAACCCGATATAACCGGCGACCAAAACCCGGCCGGGTTTTGATACTTCAGCTTAAAAACATACGTACCGGCAGGTAAATTTGTATAGGTTGCCGTATTGCGCGAACCTACATAGTTCCATTCCTTATCAAAGCCTTCCAGTATGTAGGCATATTTCTTTTTATCGGTGGATGCAAAATCAAGCGCAGCAAACTCCAGTGATACAACCGATTGCTTGTGATTGAGCGTAATAGACCGGGCATCTTCTATATCCTGTTTAAGCGGCGAATTGTCGTTTTTATCTTTAGCAGGCGCTATACTTTTATTAAATAGCCGGAAAGCTGTAATAACCAATGGCGAAAAGCCCTGCGGTTTTAATACCTGGCCTGGGGTAAAAGCATTAAACCCGTTTACGCCGCCAAAATAAAGCCTGTTATTGCTGCCTTTATAGGATGAATGCGATTTAAATTCATTCTCCTGCAGGCCATCTTCAATACTGTAATTTTTAAAAGTGTGTTTGGCCCTGTCAAAAACCGAAAGGCCGTTGTTTGTACTGATCCATAGTTTACCGCTATCATCCTCGCGCACGGCATAAATAATGTCACTGGGCAACCCATCTTTTTTTGTGTAGGTGGTAAAGTGCTTTTTAACCGGATCAAACAAATTCAAGCCCGAAAAGGTGCTGAGCCAAAGGTTGCCCTTAGTATCCTCAAAAATATCGGGGATGTTATCATTACTGATGCTGTTCTTTTTACTGCTATACTGAAACCTGGTGAATTTGTTGGCTTTCCTGTCGAGCAGGTTAAGGCCGCCATCAAAAGTACCTATCCACAGGTTGTTGTTCCGGTCTTCCAGCAACGAGTAAACCCTGTCGCTGCTTAGGCTGTAGGGGTCGTTGGGGTTATTTTTGTAGTTGAAGAACTTTTTGGTTTTCTTATCATAATGGCTTAAACCATCGTTGTAAGTGCCTATCCAGGTGGTATGATCTTTTGAATGTATAAGCGCATAAATATTATTCCCCCCTAAACTGTTCGGGTTATTAGGGTTGTTTTTTAGATTGGTAAAAACATTGGTTTTGGGGTTAAATATGCTTAATCCATCGGCCCAGGTACCTATCCAAAAATCGCCTTCGTAATCCTGGTTAACGGTAAGCACATAGTTGCCGGTTATGCTGTTTTTATTGTTTTTATTTTGGATGTAATGCGTTATGGTACCCTCTTTACGACTAAACTTATTTAAACCGCCGCCATCAGTACCTACCCATAAATTTTGCTGTGGGTCCTCATAAAGGGCCAGTACAAAATCATTCGAAAGGCTGTTAGGGTCTGAACTGTGCCTGTAATGCGGGAAGCTTGCCGTACTGCGCTTAAATACATTTATCCCCCCGCTATAAGCCCCAAGCCACATATTGCCCAGCCTGTCCTTACAGATGCTGTAAAGCGTGTTACCGTTTATGCTGTTCTTATCTATATCATCATGCTGATAGTTAATTACATTGCCTGTTTCGGGGTTTAGGATGCAGAGCCCCCCATTATCGCTGCCTATCCACAGGTTGCCGTTATCGTCGGCATTTAAACAATAAATATTATTGCTGCTGATGCCATTCTTAGCGCCATCACTATGCTGATAGCGAATAAACCTTTTATTAGGGGCATCAAATAAATTAAGCCCTGCATTTTGGGTACCTACCCATAAACGGCGCTTGCTATCCTCAAAAATACAACTGATGTTATTGCTGGATATGCTTTTGGGGTTCTGCAGATCGTACTGATACTTTTTAAATGTCCCGGTGCTTTTTTCAAGGAGCTGCAGCCCTCCGGTAAAAGTACCTGCCCAAACATTGTTATTGGCACCTATGTACACAAAGCTTATGTTATTATCGCTCAGGCTGCCGGCATCATTATCATTATGCCTGTAATGTTTAAATGTGTTATGATGAGTATCCAGGTAATCCAGCCCACCCTGGCCTGCAATCCAGATATTGCCTTTCTCGTCTACAGTGAGTTTGTTTAGTATATTGTTTGATATGGTGTTGAGGTTCTTATCATCATGTTTATATTGAATGACACGGCCCGTTTTACGCTCGATCTTATTAAGGCCGATAATGGTTGCCACCCAAATATTCCCTTCTTTATCTTCGACCATATCGGCCACCATACTGCTGGTAAGCGTTTTGGGGTCCTGCGCGTCGTGCTTATAGGTAGTAAAGCTGTAGCCATCGTATTTGTTGAGACCATCACGTGTGCCTATCCACATAAACCCGCGGCTATCCTGTATAATGGTAGCCACATTTATTTGCGACAAACCCTCGGCTGTACCAATATGCTCAAACTTTAAGCTTTGGTTTTGCGCAAAACCACTTAAAGTATAAAGCAACAGGATGGTTATTATAAAATGCTTATACATTCAATACCGCAAATTGTGACTGGTAAAATTTATTTTAGAGGGCTTATTGGTTTACATCTGCTTATACGAAGCATATTATAATAAGTTCAAAATATACAAAAAAGAAACAATACCGAAATTTTCATAAAAACAAAAAAGCTTACCGTTACCGGTAAGCTTTTCACTAAAAGTTTTAAATACTATTACAGTTCCCTAACCCAAATGTTACGGAAGCTAAGCGGTTCGCTTTTATCGCCGTGTGCCTGTAATTTAATTGGCGACGGGCCATGTGCCTTTCTGTAGGCAGGTGTGCCAATATATTGTGTTGGGCCTAAAAGCTCAATATTGTTCTCAACCAATACACCGTTAAATATTACGGTTACGCGTGCCGGGGTTTTAACTTTATCGCCATCAAAGGTTGGGGCTGTCCAGATCACGTCATAAACATTCCATACACCCGGGGGCCTTGTTGGGTTAGCCAATGGTATAAACTGTTTGTAGATACTGCCGGCCATACCGTTTGTATAGGTTTTGTTATTGTATGAATCCAATACCTGTAACTCATACCCGTCATCGCCTTTACCTATAGAGGCTAAGAACACACCGCTGTTACCGCGGCCCTGGCCTGTACCTTCAATGTTTGATGGTACTTTCCACTCGATGTGTAACTGGTAGTTACCGAATGCTTTTTTGGTTTCGATGTTGCCTGATTTTTTATTTACAGTTAATACATCGCCTTTTACATCCCATTTGGCAGCATCGCCGCTGGCAACGTCTTTCCATTGGTCAAGCCCGCTTTTGCCGTCAAATAATATAACAGCGTCAGATGGTGCTTCGCCAACAACTTTGCCTGCAGTAACTACCGGTGGTACCGGCTCCCATTTTTCAGTATCCTCGGGTTTGCTTTGTGCATTTGCCATATAGGCTCCTCCTGTTAGCAATGCGGTTAAAATTATCCTGTATTTCATTTATTTATAATTAATTGATTGGCTAAATTATATATGCAGTGAGTTTTTCATGTAAGCACTGCTTTGCGCAAGGCTTTTGTAGGGGTCTATATTGGTGTAATTTTCCTGCTCAACAATATAGTGTTTGATGCCGGCAAGCTGCGCTTTGCTCAGAATAGTTTTAAAATCGATATCGCCGCTGCCAATTTCAGTATTTAGTTCGGCATTGGTTTTATCCCTATCCTTAACGTGTACCATGGCAAAACGTCCCGGGTGTTTTTCAAATATCTTAACCGGATCGTGCCCGGCGCGTACCACCCAGTAAATATCCATTTCCATGCTTACCAGCGTTGGGTCTGTTTTGGCTAAAATGGTATCGTAAAAGGTTGTGCCTTCGGTTTCTTTCCACTCAAAGTTATGGTTATGGTAGCCCAGCTTTAAACCATGCGTTTTGCAAATTGCAGCAGCTTTGTTCATTTTATCAGCTATCGAGTTAAAATCGGCAGCTGTTTTAATAAAATCGTGGTTTAAGCCCGGTATTACTATATAGGTTTGGCCTGTAATTTTAGCAGCCTCAATGTAGCTGTTAAACTCGTCCATTTTGCCGGTGCCGAAAAACTCATCAATACCGTAGTGGCCGCTTGGGGTTTTTAAACCGTTGGCTTTTAACAAAGCGCTGAATTCTGTGGCACTTAAGCCCCAGAAACCGTTTTTTGCCGAGTACCCGAAGGTTTCCACCTCACTATAGCCAGCCTTAGCAACCTGGGCAATTACGCCTTTCGGATCTTTTGGTAACTGATCGCGCAGGCTGTATAATTGCAGGCCCACGCCGTTTTTGCTTTTTGCCGAAAGTAACTGCGGCGCAAGCACCATCCCTGCGGATACGATGCCCGCCTGTGCTAAAAATGTTCTTCTGCTCGTCATTATATTTATTTTGGTTGATGTAATGTTTATAATAGACCTATTGGCCTGCCCTAAGGTTTAAACGTCGCAAATATGTACTGCCTTGCGTAAGGATAACAGTTTGTCTTTTTGCTTGGGGATAAACTCCTGAGCAACAAACCCCTTGTGCCCTACTTCTAAAACAGCGCGCATAATTGCAGGGTAAAACAGTTCCTGTGTTTCATCTATCTCGTTACGACCCGGCACACCACCTGTATGGTAATGCGCAATGTACTGGTGGTGATCGCGGATGTTGCGGATCACATCACCCTCGTCTATCTGCATGTGATAGATATCGTACAACAGCTTAAAGTTTTCAGACCCCAGCCTTTTACAAAGCTCGGCGCCCCAGGCGGTATGGTCGCATTGGTAATCTTTATGGTCTATTTTGCTGTTAAGCAGTTCCATCACCAATACAACATTATGCTGTTCGGCCAGCTTTACCATCGGTTTTAAGCCCTCTACACAATTCTTCCAGCCTTCTTCGTCGGTTTTGCCCCGGCGACTGCCGCTAAAGCAGATCAGGTTTTTATACCCCGCTGCCGCAACCTTGGGGATCATAGCCGAATACTGTTTGTGCAATTGCGCATGAAACTGTGTATCGCCAAAACCATCTGTAAGGTTTATTTCTGCACCATTACACATAGACGAATACAGGCCGTATTTTTTCAGTGTAGGCCAATCTTCCGGGCCAACCAGGTCGATGCCTTTTATGCCGATATCTTTTGCGGCTGCGCAAAGTTGCTCAACAGAAATATCGCCGTAGCACCAGCGGCATACCGCGTGGTTTATATTGCCTTTTAATTTATCAGCCATTAATTCTTTATCATCGGGTTTAAAAGACGATAGCATGCCAGCCGCGCCTATTGCCGCGGTACCCGCAAGCAAATTCTTTATTGCCGATCTTCTGTTTGTACCTGCCATAATTATACTTCTACCCTGCCTTGTGGTTCTTCGATATCTAAACCGGGTTTGGTTTGTATCTGGTTGGTATCTTTAAAGAAGGTAACAAACACCAGGAATACAAACGCTGCTATGCCGGCAGGTATCAGCCAAATGGTTGTCCAGTTATGAGCAGTATCTGATATTTTCCAATGATCTACTATCGGGCCCGAAATGTACGAACCGATAAGCATACCTACGCCGTAAGTTGCCAGGGTAATAAAACCTTGTGCCGCACTTTTAAAACGCTCGCCTGCAAGATTATCTGTATAGATCTGGCCTGTTACGAAGAAGAAATCGTAGCAGATACCATGCATTACAATACCTGCAATCAGCATCCAGTAGTTTGAACCGGTATCGCCGTAGGCAAAAAATATGTAACGTAATACCCATGCTATCATACCCACAGCCAGCATCTTTTTAACGCCAAGGCGCACAAAAAACAAAGGCATCAGGGCTATAAAAACCAATTCGGAGATTTGCCCCATTGATTGTTTAGCAGCTGCGGCCTTCATACCGATCTCATTTAAAAAAGGATTGGTAAAGTTGTAATAAAATGCCAAAGGCACACATATAGCTACCGAAGCCAGGAAGAAAATAAGGTATGACCTGTTCTTTAATAAGCCAATGGAATCTAACCCCATAATATCGCTTAATGAAGTTTTCTGACCTTTTTTAGCCGGAGGCGTAGCAGGTAGTGTAAAGCTTAATATACCTAAAACCAATGATGCTATGGCAGCCATTTTAAAGGTTAACACTAATGAATTACTTTGTTCCCAGCCAAGCCAGCCAATAGTTAAACCGGCAATGATCCAGCCTGCGGTACCGAATATACGGATAGGCGGAAACTCTTTACTTGGATTGGACATTTGTTTAAATGATACCGAATTTACCAATGCCAATGTTGGCATGTAAACGATCATGTAAGCCAATATGATTGGGAAAAATCCATCAAAGTTGGGAATGGTAGTAATATAATATAGCAACGCCGCGCCGGTTAAATGTAAAATACCCAAAACTTTTTGGGCCGAGAAAAACCTATCGGCAATTAATCCAATAATAAATGGCGCAATAATAGCACCCCATGATTGTGTTGCATAGGCATTCCCGTTTTGTACGCCGGTAGCGCCTAATGTTTTGCCTAAGTACGTTCCCATTGTTACAAACCATGCGCCCCAGATAAAAAACTCCAGGAACATCATGGTAGATAACTTAACGCGTGTTGTTACAGTCATAATTGGTTTTTGGTTTAAATTGGTTAGGGTTGTAGGGTTATTTTACTGATAAAATATATTTTACCATTTCTTTAGCATCTGCTAACGGCAAATCGCCGTGTGCTGTCATTGGTACAGTGCCCCAGTTGCCACTGCCACCTTTAATTACTTTATCTGCCAGCATATCTATATCAGATTCTTTATACTTTTTGGCGATATCAACCAGCGCAGGGCCAATAATTTTGCTTTGTGCGTTATGGCAGGTGTTACAATCGCTGTTAGCCATTAAGGCCTCACCTTTGTTGCCGGGGGTACCGCTGTTGTTATCAGTACCTATTTTGTTTGCAGAAGTATCGGCATTTGGTTGTTGTGCTGCCGCGCTTTGGTTGCTTGCTGATGCGCTGTCGCTTTTATCGCCTTCGGCCGGTTTATTGCCACCACATGCAGCTAAAACAAGGCTTATACCTAATATTACAAATATCTTTTTCATTGTTGCGTTTTTTAAATTTATAGTCCTAATAGTGATCTGTTAAATGCATCGTCGCTGCCAGATGCAGCGAAATCATCAAAGGCACGTTCAGTAACCCTGATGATGTGGTCTTTTATAAATTGCGCGCCTTCGCGTGCACCATCTTCGGGGTGTTTAAGGGCACACTCCCACTCCAGTACTGCCCAGCCTTTAAAATCGTACTGGGTTAGCTTACTGAAAATACCTTTAAAATCAACCTGCCCATCGCCCAACGAACGGAAACGACCGGCACGGTCTATCCAATCCGAATAACCGCCGTAAACACCCTGCCTGCCGGTAGGGTTAAATTCGGCATCTTTTACGTGGAACATTTTAATACGTTCGTGGTAAATATCAATGTATTCCAGGTAGTCCATTGCCTGTAATACAAAGTGCGATGGATCATATAACAAGTTAGCGCGCTTATGGTTGTTAACTTTGCTTAAAAATCTTTCGTAGCTAACACCATCGTGCAGGTCTTCGCCCGGGTGTATCTCGTAGCAAAGGTCTATCCCGTTCTCGTCAAATACATTCAGGATAGGCTCCCAGCGTTTGGCCAGCTCATCAAAAGCGGCATCAACCAAACCGGCAGGGCGTTGCGGCCATGGGTAAACCATATGCCAGATCAGCGCGCCGCTAAAAGTAACGTGCGCATTTAACCCTAAGTTTTTTGATGCTTTGGCTGCAGCGTTTAACTGCGATACCGCCCATTTTTGCCTTTCGGCAGGGTTTCCCTTTACTTTATCGGGCGCAAAAGCGTCAAACAGGCTATCGTAAGCAGGGTTAACTGCTACCAACTGGCCTTGTAAGTGTGTAGATAACTCGGTTATTTCTAAGCCGGTTTCATTCACTATGCCTTTTATCTCGTCGGCGTAAGTTTTGCTATCGGCTGCTTTTTGCAGGTCAATAAAGCGCAGGTCATTAGTTGGCAGCTGCACGCCTTTATAACCTAAACCTGCTGCCCATTGGCAAATAGATTTAAGATCATTAAACGGCGCTGTATCGCCAATAAACTGGGCTAAAAATATGGCCGGTCCTTTAATGGTGTTCATACGTTAGATGGTATATTTAGTCCATTTTTCGTTACTCCCGTTAGAGGCAACAACATTATTAATAAAAGCCATGCCTCTTATCCCATCTTCTACAGAAGGGAAATCAAGCCACTCCGCTTTTGGTTCTTCGCCTGCAATTTTAGCGCTAAGCGTTAAAGCAAAATTGCGGTACAGGTTGCCAAATGCCTCCAGATAACCTTCGGGGTGGCCTCCCGGTGTACGGCAGTTTGATGTAGCATAGGTTGATAACCTGCCGGCATAGTTACTGCCTGCCCTTAAGGTTTCGGCCGGTTTATCAATCCATTTAAGGGTTAGCGTGTTCGGCTCCATCTGGGCCCACTCCAGGCTACCTTCTTCACCGTATACACGGATCTTTAGTGCGTTCTCTTCGCCGGCAGCAACCTGCGATGCGATCAACGTACCGGTCGCGCCTTCTTCAAAACGCAATAACACCGCGCCATCATCATCCAGCATGCGGCCATCAACCACAATATTTAATGAGGCGTTTAATTCGGTTATTTTTAAGCCCGAGATATATTCGGCCAAGTGGGCGGCGTGTGTGCCAATATCGCCCATACAACCGCTCTTACCCGATTTTTTAGGATCGGTACGCCATGCGGCGCCGGCATTGCCCTCCTCCCGCTCGGATAAGCGGCTTAACCAGCCCTGTATATATTCAACGTATATTTTTCTTACTTTACCTAATTTGCCACTTTTTATAATCTGTTTGGCTTCTTTTACCATCGGGTAACCCGAATAGGTGTGCGTAAGCAACAGCAACAACCCGGTTTCATCAACCTTGGCTTTCAACTGTTGGGCTTCCTCTAAAGTAAAAGTGATGGGTTTTTCTATCACCACGTTAAAGCCATTCTCTAAAGCCTGCATTGCCGGGGCAAAGTGGGCAAAATTTGGCGTAACAATGGTTACAAAATCCATCCGTTCATCAGCCGGCTTTTGGGCTTCGGCTTTAAACAGTTCGTCGTAAGTGTTGTAAATTCTGTCTTCAGGCAGGAAAAGCAAGCGTCCGCTTTCCTGTGCTATTTCCGGGTGCATGCTTAGCGCACCGCAAACCAGCTCAATTTGGCCGTCCATGTTGGCTGCAATACGGTGTATGGCGCCTATAAAGGCATCCTTACCGCCACCAATCATGCCCATGCGCAATTTTCTGTTACTCATAGTGTGTGGATAAACTTTTTAAAACCCCTTAGCGGCTTAGCTAAGAGGTTCTAAAAGTATAAATTTTGATTTAAAAGTAAAGCCCTTATGCCAAAGGCAGAAAGGGCTTATTTAAAGTTGCTTATGAAAGCGCCCAGGCCCTGTCGCCCTTTTTGTAAGGGTAATCGCCTACGTATTTGCCCGGTACCGGTACATAACGCAGTGCTTTTGTGGCGCCCACTTCTGATGTAAAGAACCCCAGCAGGGTTAGTTGCTTTATCATAGAGAAGTAGTGATTTGGATCTTCAGGCTTTTTGCTTTTTGAATATGCTTTAGCTTCTTTATCCAAATCGGTCAATAACTCTGTACGTTGTTTGGCATCAGCCTCTAAAAAGCCTTTTTTGAACTTTTTGTTGCTTGCCTCTTCTAACTGAGAAAGGCCTTTCTTGAAGATCTTTTGGTCAGCTTCTGTGTAACAGTCTCTAACCATGATAGCCATAAACCCACCAACATTTGCCGCTTTTGCGCCAGGTGTTGCTGTTTCTGGTAAAATGGTTTCGCCCACCTCATTTAAATAGGCGGTAGTATCTTTTGCAAACAGGTCTTCAGTATTTACTGAGCTACCCGATTTACAGCCTGACATAAAGAGCTCGGCACCTATTACCGTTCCTCCAAGTATCAAACCAACTCTGCTTATCGCGTCTCTTCTATTCATTTTTTTATAGAATTATGAGTTAATATTATTTTGTTAATTAATGGCTTAACAGCTATCCGCTTACGCTTTTAACTCAAAACCAGGGCGGTATTCACGTTTAATGTATTGGTTAACATCATCAAAGTTGGTAACCTTCATGGCGTTGTTATCCCAGTTTAATTTAATGCTACCGCCTTTTAATTCGTGGCCGCGTACAGCCAGGTTAGCCATTAACAATGCTTCGGTAAGCGGGCCGGCTTTTTCAAACGACGAGCTTAACTCGGTTTTGCCATAGCCTGCTAAACAACCTTCAACCCATTGCGCGTAGTGGCCGTTTGCACCACCCGGTACACGCGCCCATTTCTGAGGGGCTTTTGCACTTGCAGTACGTTCTTTTGGCAACAACGTTGCTGCATCAGAGTAGGTACTTGCGTACATTTTACCTTTTGTACCGATAAATAATGTACCGTTACCTTCTTCGCCACCCCATTTTTCGCTTGCACCTAATTCAATTGGCCTTTCGGGCTGTATACCACCGTCCATCCAGTGCAGGGTAACATCGCCTTTTGTTTTATTGGTTTTAGGGAAAGTTAATGTAATGTGGCTTGACGGAGGGCAGCTTTCAGGGAAGTGGCCTTGTTTAAATTCATCAACGTAAACACTGCCTACGCTTGCCTGTACATCTTTTGCATATTGGATACCCAATACACGGAAAGGTGCTTCCACCAGGTGGCAGCCCATATCGCCAAGGGCGCCGGTTCCGTAATCCCACCATCCGCGCCAGTTAAACGGCACTAATTTATCTACGTAATCTTTTTTAGGCGCTGTACCTAACCAAAGGTCCCAGTCAAGTTCCTTCGGGATATTGGTTTGCGGCTCAGGCCATTTGATACCTTGCGGCCACACGGGGCGGTTTGTCCAGCAGTAAACGGTATGCACATCACCAACTAAATCGGCATCATACCATTCAGACATCAGGCGGGTACCATCATTTGATGCACCCTGGTTGCCCATTTGTGTAACTACTTTATATTTTTTGGCAGCCTCTGTTAATAAACGGGCTTCCCAAATATCATGCGTTAGCGGTTTTTGCACGTATACGTGTTTACCCAGCGTCATAGCATGATAGGTTATAATAGCGTGGTTATGATCGGGAGTTGATACCGATACGGCATCAAAGTTTTTGTGCTCCTTATCATACATTTCGCGCCAGTCTTTATAGTATTTGGCTTTAGGGAATGCGGCCCTTGAGGCTGCAGCCCTACGGTCATCCACATCGCAAAGGAACGCGATGTTTGCTTTACCGCTTTTTGCAAAGTTGGCAATATCGCTTTGGCCTTTACCGCCCGCGCCTACACCGGCTATGTTAAGCATATCGCTTGGTGCTGTATAACCTGTACCGCCTAATACAAAGCGTGGTACGATCATAAAACCTGCGGCCGCTAATGCACCCGATTTGATAAAATCCCGTCTCGACGGGGTAGAAATGTTGTTTGTTGTAGTTTCTTTCTCTTCAGTCATTGTTAGTCGAATTTCAATACTGTTAAATGTTACCTTTTTTAAGTTCCTCAACAGCGAAATTCGCTGCACGCGCAGTAAGCGCCATATAAGTAAGTGACGGGTTCTGGCAGGCAGAAGATGCCATTGCAGCGCCATCCGTAACGAATACGTTTTTAGCATCCCAAACCTGGTTGTTACCATTCAATACTGATGATTTTGGATCGCGGCCCATACGTGCTGTACCCATTTCGTGGATACCACGGCCTAACACTGCTTCTGAAGTATAGGTTTGTACATCCTTAACACCTGCATTTTCCAGCATTTCTTTTGCATCGTTCATCATATCGATACGCATTTTACGCTCGTTATCCTTCACTTCAACATCAAATGCCAAAATAGGTAAGCCCCATTTATCTTTTTTGGTTTTATCAAGCGTGATCTTGTTTTCGTGATATGGTAATGTTTCTCCGAAACCACCCATACCAAAGCCCCAGCTTCCTGGTTCAGTTAAGGCATCTTTGAAATCGCCACCAATGTTCAATTCGGCAATATCACGGCCCCAACCGCTACGGCTACCACCACCCTGGTAACCAAAACCGCGGATATAATCGCGTTTTTCGCCGTTTAGGTTACGGTAACGAGGTATGTAAATACCATTAGCCCTGCGGCCAAAAGTATATTTATCTTCAAAGCCTTCTACACGGCCGCCTGCACCAACACCTAAGTGGTGGTCCATTACGTTATGGCCTAACTGGCCGCTGCTGCTGCCTAAGCCGCCTTCCCATACGTCGGTAGCCGAATTCATTAACACCCATGCACTGTTTAATGCCGATGCGTTTACGAAAATAATCTTAGCGAAAAATTCATATGTTTTGTTGGTTTCAGCATCCAATACCTCAACGCCTTTAGCTTTCTTGGTGTCTTTATCGTAAATAATTTTAGTTACGATTGACCACGGGCGAAGCGTTAAGTTACCTGTTGCCACAGCAGCCGGTAAGGTAGCCGATTGCGTGCTGAAATATGCCCCAAACGGACAACCTAACCAGCATTTGTTACGGTACTGGCAGTTAGTACGGTTGTTATGCGGCACAGTAATATTGGCGGTACGGCCAATAATGAAGTGCCTTGAATCTTTATAAAACTCTTTATAGCGTTTCTGAACATCTTTTTCTACAATGTTCATGTCCATTGGTGGCATAAAATCGCCATCCGGAAGGATCGGAACACCATCTTTATTACCAGAGATACCCGCAAACCTTTCTGCGTAGCCATACCAGTCGTGCAGATCCTTGTAACGGATAGGCCAGTCGGTACCTATACCATCTTTTGCATTAGCTTCAAAATCGGTATCGTGCCAGCGGTATGATTGCCTGCCCCACATTAACGAACGGCCACCTACATGGTAACCCCTAAACCAATCGAAACGTTTGATCTCGGTATACGGGCTCTCCTTTTCGTTGGTCCAATAGTCAAGGTTAGTTTCATTTAACGGATAATCGCGTTTTAAAACGGGGTAATCCTCGATCATTTTTTGCGTTCGGCCGCCCCTGTGTTCAAATTCCCACGGGCCTTTGTTCGCGTTAACATAATCTTTAATGTGCTCGATATTTTTACCGCGCTCTAACATGATGGTTTTTAAGCCCTTCTCGGTCAGTTCTTTTGCAGCCCAGCCGCCTGAGATACCTGAACCAATGACTATCGCGTCATAAGTGTTTGTAGACATAAAAGTATAGCGTTAAATAAATTTATTACGTAATTGGTTGTTCCGTCTAATGTATGAATAAAAATTATTTTACAAATCTTTTCATTGTGTTTTTTTTACACATAGGGTATTTGGCCGATTTGTAATGGTTGTATTTGGTTTTTTTGGAGTTAACACTCCACAGCCCTAAGTAACCACCACTTAATTGTATTTCCTACTTTTTTTTAAAAAATCTAAATAAAAAAGCACTTTAATATTGTAAAACTACTGTATATCAATACATTTAAAAAAACAGGGGTTAAAAACTGTCTCTTATACACATCT